>CP091034.1:3722500-4022500 GCA_039725955.1 Sinorhizobium sp. B11
AGGGCGACCGCAACTCCTGGATCGAAGTGGAATTGCAGGAGGGTCGCAACCGGCAGATCCGCCGGATGCTGGAAGCGCTCGATATCGCCTGCCTGCGGCTCGTGCGTGTCGCGATCGGTGGGCTGGGACTTGGCGACCTGCCGAAGGGATCGGTCAGGGCCTTGACTGAATCCGAGCTGAAGGACCTTCGCCGGAAGCTCGGTAACGGCAAGGCAATACGGGATTGAGAATGAACGAGATGAAGCCTCATGATTTCTGGCAGGAGATCCATCCGCCGGGCAGCTTTGAAACAGGCGGCGATTTCACCTCCTTCTTTATAGCGGAACTGGGGGATGGCAGACAGTTGCGGCTGCCGATCCGGGTACTCTCGGATGGCGATCACGCGCTGGCCTCGCTGATTATCAACCAGGCAAGCTTTGCAGTACTGGACGCGCTCGCCGAAAGCCTTGCAGCAAAGATAGAACCATCAGGCATCGATGTGGTTGCCGGTCTGCCGACACTCGGCCTGACACTCGCAGCTGCTGTCGCGCAGAAGCTCGGCCACAGCCGCTATGTGCCGCTCGGCACCTCCCGCAAATTCTGGTATCGCGACGAATTGTCAGTCTCACTCTCATCGATCACCACGCCGGAACAACAGAAACGGCTCTATATAGATCCGCGCATGCTGCCCCTCCTGGAAGGACGCCGTGTCGCGCTGATCGATGACGTCATATCGAGCGGAACTTCGATCGTCGCAGGCCTTGATCTGCTCGGGAGCTGCAACGTCGAACCCATCGTCATTGGTGCGGCCATGCTGCAATCGGACCGCTGGCGCGCCAAGCTCGACGCCGCAGCCCCCCAATGGCAGGCGCGCACGAAAGGCGTTTTCGCCACGCCCATCCTGGAGCGGACAGCCGAAGGAAAATGGCGCAGACTTGCCTGAGCGGCATCGAGCTCACATGTGAAGACCGATCATTCTTTCGTCTGAACGGGCTATACAGCACGAGACGAAGAGCTACATTCGGCGTGTGATCGAAGACAGGAACCGCCGATGACGCTTGAGCAAGCAGCCCTCCTGATCCTGCTGGTGGCAATGCTCTTCCTGTTCTCCCTCGACCGCTTGCGCATGGAACTTATCTCCATCGGCGGATTGCTTGCTGGCTACGTGCTCGGCCTTTATCCCGCCGAAGGCATCTTTGCCGGCTTCTCAAGCCCTGTCGTCATCACCGTGGTCGAAATCCTGCTGATCGTCCAGGTACTGGCGCGCACCAAACTCTTTGACAGCCTCGCCGAGCGCTTCCTGGCATCGGGTTTCTCGCATTTCGGGGTCATCACAGCCATGTCCGCGCTGACCGGCATCATCTCTGTCTTCATGAACAACATCGGCGCCTTTGCGATCACCTTGCCATTGGCGCTCCGGCTCAGCACGCTCATGAGCATTCCGCGCCGGCAGCTCGTGATGCCGATCTCCTTCGCCGCCCTTCTCGGCGGTCTTGTCTCTTTGATCGGCACTCCCGCCAATCTTCTCGTCAGCGACGCGCTTGAAAAAGCCACCGGCCAAGGTTTCCGCTTCTTCGACTTCGCCTATGTCGGGCTTCCGGTCGCCATAGCAGGCATCATGCTGATCGCGCTGATGGTGCAGCGGTTGTTTGCAGAGCCGGACGAGACAACGGAAGCGCCGACTCCACCGATCCGCCGCATTGTCGTCGAACGCAGCATCCCCGAACATTCCTCGCTTATCGGCGCGACACTGGCCCAATGTCCCGAGCGCTTCGGCATTCAGCCGCACGCCCTGATCCGCGGCGGGACTTTCGTCTTTGGCCCCCTCGAGCAATCTGTCATCCAGCCAAACGATATCCTGCTGGCGCAGGGCGCGGATTCGGCCTTCGCGGATCTGGCCGCCTCGCAGGCGCTTGTGGCAGACGCCCATCCACACGGACTGCAGCCGGATTTCACAAGCATCGAAGCCGTCGTCATGCCGGAAAGCACTGTCGTCGGCTCGCGCATCGCATCGCTGGAGGTCTTCCGCAATCGCGGGGTCACTGTTTCAGCATTGTCGATGCGGTCTCCTCGCATCGAGGGGCGTTTTGCGGATCTGCAGCTTTCGATCGGCGACATATTGGTACTGGATGGCCCGAAAGCGGCGGTCGCGGAAGCGCTTGAGGAGTGCGAATGCCTTCCGCTTGCCTCAACAGCGCCTCCTCCTGCCTCAACAGCCTCGTGGCGACCTTTTGCTATTTTTGCCTGCGGCGTTGCTGCCTCCGCTTTCGGTCTACGCCCCGACATCGCTCTTGCCTTCGTGCTCCTGGCACTTGCTCTCCCCGGCTATTTGAATATTCGCCATGCGATGGCGGATCTCAACTGGCCGATCATCATCATGTTGGCGGCAATGATTCCGATCGGTCAGGCAGTTGCCACGACAGGCATGGCCGAGACCATTGCAACCTGGCTTAGCCTTGTATTCCCCATCGTAAATCCGTTGTGGGGCATCGCACTCGTTTTGTTTCTCGCCATGGCGCTGACGCCCTTCGTCAACAACGCGACGGTTGCGATCGTGCTTGCACCAATTGCGCTGGAGTTTGCGCGCGCCGGTGAGCAACCGCCGCAGGCCTACCTGATCGCGGTGGCAGCCGGAGCATCGCAGGATTTCCTCACCCCCTTCGGCCATCACAACAATACTCTGTCGATGAGCATCGGCAGCTACCGCTTCCGCGATTTCCTACGCGCCGGCTGGCCGCTGACCCTCACTGGCTATATACTCACGCTCATTCTCGTCACCGTCTTCTGGCTTTGAACGAGCCTTTGCTTGACTTCCACAGCAATGAAACTAGAGCAGGGCCAGAGCATGCGGCGCAAAAGTGTGGAGCGGTTTTGCGATAACGACATGCGTAAAACAAAGACCTGAGGCGTGCGAAGCGGACCCCAATGATCGCGGCACGCTTTAGTCTCAGCCGATAGAAGGATAACCAGGCGTCGTGCGTATTCTCTCCGAAGCCCATTTCCCGGAACTGCCGAACTACTACCGCGGCAAGGTGCGTGAGAATTACGATCTTCCGGATGGCCGGCGCATCATCATCAGCACCGATCGGCTGAGCGCTTTCGATCGCATCCTGACCTGCATTCCCTACAAGGGACAGGTGCTGACCGAGACAGCCCGATACTGGTTCGAGGCAACGAAGGACATCTGCCCCAATCACGTCCTCGACTATCCCGACCCGAATGTCGTCATCGGCAAACGGCTCGATATCCTTCCGGTCGAGATCGTCGTACGTGGCTATCTCGCCGGCACGACAGGCACTTCGATCCTGACACTTTATAAGAAGGGCGAGCGCGAGATGTATGGGATGCGCCTGCCCGACGGCATGCGCGACAATCAGATCCTTCCCGAGCCGGTCATCACGCCGACCAGCAAGGAATTCGACGGCGGGCATGACGAGCCGCTCACCCCGGCAGAGATTGTCAGCCGCGGATTGCTGACGAAGGAACAGTGGGAAACGCTGTCGAAATATGCGCTGGCGCTTTTTGCCCGTGGCCAGGAGATGGCGGCAAAGCGTGGCCTCATCCTCGTCGACACCAAATATGAATTCGGTACCGATAAGGACGGCAACATCATTCTCGCCGACGAGATCCACACGCCAGACAGCAGCCGCTATTGGGTGGCGGAAACCTATCCCGCCGCTTTCGAAGCGGGCAAGCGGCCTGAAAGCTTCGACAAGGACTTCGTCCGCGCCTGGGTCGTCGAACGCTGCGACCCCTACAAGGACGCGATTCCGGAAATTCCTCTCGAGCTGATCGAGCAGACGTCAGCCGTCTATATCAAAGCCTATGAATGGATTACCGGGGAACGCTTCGTACCCGACGACCGTGGCGAAACGCCCGCGGCACGTGTCCGGGCAAATCTCGAGCCCTATTTTCCCTGAACCTTTGAAGCCGGAGTTGCAAGCCTGTTGCAGGCTTTCAACCAATCGCGCTAGCATCGGAAAAAAGGGGTGCCGGGCCAAGCCCGGCGGGGGACACATGGCACGCAGGCCCAGACGCAAGGCCGAAGAGACCAGGGAGGATATCCTCTCGATGGCGGATACGCTGTTTCGCCAGCGCGGCTTCGTCGCGGTTTCCATCGCCGATATCGCCTCGTCGCTGCACATGTCGCCAGCCAATGTCTTCAAGCATTTTCATTCGAAGGCGGTGCTCGTCGATGCGATCGCCGAGCGTCATCTCGGCAATGCGACCGAGCGCTTCGCCGCCGTTGACACCAGCCTGCCGCCGAAAGAGCAGTTGCTAAGCTTCGTCCTGCGCCTGCTCGACAGCCATCTGCGGGATATCCAGCAGAACCCCTACATTTTCGAGATGGTGATCTCGACGATCGATGCCAAGCTCGATGCCGGCCAGCGCTATCGTGAACGGATAGAACAGAAGCTCGGCGAGATCATTCGTGAAGGCGTCGCCGAAGGCAACTACCATTGCGACAATACGGACATGGCAGCGCGCACCGTTGCAGATGTTCTAGCCTGTGTTCTGCATCCCATTCTCATTGCCAAGGACGACAAGAACACGCTTGTGCACCGTGCGGAAAAAAATCGTGTGTTTCGTGGATGCCGCACTGCAAAATAAACCTTGCTAAGTGACGATTGCTGAATTACGTCACTTCATAAAGCTTTTCTTAATATCGGATAACGGCACCTGTTACCGGATCAATCACCACGTTTATATAGAGCGGCGCCTCCAAGGGCCGGCGATTGAACCGCTACTGCCAACCGCACAGGAAATTCAGCATGACCAGGCGCGCCCTCATCGTAACCTCGACCCTCTTGCTTGTTATCGGTCTCGCCGCCTGCAACGAGGGCGGCAGCAAGCCCGCTGGCAATCCAGGCGCGGGCGGTGCTGCCCAGCAGGCTGCCCCGGTTGGTGTGGTCACGCTGAAAAAGGATACCTATCCGATTACCACGATCCTGCCCGGCCGCGCCGAGGCCTTCCAGGTGGCTGATATCCGCCCGCAGGTAAGCGGCATCATCCGTGAAATCGCGTTCAAGGAAGGCGGCGAAGTCAAGAAGGGCGATCTGCTCTACCAGATCGACGACGCCGCCTACCGCGCAACCGTTGAGCAGGCCCAGGCCGCGATTTCCAAAGCCGAGGCCGGCGTGCCAAGCGCCCAAAGCAATTTCGACCGCTACCAGCGGCTGGTCGGCAGCGGCGCAACGCAGATCGAATTCGAAACCGCCCGAACGGCCCTTGCACAAGCGAATGCAGAAGTCGAAGCCGCAAAGGCGGCGTTGACCGCAGCGCAGATCGATCTCGATCATACGAAGATCACAGCCCCCTTCGACGGCGTCATCGACCAGACCGCCTACAACATCGGCAACGTCGTTGCGGCCAACCAGACGACCGCACTGACCACCATCCGCCAGCTCGATCCGATCTACATTTCGCTGACGGAATCGAGCACCAACCTGCTGAAATTGCGCGATGCGATCGCTGCCGGCGACGTCAAGGGCGAGGACAACAATGTCGCGTTCCGCCTGATCCTCGAAGACGGCCGCGAGTATAATCAGAAGGGCAAGCTCGACATGTCGAAGCAGGTTGTCAGCGAAACGACCGGTACCTTCATCATCCGTGTTGTTTTCCCGAACCCCGACCGCGTCGTCCTGCCCGGCATGTACGTACGCGCCACAGTCGAACTCGGTAACGAAACCGGGTATTCCCTGCCGCAGCTTGCCACCACCCGTGACGCCAACGGCCGTTTGACCGCGCAGTTCATTTCCGCCGAGGGCAAAGTTGAGACCCGCGTGTTCGAGAATGCCTCGCCTTCCAACAATTCCTGGCTCGTGACCCAGGGCGTAAAGGATGGCGACCAGCTCATCGTCAGCGGTCTGCAGTCGATTGTATCAGGCATGCCGGTAAAACCGGTTCCAATGAAAATCAATGACAACGGCGTGGTTGTCCCTGCCGATCAGCCCGTGGCCGGAGGCGAACAGAAGCCCGCAGCAAAGTAATGCGCAGGCACTCCCGTATCGTCACCGTCCCAGCCGTACAGGAATAACCGATGGCCAAGTTTTTCATCCGACGACCGATATTTGCCTGGGTCATTGCGATCACCATCATGCTCGCAGGTCTGCTCGCGATCTTCACGCTGTCGATCTCGCAATATCCTGATATTGCGCCGACAACGGTCCGCATCAACACCAGCTATCGCGGCGCGAGCGCGGAAACGGTCGAAAAATCGGTGACCACCATCATCGAAGACGGCATGACTGGTCTCGACGACCTGACCTACATGACCTCGACCTCGTCGACAGGCTCGGCCAGCATTTCGCTGACCTTCGGGACGAGCATCAATCCTGACATCGCGCAGGTACAGGTTCAGAACAAGCTGCAGCTTGTCCAGTCGCAGTTGCCTGGCGACGTCATCGATGCTGGCATCAGCGTCACGCGCTCCACGTCGAGCATTCTTCTCGTCGGCTCGCTGGTCTCGACAGATGGCAAACGCACCTCCGTTGACCTCGGCAACATCATGTCGACCTCGATCGAGGACCAGATCCAGCGCCTGGAAGGCGTAGGCAGCATCAACGTATTTGGCTCCGGCTACGCCATGCGTGTCTGGCTCGACCCGTTCAAACTGCAGAAGTTTCAGCTCACACCGGGCGACGTGACCTCGGCTATCCAGGCCCAGAATACGCAGGTCTCCGTCGGCTCGCTTGGCGCCCAGCCTGCCGTCCCGGGCCAGCAGATCAACGTCACCATCACGGCACAGAGCCAGCTGACCACGGTCGCGGATTTCGAGCACATCATCCTGAAGGTCGAAAAGGACGGTTCTACAGTCCGTCTGAGCGATGTCGCCCGCGTCGAAATCGGGCAGGAGAGCTATGGCGGCAGCTCGCGCTATAATGGTCTGCCGTCGTCTGGTTTCGCCGTCAACCTTGCAATTGGCGCGAACGCCATCGATACCGCCACCCGTGTCCGCACCGCGCTCGAAACGATCGGTCGTGGCCTGCCGGAAGGCGTCGAGATCACCTATCCCTACGACACGACCCCCTTCGTCGAGCTGTCGATCGAGAAGGTCGTGCACACACTGATCGAGGCGATCGTGCTCGTCTTCGTGGTGCTGCTCATCTTCCTGCAGAACCTGCGCGCGACGTTGATCCCGACCATTGCCGTACCCGTCGTGCTTCTCGGCACGTTCGGCGTCCTTGCGGCAACAGGCTATTCGATCAATACGCTGACGATGTTCGCCATGGTGCTGGCGATCGGCCTTCTTGTCGACGACGCCATCGTCGTCGTGGAAAACGTCGAACGCATCATGTCGGAGGAAAGGCTATCGCCACTTGAAGCGACCGAGAAGTCGATGGGTGAAATTACCGGCGCCATCGTCGGCATCGCTCTCGTGCTGACCGCCGTTTTCATTCCCATGGCATTCTTCGGTGGCTCGACCGGCATCATCTATCGCCAGTTCTCCATCACCATCGTTTCGGCCATGCTGCTTTCGGCCCTCGTCGCCATCGTGCTGACGCCGGCGCTCTGCGCCACGATGCTGAAGCCGGTCAACGAGCACAAGAAGCATCGCATCGGCGACTGGTTCAACCGCAACTTCACCCGTTCGACCAACGGCTATGTGCGCACCATCGGCTACCTCTTGAAGCGCCCGATCCGCGTCATGCTGGTATTCCTGCTGGTCGGCGCCGGCTGCGCCTATCTCTTCGCGCGTCTGCCGAGTTCGTTCCTTCCGCAAGAAGACCAGGGCGTGCTTTTGACCATCGTCACCACGCCCCCTGGCTCGACCACGCAGCAGACGCAGGCTGTCGTTGAAAAAGTCGAAAAATACTTCCGCGAAAACGAGAAGGATGCGGTGGATTCCGTATTCGGCGCGCTCGGCTTCGGCTTTAACGGTTCCGGCCAGAACAGCGCCATCGTCTTCACCAAGCTCAAGGATTTCTCACTGCGCACCGATCACAATCTCAGTGCTCAGTCGGTGGTCAACCGGGCCCTCAAGAACTTCTTCACGATCCGCGAGGCGCAGGTCTTCGCTCTGCTGCCGCCGGCGATCCAGGGTCTTGGCGTCTCGAGCGGCTTCTCCATGTATTTGGTGGACACCGGCGGCCATGGCAATCAAGCCCTGACGGCTGCATCCAAGCGGCTCATCCAGATGGCCGGCGCCACCGGCAAGGTCGTCGCGCTGCGCTCGAACAACAAGGAAGTCGAGCCGCAGATGAAAATCCTGATCGATCAGGAGAAGATCGGCGCCATGGGTGTCGACCTCGCCTCGGTCAACTCCATGCTGTCGATCATCTTCACTGGCCGCGACGTCAACGACTTCACGCTGAACGGCGAAATCAAGCCGGTCTACGTGCAGGGCGACGCTCCCTTCCGCATGCAGCCGACCGATCTGAACCACTGGTATGCCCGCAACAACGCCGGCGAGATGGTGCCTTTCTCCGCCTTCACGACAACCCAATGGGTCGATGGCGCGCCCTCGCTCGCCCGGTTCAATGCTGTCAGCGCCATCCCGCTCGACGGTGCGGCAGCCCCTGGCGTCTCATCGGGTGAAGCCATGAACGAGATGGAAGCCCTGACCGAACAGCTCGGCGGCGGCTACACGGTTGCCTGGCAGGGCATCTCCTATCAGGAGCGGCTCTCGGGCTCGCAGGCCCCGATGCTTTACGCGATTTCGGTTCTCGTCGTCTTCCTCTGCCTGGCTGCCCTCTACGAGAGCTGGTCGATCCCGTTCTCGGTCATCATGGCCGTGCCGGTCGGCGTGCTCGGCGCACTTGCCGCAGCAACGCTATTCGGGCAGGCGAATGACGTCTATTTCAAGGTGGGCCTGCTCACGACCATCGGCCTTGCCGCCAAGAACGCGATCCTGATCGTGGAATTCGCGAAGGACCGGACGGAGACGGGCATGGGGCTCTTCGAGGCGACGCTGGAAGCAGCAAGGCTGCGCCTGCGCCCGATCATCATGACATCTCTGGCTTTCATTCTCGGCGTCGTGCCTTTGGCCATCGCTACGGGCGCGGGTTCCGCTGCCCAGAACGCGATCGGTATCGGCGTGCTCGGAGGGATGCTTTCGGCGACGGTGCTCGGCATTTTCTTCGTGCCCTCTTTCTTCGTCGTGATCCGCCGCATCTTTGTCACACGGCAAAAAAATGAGGCGGGAGTGTGATATAAATGCACTGTGAGAAAGCTTTCCGGATTGCTACATTGCGCGCGGACTGCTTCGGCATGTGTTTAGCGTAAGGATCGAGGCGCGTCGGGCCGATAGTGAAGCATGACGCTTCGGACAAGAATTGACTTGCTCGAGTTACAGGATGAAATGCATGGTATCTCTTCGTTATGCCACACCGGCGCTATTGTTATTGCTGTCGGGCTGTGTAGTAGGCCCTGATCACGTACCTCCGGAAATGGCGCTTCCTGGAAAATTCAGTGAAGGTGGCAAAAAGAGCATCGGCGACGTCGCTACCACGGCCTGGTGGACAGCCTATAACGACCGCAAACTCGACAGCCTTGTCCAGACCGGCCTTAGCCAGAACCTGACGATTCAACAGGCGCTCGAGCGCATCAATTCCGCATCCGCCAACGTGACCATCGCTGGCGCCGGTTCATTACCTGCTCTCGATGTTGGCGCTTCTCACACCGTCAGCGGCGAGACCGGCGAGTTGCGTACCCAGTTCAACACCCGCAACACCAGCGCCGGACAGCTTTCCCTGTCCTGGCTGCTCGACATGTTCGGTCTTTTCAGGCGCAGCAAGGAAAGCGCCCTCGCCTCTCTTGATTCCGCCTATGCGGGTGCCGACATCGCCAAGCTGTCCTACATCCAGAACCTTGTTTCAACCTATATTGACCTGCGCTTCTTCCAGCAGCGCCTGGCGCTTTCGAAAGCCAACCTGAAGTCCCGTCAGGAAACCTACGACCTGACCAAGTTCCAGCTCGACGCAGGCGCGGCCTCCCGCCTCGACGTCGTCCAGGCTGAAGGTCTCGTCCAGTCGACGCTCGCAGAAATCCCCGGTCTCGAAACCAACATCCGCGTTTCGGCCCATCAAATCGCCACCCTCCTCGGCCAGCCGGCCGGTTCGATGGTCGATGAACTGTTGCGTGGCTCCGGCCAGCCGACTTTCCGCGGCGGCATCAATTCCGGCGTTCCGGCCGACCTGATCCGCAACCGTCCGGATATTCGCCAGGCCGAGCGTAACCTCGCCGCTGCCACCGCCCAGATCGGTGTCTCCGAAGCTCAGCTCTACCCGTCGATCTCGCTGTCCGGTTCGATCTCGCCGAGCTACATCAACCAGCGCGGCATCCACGGCGGCCTGTCGGCATGGTCCTTCGGCCCGACCTTGAACCTGCCGATCCTCGACGGCGGCAGTCTGCGCGCCAATGTCGACGTCTCCAAGTCCAACGCCGTCGCATCCTACCTCGCTTGGAAGCAGACCGTTCTGACGGCAATCCAGCAGGTCGAGGATGCCCTTTCGGCCGTTCGCCGTGACGCCCAGACGGTCGACGCCTTGCGCGCCCAGGTGAGGACGACGCAGGAAACCCTCGAACTCTCGACGGCATCCTATAAGGACGGCGCTTCCTCGCTGCTCGACGTTCTCGACGCCCAGCGTCAGGTCTCTCTCGCTCAGGCAAGCCTCGCGGCTGCCGTTCAGCAGATGGCAAAGGATTACGCTGCGCTTAACATCGCAACCGGCGGCGGCTTCGCGCCGACTGGCAAGACCACCGGTCCGGGACCGGTCAAAGCTGCCAAGGGCAGCTAAGGTCCTCGCATAGCGTCATTCCGAAGCCCCGTGGTTTCCGCGGGGCTTTTTCTTTGCCTGAATATCTGCCGGAACAGATAATATGCGCACAGGAAGGATTTGGATTCGACAAGCCGTAATCGCTACGCTATGCAGTTGATTAAACGATTAAGCGCGGCGCTTCAAAACAATGGCCTCACAACGCCCGGGACCCAATCTCAGCAGGATAGCAACGTCGCTCGGCGTCTCGGTTGCCACGGTCTCCAATGCGCTCTCCGGCAAAGGCCGGGTTTCCGACGCACTGATCGAAAGAATTCGCACGCATGCCGCCGAACTCGGCTATGTGCCGAGCCAGGCCGGCAGAGCTCTGCGTACTGGCCGTAGCGGCGTGCTCGGCCTTGTCTTGCCCGATATTGCCAATCCCCTCTTTCCGAAGATCGCCCAGGCCATCGAATATGCCGCATCCGTAGCAGGCTACGGCGTGCTGATTGCCGACTCCCGCGGCGATATCACGGCCCAGACGGAAGCGATCAACCGGCTGGTGGAACGTGGCGTCGACGGCATGGTGGTCGTGCCTCGCCGCGCCACCCGCATTTCCGCCGCAAGCTGCCCGGTCGCGGTCATCGATACCGCCTCCACACCTGGCAATACGGTCGCCGCCGATCACTGGCAGGGCGGAAAGGAAATTGCCGCCCACCTGGCGGGCCTCGGCCACCAGCAGATCCTCATCATCGGCAATAATCACGAGTCCAATGTCCAGAACGACAGAGCCGGCGGCATCAGGGCTGGGTTGCAACATGGCATGCGCTCCGAAATACTCTGGATCGAGCGGCTGGAAAACGAGACGGGCGCCGGTTGCAGGCTGGGGCTTGCGGAAAAGGCGCGTCAGGGCTTCACGGCATTTGCGGCCCTTTCCGACCTGCAGGCTCTGCGCGCGCTGACTGAACTGCAGCAAGACGGCATCAGCGTGCCCGCCGATGTCAGCGTCACGGGCTTCGACGATCTCATATGGTCGCCGGTCGTCACCCCGTCGCTGACGACCGTGAGGATGGACATGGACACCATCGCCGAAATTGCCGTTTCGGCACTGGTCGACAGAATAAACGATAGTGGCACACGGGAGGGCGTGCTGGTTACGGCGGACACCGAACGCGTGCCCATGCAGCTGATCATCCGCCAGTCATCCGGGCTCGTGAACCCGGCACGAAAAACCTCAGAGATGGAGAACCTGTAGAATGAAAAAAGCTCTTGTTGCATCAGTGGCGCTGGTTGCGCTTTTCCCTTTCGGTGCAGCGGCACAGGAACGCACGCTGACCATTTCCGTCTATGCCTTTGCGCAGGACGATTACAAGACGATCGTCTATGACCCCTTCGAAGCCAAGTGCGGCTGCAAGCTCGTTGTCGAAACCGGCAACAGCGTCGAGCGCCTCGCCAAGATGGAAGCCAACAAGGCCAATCCGGTCGTCGATCTTGCTGCCGTCTCCATGGCCGATGGCCTTGCGGCTTCCCGCGCCGGCCTGATCGACAAGATCGATACCTCCAAGCTTGAAAATTTCTCCAGGCTCTACGATGTCGCCAAGGATCCGAACGGTGATGGCATGAGCGTCGGCTACACTTTCTATGCCACCTCCATTGCCTACCGCTCGGACAAGATGAAGATCGAGTCCTGGGCCGATCTCCTGAAGCCGGAATATGTCGGCCACGTAGCCTTCCCGAACGTCACGACCAACCAGGGCCCGCCGGCGCTCTACATGCTTGGTCTCGCACTCGGCAAGGACACGCCTGATCTCAAGGCGCCGATCGAAGCGCTCGGCGAAAAGAAGGACGAGATCGTTACCTTCTATGAAAAGTCTTCCCAGCTCGTGCAGCTGATGCAGCAGGAGGAGATCTGGGCCGCTCCGATCGGCCGTTTCTCCTGGGCAGGCTTCACCAAGCTCGACCTTCCCGTTGCCTGGGCAACCCCGAAGGAAGGCCAGACCGGCGGCATGAACGTGTTGGTCATGACCAAGGGTTCGAAGAACCAGGATCTCGCCCTGCAGTTCATGGACTTCTGGCTCTCGACCGACGTCCAGACCAAGCTCGCCGAAAAGCTCATCGACAGCCCGGCGAACAAGGAGGTCAAGGTCTCCGACAAGGTCGCAAACAACATCACCTATGGCGAAGACACCGCCAAGAACCTGAAGCTGATCCCGTCCGCAGCCGCACTCGACAACCGCAATGGCTGGCTGAAGGAATGGAACGAAAAGGTCGGCCAGTAAGCCTCTGCTGACATCGGTCCCGGCACCCACCGGGACCGCCCTTCCCCGCTCGAAAGGCGTCTCATGTTCCAGAACCGAGCAGAAGCCCTGGCGCTTGCCCTGCCGGCCGCGATCTTCGCTGCCGTAGTCTTTCTGCTGCCCGTCGCGATCCTGCTCTCCGAAGGCTTCCGCAGCGACGGCGCGTGGACGCTTGCCGCCTATACGGATTTCTTCTCGCAAACGCTGAACCGGACCGTTTTCTTCCGCACCTTCCGGCTCGGCCTGGAAGTGACGGCGGTGTCGGCCATCATCGGTTATGCCGCCGCCTTTGCGATCGTCAATCTTCCTCCGAAGGGCAAGGGCCGCATGATCGGGCTCGTCACTCTGCCGCTGATGATCTCGCCGGTTGCGCGCACCTATGCCTGGATTGTCATTCTCGGCCGCACCGGCATCGTCAATGAAGCGATCACCGGCCTGGGCCTGAGCGCAGAGCCGCTGCGCCTGCTCTTCACCGAGACTGCCGTCTTTATCGGCCTCCTGCAGCTTTTCCTGCCGCTGATGATCCTGTCGCTCATCAGCGCACTCGAGAACATGCCGAAGGATGCCATTCCGGCCGCCCGCGTGCTCGGCGCCAACTGGTTCCAGGTCTTCTGGAAGGTAATTCTGCCGCTCACCAGGGAAGGCCTCGTCGTCGGCGGCACGCTGGTCTTCACCGGCTCGCTGACGGCCTATATCACGCCCGCCATTCTCGGCGGCTCCAAGGTGCTGATGCTGGAGACGCTGATGTACCAGCAGGTTTCCGTCGCCAATAATTTCGTCTCGGCGAGTGTCATCGCCTTCATCCTGATCGTCATGAGCTTTACCGCCAATATCCTGCTGAAACGCCTTGCGACCGCGAGGAACCGCCGATGAGCATCCGCCTCCTTTCGCCTGTCGTGCTGTTCCTGCTGCTGGTCTTCCTGATCGGCCCCTTTCTGATCATCATCGCGGCTTCGCTTTCCGCCGGCGACACGCTGGCTTTCCCGCCCCAGGGCCTGTCGCTGCGCTGGGTTGCAAAGGTCTTCACCATCGACAGTTTCCGCGACAGCTTTGCCATGTCGATGTTCCTGGCGGTCTTCGGGACGCTTGCGGCCCTCATCCTCGGCATTCCCGCCGCCTATGCGCTAGCGCGCTATCGGCTGCCGGGTTCGGAAACGGTCAGAACCATCGTCTCGCTGCCGATCATCGTGCCCGGCATCATCGTCGGTCTGGCGCTGCTGCGCTATCTCGTCGTGCCCTTCGGCTTCAACATCACACTGGCGCTCTTCTTCGCCCATACCGCCTTGGTGCTGCCCTATGCCGTGCGTGTCGTGTCCGCAAGCCTCGGTAACCTGCGCTCCGATATCGAGGAAGCGGCCGTCCTGCTCGGTTCCTCCCGGCTCGGCGCCTTCTTCCGCGTCGTGATGCCGAATATCCGCGGCGGCATTCTGGCTGCCTTCATCCTCGGCTTCGTCACCAGCTTCAATCAGGTTCCGGTCTCCCTCTTCCTCTCCGGCCCCGGCGTGCGCACGCTGCCGATCGACATGCTGGGCTACATGGAAACCACCTACGACCCCTCCATTGCGGCGCTCTCGGCGCTGCTCGCCTTCCTTTCGATCGGCATCGTCTTCCTCGCCGAACGCTTCCTGGGATTCTCTCGCTATGTCTGATGCCTACCTTCAACTCGACAAGCTGACGCTGGCCTATGGCGATACGGTCGCGGTGAAGGACCTCGACCTGTCGATCGCCAGGGGCGAGTTGGTGGCGCTTCTCGGCCCTTCCGGATGCGGCAAGACGACGACGATGCGCGCCATCGCCGGCCTGCTGAATCCGGCCTCCGGCCGCATCAATCTCGATGGCGCCGACATCACCCGCGTCTCCGCCAACAAACGCGCTGTCGGCCTCGTCTTCCAGTCCTACGCGCTTTTCCCGCATCTGACCGTCTATGAAAACGTCGCCTTCGGACTGCGGCTGAAGGGCCTTCGTGGTGATGATCTGGACGGCAAGGTCAATGCCGGCATCAAATCCGTCGGCCTTGCAAAATTCGCCGGCCGCAAACCGGGCGAGCTCTCCGGCGGACAGCAGCAACGTGTGGCGCTCGCGCGCTCCATGGTCATGGAGCCAAAGGTGCTGCTGCTCGACGAGCCGCTTTCCAACCTCGACGCCCGCCTGCGCCTCGAAATGCGCGCCGAGTTGCAGCGTGTCCAGAAGGAGACGGGCGTGACGATGATCTTCGTCACCCATGACCAGGCAGAAGCGCTTGCCCTTGCCGACCGTATCATCGTCATGCTGAACGGCGGCATCGAGCAGATCGGCACGCCCGAAGATATCTACAACAAACCTGTTTCTTCTTTCGTTGCCGATTTCGTCGGCTTCGAGAATGTCTTTGCGCTGACGGACGGAAAGCTCGCGACGCCTGGTGGCGCAGTCGCCCTTTCGACCGCGGCACCCGACGGTGCGGCGGGCCTGGCCTGGCGGCCGCGTGCGGTGATCCTTGGTTCTGGTCCTTTCCAGGGCACCGTGCGCGGCACGTCCTTTGCCGGCAACAGCCGTGAATATTTGCTGGACAGCTCGCTCGGCCCGATCAAGGCCGAAGTGGACGCAGCCCTGCCGCAACACGAACTCGGCAGCTCCATCGCCTTCGACCTGCCGGTCGCGGCTTCCGCAAGCCTCAAGCGTTTCGGGTGAGATCATGGGCGTCTGGATCGACACGGATATGGGGTTCGACGATATCGCCGCCATCATGGTGGTGACGAACGCCGAACTCGACATTGATGGTGTCTCGCTGGTTTTCGGCAATACGCCGCTGTCGCAGGTGTGCACCAATGCGGCGGGAGCCGCCAAGGCTTTCGGGTGGACGTTCCCAATCCACATCGGCCGCGAGATGCCCGTTCTCGGCAAGCTCGAGACGGCACAGGCGGTGCTCGGCGAGAGCGGTATCCCGACAACGGGCAGGCACCTGCCGCCGGCCCCGAGCCTGCCAGACAGCGACGCCTTTATCGCCCTTTGCCGCTGGCTTGAACTGGAAGGCCCTCATCGTATCCTGGCGCTCGGGCCGCTGACGAATATCGCCGCACTGGCGCTCGCCCGCCCCGATCTCGCCGCCCGCATCACCGAACTCGTCTGGATGGGCGGCGGCGTCACCATCGGCAACCACACGGCCTCGGCGGAATTCAATGCGCTCGCCGACCCCGAAGCACTGGCAATCGTCATCGCCCACAATCTGCCGCTGCGCATGGTCGATCTCGACCTTTGCCGCAAGGTTCTGGCAAAACCTGAGGATGCCGATCCGGTCCGTACCGCCGGTGGTGTCAATGCCGAGCTGATCGCCGATATGTTTGCCGGCTACATCAGGATTGGCACCAGCCGCGGCCGTCCTGCCATGGCGATCTACGATCCCTCTGCCGCCGTCGCCTTCGTCGCCCCGCAGGCGGTGAGCTTTCGCCCTGCCCGCATCGATGCGGAACTGCAGGGGCAATATACGCGCGGTCGCACCGTCGTTGAAACCCGCGCCACCCACGCAGCGTTCAACGCTGAGTTCGCCGCTGACATCGATGCCGATATGGCGCGTGTCATAATTCTCGCCGCCCTGGTCAATGAGGCCCGCAAATGACTGCAAACCCGCGCCAGGAACCCGCCGATCTCAACGAACCGGCATTGCGCGCCCGCGCCGTGGCGGCCGCGCGCGGCGACAGTGCCTTCGATGTGCTTGTCACCGGCGGCCGCATCCTCGATGCCGTCACCGGCCTGATCCGTGAGGCTGATATCGGCCTCGTCGGTGCGATGATCGCAAGTGTTCATGCGCCGGCAAGCCGCACCGATGCCGCGAAAGTGCTCGATGCAACGGGCGCCATCATCTCTCCCGGCCTCATCGATACGCATATGCATATCGAAAGCTCGATGGTTACGCCGGCTGAATATGCCGAAGCTGTGTTGCCGCGCGGTGTGACGACGATCGTCTGGGATCCGCATGAATTCGGCAACGTCCACGGCCTGGACGGCGTGCGCTGGGCGATCGAAGCCTCACGCAATCTGCCGCTGCGCATGATCCTGCTTGCCCCTTCTTGCGTGCCGTCAGCACCCGGACTTGAGCTGGCAGGAGCAGACTTCGACGCCGCCGTTATCGCCGAGCTGCTGCGCTCACCGGCGATCGGCGGCGTGGCAGAGGTCATGAACATGCGGGGCGTCATCGACGGCGATCCGCGCATGACCGATATCGTCAATGCAGGTCTTGCCTCCGGCAAGCTCGTCTGCGGCCATGCCCGCGGGCTTGACGGTGCCGACCTCAACGCTTTCATGGCCGCCGGCATCACCTCCGATCACGAGCTGACATCAGGCGCCGATCTGCTGCAGAAGCTGGCCGCCGGCCTGACGATCGAGCTGCGCGGCTCGCACGATCATCTGCTGGAGGAATTCGTCGAGGCGTTGAACGACATCGGCCACCTTCCGCCGACGGTCACGCTCTGTACCGATGATGTCTTTCCCGATGAACTCTATCAGAATGGCGGCCTCGATGATGTCCTGCGCCGCCTCGTCCGCTACGGCATGCGCCCGGAATGGGCACTGCGCGCCGCCACCTTCAACGCCGCACAGCGCATGAAGCGTACCGACCTCGGGCTGATCGCACCCGGTCGCCGCGCCGATCTCGTACTATTCGAGGACATGACCGATTTTACCGCCCGGGCCGTCATCGCCGGCGGTCGGCTGGTTGCCGAGAACGGCGCGGTCAAGGATCCGATCCAACCGCTCGATGCCACACCGCTCATGCATTCGGTCAAGCTCGCAGCGCTTGCCGAAGACGAATTCCGCATTCCCGCCAACGGCACCAAACTCCGCCTTGCGACGATCGACCGTCCACGTTTTACGCAGTGGGGCGAAGCAGTTGCCGATGTCCGCGACGGCTTCGTTGTGCCGCCGGCCGGCAGCGCCATGATAGCAGTTGCACATCGTCACGGGTTGGCTGACGGCAAGCCGCGTGTCGGCTTCCTGACCGGCTGGGGTGAGTGGCGCGGCGCCTTCTGTACCACCGTCTCGCACGACAGCCATAACCTCACCGTCTTCGGCGGAAATGCGCAAGATATGGCGATTGCGGCAAACGCTGTCATCGAAGCCGGCGGCGGCATGGCCGTCGCAAAGGACGGCCGCATAGAGGCCCTGCTGCCCCTGCCGCTCTCCGGCCTTGTAACTGATGCCCGCCTGCAGGTAACCGCCGAAGGCTTCGCCGGCATCCGCAAGGCCATGGAGAAAATCGTCGACTGGCAGCCGCCCTACCTGGTCTTCAAGGCGTGCTTCGGGGCCACGCTTGCCTGCAATATCGGCCCCCACCAGACCGACCGCGGCATTGCCGATGTCACCACTGGCAAGGTATTGGAAAACCCAATTCTGGAAACCTTCTGAGGCGACCTACGCCTCAGCCTTGAGCTCTCGCTCCACCAGTGACACCCAGTAAGCCACACCATATCCCAGCGCCTCGTCGTTGAAGTCGTAGGCCGTATTGTGATGCAGTGCTCCATCGACGGCCGGGCCATTGCCGAGCCAGACATAACAGCCGGGCGCATTTTTTCCGAAGAAAGCGAAATCATCCCCGGCAGTCGACGGCGGAAAGCTGCTACGCACCTTTTCGCCGAACACTGCCTGTGCGGCACCAAGCGCTCGCGCCGCCGCATCCGCATCATTGACGACCGGCGGAATGCGGCGCTCGAATTCATAATCTGCCAAAATGCCGAACATGGCGGCCGTGCCGCGCGCCAGACGGCCGATTTCGGCCTCAAGCTGATCGCGTACTTCGGGCGCATAAGCCCGCGCCGTCCCGCCGATCTCGACAATGTCGGGGATGACGTTCAAGGCCTTCGGGTTGCCGGCCTGGACCGAGCAGGCGCTGACGACGGCTGGCTGAAGCGGATCAACGACGCGCCCGACGATAGTTTGTAGCGATGACAGGAAGGTTCCGGCAGCGGTAATCGGGTCGCGGCCGAGATGCGGCTTTGCGCCGTGGGTGCCCGTCCCACGGAAGCGGACGCGCCAGCTGTCCGAAGACGCAAGCTGCGGCCCCTCGACAACGGCAATTTCATCGACCGCGAGCCCCGGCATATTGTGCAGCCCATAGATGGCATCGCAGGGAAATTGCTTGAACAAACCCTCCTCTACCATGCGCTTCGCACCGCCACGGCCCTCTTCGGCCGGTTGGAAGATGAAATGGACAGTGCCGGAAAAACCGCGCGTTTCAGCCAGATGCCGTGCCGCGCCAAGCAGCATCACCGTATGCCCGTCATGACCGCAGGCATGCATCTTGCCCGGCACGGTCGACTTGTAAGGACGATCCGACGTCTCCGGCATGGCGAGCGCATCCATGTCTGCTCTCAGCCCTATCGTGCGCGTGCCATTGCCGATCTGCAGCGTTCCGACGACACCGGTTCCACCGAGGCCGCGGTGCACTTGGATGCCCGCCTCTTTGAGGAGCTTGGCAACGATATCGCTGGTGCGCTCCTCCTCGAATCCCAGCTCGGGATGGGCATGCAGATCGCGGCGAAGGGTGGTGAGAAAAGGCAGATCGTTGCTGATCCGGGCGGGAATGCTCATGAGCCTGGATATCCTGTCAAGCGAAACGGGCGCCCGACGGCGCCCGCATCAGATCGTTCTTTTTTCAACAAACGGGCCTGGAGCGCAAGCCCTCATGCCTCTTCGACGAAGACCTCTTCGCGCTTGCGCTTGACGCTCGGCAGGAAGACGATGATTAGCACAGCTACTGCAATCGTCAGCAGGATGGCGCTGATCGGCCGTGTGACGAAGGTCGTCGCGTCGCCGCGCGACAGAATCATGGCACGCCGCAGGTTTTCCTCGAGCAGCGGCCCGAGCACGAAGCCGAGCAGCAACGGCGCCGGCTCGCAGCGGAGTTTTGCGAGCACATAACCGATGAGGCCGAAGAAGGCGACGGCATAGAGGTCGTAGACGTTGGAATTGACGCTGTAGACCCCGATCGAGCAGAAGGCCATGATGATGGGGAAGAGCACGTAGTAAGGCACCGTCAACAGCTTCACCCACAGGCCGATTAGCGGCAGGTTGAGGATGACGAGCATCAGGTTGCCGATCCACATGGAAGCGATGATGCCCCAGAACAGCGCCGGCTGTTCCGTCGCCACGTTCGGTCCCGGCACGATGCCCTGGATGATCATCGCGCCGACCATCAGCGCCATGACAGGGTTCGCTGGAATGCCGAGCGTCAAGAGCGGAATAAACGAGGTCTGCGCGCCCGCATTGTTGGCCGATTCCGGCCCAGCGACGCCCGCAACCGCTCCGTGACCAAATTCCTCCGGCTTCTTGGAAACGCGCTTTTCAACTGTATAGGAAGCGAAAGAAGCGAGGATTGCCCCGCCACCCGGCAGGATGCCAAGCGCCGAGCCGATCACCGTGCCGCGAATGATCGGCGCGATCATCTCCTTGAATTCTTCCTTGGATGGCAACAGCCCCGAGACTTTTGCCATCAGCACGGTGCGGGTCTTCTCCCCTTCCAGATTGCGCAGGATTTCCGCAATGCCGAAGACACCGACAGCAAGCGCCACGAAGTTCAGTCCGTCGGCATATTCGCGAATGCCGAGCGTGAAGCGCGGCGTGCCGGTATAGATATCCGTGCCAACGAGACCGAGCAGCAGCCCGAGCGCCACCATCGCCAGCGCCTTGACGACCGAGCCATGCGCAAGCGCGATGGAAGAAACGAGGCCGACGATCATCAGCGAGAAATATTCCGCCGAGCCGAATTGCAGCGCGATCGCGGTCAGCGGTGGCGCGAAAACCGCCACGAGAAAGGTCGAGACCGAGCCGGCGAAGAAGGAGCCGAGCGCAGCAATGGCGAGCGCCGCGCCGGCCCTGCCCTTCCGCGCCATCTGATAGCCATCGATGGCAGTCACGGCAGAAGAGGATTCGCCCGGCATGTTGATGAGGATCGCCGTCGTCGAGCCGCCGTATTGGGCACCGTAATAGATACCGGCCAGCATGATGAGCGAGGAGACCGGTTCAAGCTGGAAGGTGATGGGCAGCAGCATGGCGATCGTTGCCGTCGCACCAATGCCCGGGAGCACGCCGATCAGCGTGCCGAGCAGCACACCGATCAGGCAGAAAAGCAGATTTTCCGGGCTTGCCGCCGTGTAGAAACCGAGAGCGAGATTGCTGAAAAGTTCCATACCCGCCTCCTAGAACCGAACCCAAGGGCCGAAACGTTCGAAAGGCAGCCCGAGCGCATAGCTGAAAACCGCAACCGAAAAGATCGTCAGCAGCAGCGAAAGAACCAGCGCTAACAGCACATTCATGCGACTGGACGCAAAGCAAGCGATGAAGGCCGTCAGGAAAATTGCCGGAGCAAAACCGAGCCCACGCACCGTCAATCCGAAGAAGACCGGTGCCGGCAGGATGAAGAGCATACCGCGCCAGGCGAATGGTTCGATCGGCTCACCCTGAACCCGCACGGCCTGAACGAGAATGACAAGGCCGAGCAGGACGAGAATGCCCGAGAGAACAAGTGGGAAATAACCCGGGCCCATGCGCAACGCCGTACCGAGATCGAGGTCCAGCGACTGATAGGCAAAGAAGGCACCGGTTGCGGCGAGCAATGCGCCGCAGATGACATTGGTGGTGTCGAAACTGAGGGATTTCATAGTGTCTCCTGGTGTTGGAGATGGAGCGTCGCCGCTGATATCGGACTGCGCAAACACCCTCCTCCCGGCCGGGAGGAGGGTGCGAATGTCGCAGTCAGGCTCAGTCCGCGTATTCGCCGGCTGCTTCGATGACAGGCTTCCAGCGGGCGATTTCGCTCTCGAGCTTCGCCTTCAGTGCAGCCGGCGTTGCTTCAGCGTCCGAAGAGGGAGCCGTGCCGAGTTCGGCGAAGCGAGCAGCGACGTTCGGATCCTTCAGCGCGACCTGCAACGACTTCGACAGGCGCTCGTTGATTTCAGCCGGCGTACCCTTCGGCGTATAGATGCCGTGCCAGATGCCGACTTCGAAGCCCGGCAGGCCGGCTTCGACAGCGGTCGGGATGTCCTTGAGCACATCGAGGCGAGCCGGCGAGGTCACGGCATAGGCCTTGATCGTGCCGCCCTTGATCTGCTTCGTCGTATTGGTCGTCTGGTCGCACATGATATCGACCTGGCCGCCGAGAAGATCGGTCATCGCCGGGCCGGTTCCCTTGTAGGGAACGGTCGTCAGTGGCGTCTGGATGGCACTCATGAACATCATGCCGCACAGGTGGGATGCGGCGCCGATACCGGCATTGGCGACGGTGACCTTGTCCTTGTTCGCCTTCACATAATCGATCAGGCTCTTGAGATCGGCCGGTTCGAAATCCTTGCGGGCAACGATCGTCATGGGAACATCGGTGACGAGACCGACATAGTCGAACGCTCCAAGCGTATCGTAGGCAAGCTTGCGGTAAAGCGTGGCGCTCGTCGCCATACCGATGTGATGCAGCAGGATCGTATAGCCATCGGGATCAGCATCGGCAACGCGGCCGGCGCCAAGCGTGCCACCGGCGCCGCCGACGTTTTCGACGACGATCTGCTGGCCGAGATCCTTCGACATGGATTCAGCAACAAGGCGCGCAACAGTATCTGTCGGGCCGCCGGCGGCGAAAGGGACAACCATGGTGATCGTGCGCTCAGGATAGGTCTGGGCCGAAGCGGCATACGAAAGAAGCGAAACGGCAGCGGCGGCAGTGGCGCCGAGCATGGCCTTCAGGATTTTCATCGTTTTCCTCCCTGATGAAAAATGGATTCGTCCCGCCGGCGCATCCTCCGCACCGGCCCGGATGACCCATTTGCAGGCCGTGACGCTGCGCCTTCAATTGCCGCACGCAGGAAGGAATAAGGATTTTGCGCCAGTGCGCCGCAACATGGGTCGATTTGGAAACAAATGATTAAAGCGATGGGTGGAAATCCACCCATCGCTCGCTGCTCACCGGTTCGGCGGCAGAACGACCTCGCCCGTTTCGAGCAGCGATTTGAGGTTGGAGAGAATTTGTGGCCACCCGCCAGAGACCGCGCCGATGAACTTGGAGCCCTCTACCGGCATCGAATGCGTCAGCGTTAGCCTTACCGCCTCACCGACCGGCTCGAGTTCGATCACACATTCAGAAAATCCTTCTGCCTTAAGCTCCGGCCTGAACTCGTTATGCCACTTCAGGACGAGCCGCTTGGGCGGATCGAATTCAAGGATTTCGCCTGTATCGGTGACAGTTCCGTCGGAATAGCGCATCTGCCAGGCAGAACCGGCCTTCCAATCGGTTTCGAACTGCACCCCGAGCCAGAATTTCTTCATGAATTCCGTCGTCGTAAGGGCCGACCAGAGTTGATCCGGTGTGGTGCGGATATAGGTGACGTAGTTGAATGCGCTGCCTGCCATGATGATACTCCCTTTTGGCCAAGGCTTGGTCACACCCTCGCCGGCAGGCTGGACGTCTCATTCGTCCTTGCTGCCTTCGAGGCTCTTCTTGAGATCGGAGAGCGCCTCTAATGCACGGCGCTCGAATTTGCTGATCCAGCGGTCCGCGATCTCGTTGATCGGAACCGGATTGATGTAGTGCAGCTTCTCGCGCCCCTGCCGGCGCGTGGAGACGAGGTTTGCTTCTTCGAGAATGCCGAGATGCTTCGTCACTGCCTGACGCGTCATCTCCAGCCCTTCACACAATTCGCCGAGCGTCTGGCCGTTGCGCGCATGCAGGCGATCGAGTAGCCGTCGCCGGCTGCCATCCGCCAGAGCTCGAAAAACCGCATCTTCATCCATCTAGATATGGAACCATTTGGTTGCCTATTGCGATCTTATAGGCAACCAAATGGTTGCCTGTCAAGATAGGAATCACGAAAGACACCTAAACAGGCGCGTTCAGGATCAAGTCTTCACGGGATCAAAGCTCGCGGCGCATCTCGCCGGCCATCTCATTGGCCAGAAGCTTCTTGTCGAGGCCGTATTTCTGCATCTTCTCGTAAAGCGTCTTGCGCGAAATGCCGAGCGATTCATAGACCGGCCTGAGGCTGCCGTTATGTGCGACAAGTGCACTGGCGATGACGCCGCGCTCGAATTCCGCCACACGCTCGGCAAGCCCCGCAGCTTCGGCCTGCCTGCCGCCGCCATCGAGTCCGAGCACGAAGCGGTCAGCGGCGTTGCGCAATTCACGGACATTGCCTGGCCAGTCACGCTGGGCGACATCCGAAATCACATCCGGCGGCACGGCCATGTCGTCTTTGCCATAACGCGCGGCCGCCTCCCTGACGAGTTGCATGAAGAGCAGCGGCACATCGGCCCGGCGTTGCGAAAGCGACGGCACATGAATGGTCGCAACGTTCAGGCGGTAGAGGAGATCGGCGCGGAATCGGCCGCAAGCGACTTCCGCTTCAAGATCGACCTTGCTTGTGGCGATGAACCGCACGTCGAGCGGTACGGTTTCATTCGATCCGAGGCGGGAAATCATTCTCTCCTGCAGCACGCGGAGGAACTTCGCCTGCAGATCGAACGGCATGGAGCCGATCTCGTCAAGCAGGATGGTGCCGCCCCGCCCATGCTCGAACTTGCCGTAACGCGGTCGCACAGCCCCCGGAAAGGCACCGGCCTCGTGCCCGAAGAGCTCGCTTTCGATCAGGTTTGCCGGAAGTGCCGCACAGTTGATGGCGATAAAGGGTCGACTGGCCCGTGCGCTGATATCGTGCATCGCGCGTGCCACCACTTCCTTGCCGACGCCGGTGTCGCCGACCACAAGCGTATCGGCGTCACTCGCCCCGATTGCACGGATACGGTAGCGCAGATCGACCATGATCTGCGTTCGCCCCGGCAGCCTTGCCTCAATATCGTCGCGCTTGCCGGCAACGGCCTTAAGCAATCGGTTCTCCAGCACGAGGCTACGCCGTTCCATGGCACGGCGGATGACGCCGGCGAGCATCTGCGGCGTGAACGGCTTCTCGATGAAGTCATAGGCGCCCTCGCGCATCGCCTTCACGGCAAGCTGCACATCGCCGTGGCCGGTGACGAGAATGACGGGCACCTCGGTATCGAGTTCACGGATCTTCTGCATCAACGTCATGCCGTCCATGCCCGGCATGCGGATATCGGTCACGACGACACCGGGAAAACTGTAGCCGATCAGTTCCAGCACATGATCCGCATTGGAGAAGGTTTCGACGTTAAAGCCCGAAAGTTCCAGTGCCTGTGCCGTCGAGCGGCGTAACTCCTCCTCGTCATCGACGAGCAATATCTTCTGTTCGTTCATTCAGCCGCCTCCGGCATCGAGCCCGCCGCAGCCGAAAGCTCGATGCGAAACACGGCCCCGCCCTCCGGATGGTTGGAGACGGTCAGGCTGCCACCGAAATCCTTGATGATGTTGTAGGAGATGGAGAGCCCGAGGCCGAGCCCCTTGCCGACGCCCTTGGTCGTGAAGAACGGATCGAAGATGCGCTCGGCAATTGCCGCCGGCACACCAGGTCCATGATCGCGAACGGTCAACACCACCCTGCCTGCCTCCTCGATAGCCGAAACCTCTATGCACCGGTTTTCCAGCCCCTCGACGGCATCCGCAGCATTCGAAATCACGTTGACCAACACCTGCTGCAGACGCACCGAGCCGGCCTTGACCACTGGCGGCCGGGCTCCAAGATGCAGCCGCAGATCGGCATCCGCGGCCTTGAGCCGCCAGGCGATGATCTCCAGGGTGTCGCGGATCGCCTCGTCGAGCGGCACGGGGCCGAGCTTCTCATTGGGTTTGCGTGCAAAATTGCGCAGGTGCCGGCTGATCGAAGCCATACGGTCGATCAGGCCGCCGATACGCTGGATATTGTCCTGTGCCTCCTCCGTGCGCCCGCGCTCCAGCAGCACGGCGGCACTGTCCGTATAGGTCTTGGCGGCGGCGAGCGGCTGGTTGAACTCATGCGAAAGCGCCGCCGACATCTGACCGAGGCCGGCAAGCTTTCCAGCCTGGATGAGGTCAGCCTGTGTCTGGCGCAGCTGCTGCTCGGTCAGGCGTCGCTCGGCAATCTCTTCCTCGATGCGGCTGTTGACGCGGGCAAGATCCGCCGTGCGTTCCTCGACACGCCGTTCCAGCTGGTTTCGCGCCTCGGCCTGCAGCTGTAGCCGCTCTGCAAGACGCATCCGGCGCTGCCGAAGAATGGCAAATGTCAGAGCAGCAATGCAGAGAATGAGGAAGATGACAACAAGTGCGGTTCGGGCCTGCGCACGGATGGAACTCGTGTCCATGAGCACGTTTACAGTCCAGTCTTCAGCCGGCATGTAGTGCGAAAGAACGAGATATTCGCTTTGACCGCGATCGCTCGCCAACGTCATCAGATCATGCTCTTCGAATCGATGGCGGATAACCGGCAGTTCGACGAGCCGCGCATTGGCATAGCGCCGCGAGGCCTCGGTGCGTGCCACCCGATCCGAACTCAGCGGCAGGATCGCCCCATAGAGCCAGTCCGGACTATCGGACATGAAGATGATGCCCTCGGGGTCGGAGACGAAGATGCGATATTCACCGCCGCTCCAGGAGGATTCGATGACGTCGATATCAACCTTGAACACGATGACGCCGCGGATCTCGCCATCCACCCGGATCGGCGAGGAGAAATAATAGCCGCGCTTCAGCGAGGTTGTACCAAGGGCATAGAAACGGGCCTGATGCCCGCCGATCGCCTCCTGGAAATAGGGACGGTAGCTGAAATTCTCGCCGACGAAACTGCCCGGGCCATCATAATTGCTGGCGGCGATCGTCTCCCCATCCGGCCGCACCACGTAGATATCGGAGGATTTCAGCAGCCCGTTGATTTCCTTGAGGTAGAGATTGGCATTGTCCCGTAAAGGACGGTCGTCCGGCCGGCTCACCAGCTCCTTGATATCCTCGTGGTCGGCAATCAGTGCCGGCAGGGCTTCGTAACGGCTGAGATGTCCACTCAGCGCCGAGACAGCGAGCCGGAGCGCCGTACCCGCCTGTGCCGAGGCTTCACCCATATAGGCGCGCGTGGCGACGGCGCTCCCATAATAGAAGAAAGCGA
Source organism: Sinorhizobium sp. B11 (assembly GCA_039725955.1). Classification (NCBI taxonomy): domain Bacteria; kingdom Pseudomonadati; phylum Pseudomonadota; class Alphaproteobacteria; order Hyphomicrobiales; family Rhizobiaceae; genus Sinorhizobium; species Sinorhizobium sp. B11. Next base: position 3,749,471 of record CP091034.1, read on the forward strand.
AAATCAGTAGGGGTGCGGCGCAAAGCGCCGCAATGATACGATAGCGCGAAGACAGGGTCTCGCTCCTCCCTTTCCGCCTCCGCTCCCCGTGGAGGCATAACCCGGCGGCTTCAACTGTAATGAGCGCGGTGGAGATTTCCAAGAGGTGCCGAAACTTGACACATGTCAGATGCGCATGTCTGATTGCCGCGCCGCAAGGAGACTGCCATGAGCGACGACCAGATTCCCGAAGACAGCAAGCTCACCACCTCCAAACGCCGCTGGGCTGCGGAGGGAAAATTCCTGACCGGCCGTATCAGCCGCCCGGAAACGGAGCGCCTGCCGCCGGGCCAGCATCTGGTCAAGAACTGGCCGGTGCTCGACCTCGGCCAGCAGCCGATCGTTTCCGTCGATAGCTGGAAGCTGGAAGTTCGCGGACTGGTCGAGACGCCGCTCGACCTTTCCTGGGCCGCCTTCCAGAAACTGGAACAAAGCAGGATAGTCTCCGACATCCATTGTGTGACGACATGGTCGCGCTACGACAACAAGTGGAAGGGTGTTTCGACCCGGGACCTGCTCGATCTCGCAATGCCGAAGGCGGAAGCCGGTTACGTCATGCTGACAAGCTACGACGGCTATACGACCAACCTGCCGCTTTCCGATTTCGCCGCCGAGGATGCCATTCTCGCCACATCATGGGAGGGTCAGCCGCTTACCCGTGACCACGGCGGACCGATGCGTCTCGTCGTGCCGCATCTCTATTTCTGGAAAAGCGCCAAATGGCTGCGCCGCATCGATCTGCTGCCAGCAGACAAGGCCGGCTTCTGGGAAAAGAACGGCTACCATATGTATGGTGATCCGTGGCGCGAGCAGCGCTATTCCGATGACTGAACCCGAAGAAGCCGTCTGAGAAGAAAGACCCCCGCGACGAGGATCAACGCAAATCCGGTGAGCGAGGCCATGCTCGCCGGATGAAGTGGAATTTCGCTCCAGCGCGGGCGCACGACATCAGCCGTGTTGAAACCCTCGCCACTGAACCGGCAGGTCACGAGCGAGAGCCCGCGCTGGACCATATCGACATCGACAGCCGACGCGATTTCACCAGCCGCCATAGCCTGCTGGGGCATGCCGCGCATGGCGAGCAGCACCGCCTTGGTCGCTGCCAGGTAGGCATGGGCACATTCGTTGAACGGGCTTTCCTCATCCGTAACGCTGCCCGGCATCCGGCCCCAGAGACAGTAGGAATACTGGATTTCCGCATAGTTCAGCACACGCCGAAATGGCTCGCTTGTATACACCGCCCGTGAGGCGAGATCCATGATACGGCTGCGATAGCCGGAGATTACCGCCATCTCGCCATGCGAGATCTCGGGCACCGGCAGGCCGGAATGACTGCCCTCGCCACTGGGGCCATGCGCGAATGCACCGCCCGCAGTGAGCATGGCAAGGCCGAAACAGAAGGCGCGCAACACGTTCTTCATAAAGGGTCTAACTCCGAGCACAAGCCGCTGGCTCGCGAGGAAAGAGGGAGCAGCAAGCTCCCTCTACCGCACCTTATCGATAGGCGGGGCGCAACCCGCTCTTCGCTCCAAGACGCTTCTCAGCCAGTGCGCCAAAAGCAAGACCGAGCACCAACCAGAGGATCATATGCATGCCGAGCGTGGTCATGCGGAAGCGCCATAGGACCGTCGCCGAGAAATTCTCCGGCACTTCATTGATTGGCGGCAGCAAATATTCCACCAGACCAATGAAGACGACGAAGAGAACACCCGCAACGATCGCCCCATTCCATGAGCCGTAACGTGCCGCCAGACTGCGGGCAATTGCGACGGCCGCGACCAGCGAAGCAATCGAAACGACGATCATCAGGAAGAACAGCTCGGTGCGCACGCCGATCGTATCCGAGTTTCCGACAGCCGGCGGATTGGCCGGATATTTGATGGCCGGAACGATAACGATGGCGACGAAAGCAGCTGCGGCGATAACGGCTGACGTGCCGCGTGCCGAGAGGCTGCTGAAGCGGCCATGCACGAAGGCGAAGACAAGCGCAAACAACCCGCCGACGGCAACGCCATAGGCCATGACGCCGACAAGAAGCCCAGGCCCTGCCTGGATGGCGCGACTGACGATTTCAGGCTCGGCAGCGGTACCTGCAGCCTGCGCCGTCGCTTCCTCGAAGGCAATCGCCGCATCGACGAGCGGTTCGCCGAAAAGGCGCGCAAAGGCGAAAATGAGGATGCCGGCAATCGCGCCCGCGATCATGCCGCGAAGCAGAAGATTTCCAACCATGTGAGACACTCCCCTAAAGCATGTCGCGCAAAAGCGTTCATCGGCTTTGCGATGACGACATGCAAGAAAACAAAAATCTATAACGTATCGGGCGGATCCGGAAGATCGCGACGCGCTTTAGTGGCAGGGGAAGCCGAGAAGGTGGCGAGCATCATGAACGAATTCATGCACATACATGCCGTTGAAGAGCGCCATCGCACCCTCTTCGGTGCCGACGAAATAGATGGCAATCAACATCAGCAGGCCGCCGAAGATCGCCCAGGGCATGATCTGGCCAAGCGGAATCGGTGCGGGGGCTGCGACGGGCGCAAAAGTGGTGTCAGACATGTATTCCTCCTGGAATGACGCGTTCAGTCGAAGATCTTGCGTGCGGCAGGGTCTGACTTCCAACGCGAAGAATTTCGACACGCTGGTCACAGTGGCGCGACCGCGCCGGACTTTCACCGGCTTCCAAACCCGCAACGTCACGGTTATATCTGTTCGTCAAAGATACTGTCAACGAAACTTCATATGCGGGCGGCGGTCATCCCGCCCTATATCCGGAGGGCGCCGAGCAAAGTGACCACCCGCCTCACATGGATCTGCCACGGTGCCACGGCGGCAAATCGCACCGCTTCGTTTCCCACGGACGAACCGCTGGAGGAACAGGCGCTGAGCGAGGCCATGTTGCCGGCGCCTGGGCGGGCGGATAGGGTATTCGCGAGCCCGGCGCTGCGCGCCCTGCAGACGGCGCAGATGCTGGGCTTCGACGCGACCCGTGCCCCTTCGCTCAGGGATTGCGACTACGGACGCTGGACCGGCAAGCCGCTCATGAGCCTTCACTCCGAAGAACCGGAAAATCTTGCCCTCTGGATGTCCGATCCCGAGGCTTCTCCTCATCAGGGTGAGAGCCTGGAACAGCTTTGCAAGCGCGTCGCCGGCTGGATGAACGAGGAAATGCCGCTCGGCGGCCATGTCGTTGCGGTCACCCACGCAACCGTCATCCGCGCTGCGATCCTGGACGTGCTGAAGGCGCCGTTCGCCTCCTTCTGGACCATCGATGTCCAGCCGCTCGGCATGGTGCGCATGACGCATGACGGTCGCCGCTGGTCACTGCGTTTCTGAACAATCCTCGTAAATTAGTCCAGCCTTACACAAGCAAACACAGTCATACATATTGAACCCGGAGTTCCGGACTCTACGCCCTTCCCCGAGGAGACGAAAAATGACCTATGACTGGAGTGGGGAGCGCACGCGGCGTATTCGCATCGTGCGTGTCGCAACTGTCGTCGCCGTTCTCGTCGGCATCATGATCAGCGTACCATTGCTGATCAATGTCGCCTGAACTGTCAGAGTACGTCAAAGGCGAGCGTGCTAAGGCTGCTCGCCTTTCTCTTTGCCGGCTTATTGCGGGATCTGGATGACCGCAAAGAACAGGCCGAGTTGGCGGATCGCGTGAGCGAAATTGTCGTAATCGACCGGCTTGGTAATGTAGACATTGGCGCCGAGATCGTAGCAGCGCTGGATTTCACGCTCATCGTCGGTCGTCGTCAGGATCACCACCGGCAGACGCTTGGTATGCTCGTTGCCCTTGATCTTCTCGAGAATATCGATGCCCGACATATCCGGCAGGTTCAGGTCAAGCAGAACGAGAAGATAGCGGTCGCGGCTCACTTCGCCGCTGCGATCCGCTCCGAGAATAAAATCGAGAGCGCTGGTGCCGTTGGTAAACGGCACGATCTCGTTGTTGACGCCTGCGCGGCGCACGTTCTTCTCGATGAGACGGGCATGCCCCTCATCGTCCTCGATCATGACGATGGTGACTTCTTTGCCGGTAGCTTTCATGTTTCTGCCTTTATAATCGCGCTGAGGTCTGCCGGCAGTACGAGTGTAAATGTACTTCCGACGCCTTCGGCCGAATCGACCGTAACATCGCCTCCCAAATTTCGTATTAACGAGCGCACATAGGCAAGCCCGATGCCCTCACCCGCCTGGTCCTGCTCGCCGGCGCGTCGGAAAAGCTCGAATACCCGCTCCAGATCCGCCTTTCCAATACCGCGGCCATTGTCTTTGATGTCGACCTGGACACGCCCTTTGCCTGCCGGCACTACCCTCACCCGCAAATCGAGCGGCCGGGCCGGCGAACGATATTTTACTGCGTTGTCGAAGATATTGCCGAAAATCTGGTCGAGCGAGAAGCGGTCCGTCACAAGCGAAGGCACGCGCACGTCGATTTCCACCGTTCCATCGGAAGCGGCGATCTGATGCTGGACGCTCGCGGCCGCCGTTTCGAGCGACGCTTTGAGATCGATGCGCTCCGGAGCAAGCTTGCGCCGGCCGTCTCGCGAAATCTTCAGGATGGCATTGATCAGCGAGTCCATCTTGCGCGTGGAGGAGCGAATGAAATTCATTGCCTCCGGTAGGTCTTCTTGCACCGCAAGCCGCGCCTCCCTGATTTCCTCTTCGCTCGGCGCTCTGTCATCTGCAACAACATAAGCGGTTACGGCCTTCAGGCTGGTTTCCAGTTCGCTCAGAAAGCCCATGATGTTGACGAGCGGCGCGCGGAGATCGTGCGTGACGATATAAGCGAAACGCTGGATTTCCTGGTTCGCCCGCATAAGATCTTCGGTGCGCTCGCTCACGCGCTCTTCCAGCCCGACATTGAGCACTTCGAGCTCCCTCTGCGCCCGCGAAAGTTCTCGCACGTGCTGGACGATGATGAGGATGGCGCCACCGACGACGATGACAATGGCAATTGCGCCGCCAACCGTGACCCATTGCAGATTGGCGGCCCCATTCAATTGTTCCGTAACGACAACCCGCAGCCGATCGTCTGTCGAAGCGATGAGACCGGTGAGCGTCGAGCGTGCCACCGCCATTGCTGCATTGCCGGCATCGCCGCGGACGATGGCAAGTGCATCCGCCATCTGCCCTTGCGAGGCGAGCGTAATGGTCGATGAAAGCTCCTTGAGCTTGGCGTCGATCGCATTATCAAGAGAAGCCATGCTTCCGCTGTAGCGCAAGGCATCATTGGTGGCGTCCCGCAACCGCTGACGCCGCTCCGAGAGACTTTCAATCGCTGCATTGTAGGGATCGAGGTATTTCCGATCCAGCGTCAGCAGAAAGCCGCGCTGGCCGGTCTCGGCGTCCTGCAGCGTCGATAGCAGATCGGCGGCCGCGCTGCGCACCTGACGTATCTGCGCCACCTCATCGGAATAGACGCTGTTTTCCCGAACAAGCCAGAGCGAGGTCCCGACAATCAACGTCAGGATCAACACACCGAGCGCAAGCATGATCAGCGCGGAGCGCACGAAAGGGGCATTTGAGGAGGGCATAAAGAGCGATCTTTGAGCTTCTGGTTCTAAAGTACCTGTGACCGAAAAACGCCCTGCGATCAAGCTGATGATCACAGGGCGCCTTCTGCCGGTGCGGCCATGAATGGACAGATCAGTGCTTGCTGCCCTTGGGGATTGCGGTGTTGGTGACCGAGACTGGATCGCTGGCGGGGAATGTGCCTTCCAGCCCTTCGTCAAGCTGCTCTTCCATCGTTCCCTGATCACCCGCCGCACGGGCAGTCCGGAGCACGCTGGGGCGAGTGTCCTCGTCGCGGATCTCCGCCGTAGCAAAACGGCTCATCACTTCCCTCGCCTTTTCAACCGCGTTCAGCCGGTTCAATTGCTGCCCGCGGTCGTTCTTGATCTGCACGGAGACGACCTCGCCGCCGTCGCCCACGAACTCGACCGTGAAACCGCCCTTGCCGCCATAGGCGGGTATGACTTGAGTGCCGACAAGTTGCATGAGATTGTCCTCTCTCGTGGATGGTCCCGGTCAACGGCTTGGAAGCAACATTGGTTCCGTTCAGGGCGGCCGGATGTAGTCGACTTTCAGCTCCAGCTTCAGCCGCACGATCGGAGAGCGGTCGCCGTTCTGCACTTCGATGCCCAGCGATCCGCCCGGCCATTGCGGCAAGCCGTCGAGCGCCATTTCCGCCAGCACATGCTTTGCCTCCTCCACGGCGGCGAATAGGTCGGCAAATTCGAACGGCAGGTCACCGGGAACCGTGCCGTCATTGTCTATAGTCTTGAAATAGAAGAGAGACATCCGCTTGCATCCGTTGCGAAAGCATAAAGCGGCAAGCGGTCAAAGGTTTCAACAAGCAGTAAATTTGGCATCCGGCTTCGTATCTCGAAAGCCGTTTCCCGGCACGAAATGTAGCCTCATTGTCCGCGGATTCGCCGTCGGCTGCTGGCAGAGCCCCGACAATTCGCCTTCAGGTTTCAATAAACATTTCAGAATTTGATGATATTTCCGGCGCCGGGTGGAGATGGAGAAACGGATGCTGGAGTTCTTCAGGAGCAGGGCGGGAAGGCAATGCCTGACGATCATGGCGCTTGGTGCGGCGTTGTGGATTTCGGGTGCCCTGCTTGATGTCGATAGCTGGCTCGTCACCTTCATGAGCCGTTTCGAAAATTACGGCGCAGACAAGTTTGTGCTCGCTCTCGGCATCGCCGGCGGTATGAGCTTCATCTATTCCGTGTTGCGCATCGCCGACCTTCGCAAGGAGATGCAGCTTCGCGATGCCGCCCAGGCGCGCGCCGACTGGACGGCCACCCATGATCATCTGACGAAGCTTCCGAACCGTTACGCCTTCGAGCGCAAGATTTTGCCGAAGCTCTCCGATACACAGGGCAATATTCCCGAAGAATCCAGCAGCAATGTCACGATCTTCTCCGTCGACCTCGACGGCTTCAAGAAGGTCAACGATCTTGTCGGCCATAAGGGCGGCGACGTCTTGCTGGTGGAAGTGTCCAAGCGCATTTGTGCACTTGGCAATGCCGATTGCGTCTATCGTTTCGGCGGCGATGAATTCATCATCATTGCCCTCGGCCTTACAGCAGCCCGCGAGGAATGGTTCGCCAAAGTGCTCATCCAGGCGGTTACCCGCCCGATCCTGATCGATGGCTTTGCTGTCGAGGTCGGTGCCAGCGTCGGCTACGATCGCTGGAACGAGGGCGCCGAACCTTTGGAGGATGCTGCCCATCGCGCCGATCTTGCCATGTACGAGGCGAAATCGCGCGGCCCCAATCACAATCTGATCTTTGAACCATCCATGCAGGACAGGGTGACGGAACGCGCATCGCTGGAAACAAAACTGCGCGGAGCCATTCAAAGCAAGGCCATCAAGATCCACTACCAGCCGCTGATCGATCTTAGGAGCGGCAGGCTCTGCGGCTTCGAGGCGCTTGCGCGGTGGACCGATGAAGACGGCATGAACATCCCGCCGCCTGTCTTCATTGGCATTGCCGAAGAAACCGGCATGATCACCGAACTGTTCGAAAACCTCCTGACCCAGGCATGCCACGATGCGCTGGACTGGCCCGACCATGTCAGGCTGTCCTTCAATGTTTCGCCGGTGCAGATGGAAGACAAGCTGCTTACCTCGCGCATTCTCAAGGTGCTGATAGCAAGTCGTCTGCCGGCGAAACGGCTCGAGGTGGAAATTACCGAAAACGCGCTGATCCAGGATCCGGCGATCGCTGCCCATATTCTCGATGAACTGCACGAGGCAGGTGTGCAGATCGCACTCGACGACTTCGGCACGGGTTATTCGAGCCTCGCGCAGCTCGCCCGCTACCGCTTCGACAAAATCAAGATCGACAAGAGCTTCATCGCAACCTGCCGCGAGGACGAAAAGCAGGACAAGATCGTCCGTGCCATGCTCGCACTCGGCAGGAGCCTCAACATCAAGACAACGGCGGAAGGTATCGAGGAGCACGTCCAGCTCGCGTATCTGCTGCAGCTCGGCTGCGATATCGGCCAGGGCTATCTCTTCGGCAAGGCGATGCCCGCCGCAGAGGCGGGCATCTTTATCGAAAGTCAAAATGCTGGTCTGGCCTCTACGGCCTGACCAGGCTCAGACCTAGAAAACCTGACGCAGGATCACGAACAGCAGGAAGGCGATCGCGATCGAGGCCGGCAGCGTCAGCACCCAGGCCATGATCATATTGCGCACGGTCGACCATTGCAGGCCCGACCCATTCGCAGCCATCGTGCCGGCAACGCCCGACGACAGCACATGCGTGGTCGAAACCGGCAGGCCGAGGTGGTCCGCGGAGGCGATCGTCACCATGGCGACGACTTCCGCAGCAGCACCCTGTCCGTAGGTTAGATGCGTCTTGCCGATCTTTTCGCCAACGGTGACGACGATGCGCTTCCAGCCGACCATCGTGCCAAGGCCGAGAGCCAGCGCCACCGCGACCTTCACCCACAGCGGAATGAACTTCGTCGCATTGTCGACCGAGGCGTGATAGGCGGTGACCGCCTTCAGATCGGTCGCGTCCATCGGCAACAGCTTCTGCTTGTCGATGAGCTTCAGCGCTTCGCCGATCAGATAGATGTCGTTGCGGATGTTGCCGACAAGATTTGTCGGAACGGCTTCCAGCGTCGGGAAGGCAGCCGCTTCAGCGCTTGTCTGATGGATATATTCCTGCAGCGCCGGCGTGGTCGCATCCGTCCAGACCTTGTTCTTGACGGCATTGCTGATCTCGGCCTTGTAATCGCCAACAGTCACACCCGGCTTCACATACTTGCCGAGTGCCGTTTCCACCTGTGCCGAAGCCGACTTGTAGGCTTCGAGATAGTTGACGTCAGGCGTGCGGTTCAGCGCGAAGGCGGTCGGCACGAGACCGATGAGGATGAGCATGATGAGGCCCATGCCCTTCTGGCCGTCATTCGAGCCGTGGGCGAAGCTGACGCCCGTGCAGGTGAAGATCAGGATGGCGCGGATCCACAACGGCGGCGGCTGGTTGCCCTTCGGTTCCTGATAGAGTTCGGGCTTGCGCACGAGGAATTTCAGGACCAGCAGCAGAATGGCGGAGAGACCGAAGCCGATGACCGGCGAGATCAGCAGCGACAGACCGATATTCGTCGCCTGCGACCAGTCCACACCACTGGTAGCGGACCCTGCCGGCGCCAGGAATTGGTTAGCGAGGCCGACGCCGATGATCGAGCCGACCAGCGTGTGCGAACTCGATGACGGCAGGCCGAGATACCAGGTGCCGAGGTTCCAGAGGATCGCCGCGATCAACAGTGCAAAGACCATCGCAAGACCGGACCCGGAACCGACCTGCAGGATGAGCTCGACCGGCAGCAGCGCCAGAATGCCGAAAGCGACGGCGCCGGTCGACGTCAGAACGCCGAGGAAATTGAAGAAACCCGACCAGATGACGGCAAACTCCGCCGGCATGGAGCGCGTGTAGATGACGGTTGCCACCGCATTCGCAGTATCGTGAAAACCGTTGACGAACTCGAAGCCGAGCGCGATCAACAGCGCAAGACCGAGAAGTAACCAGGGAACGGCAACTGCGGCAGTCAGATCACGGGCGAGGGCATAGGCGACATATCCGAGACCGCAAACAACAACGAGCCCGAACACCGGCAGAAACCATTTGCCGGAGGAGTTCGAGTGATGCAGCGGATGGGAAGCGTCGCTATGGCTGGGGGCAATATCGGCCATGGCATAGTTCCTTGTTCCATTTGCAAATTTGCCATTTGTTAATAAATCCGTAGCGTGAAACTCTCATGACGCGGCGATCCGCGCTTGGTCCTGGTCTGGCCCGAAATCGACAACCGAAAATCGCCTGCCCGGAAGGCAAGAGGCTTCCCACTCGGCGCAATGACGCTAAGTTCGCTCAACGTCACGCTTGCCGGGGAGCATCAAGCAACATGCCATCAACCGATCTTCTCCTGACATTCAATGCCGGCTCCTCGACGGTGAAGATCGGCATTTTCGCCATCGAGGATGCGAGGGTGCGGCGGATCGGCAAGGGCGTAATCGATTTTCGCGCCGCGCCGCTGGCCTTCAGCCTGACCGAAGGCCCGAAGACTTTCGACATGCCCCTGAAAGCCGCGCTGACCGACGATCTGCATTCCGTCATCGACGAGACGTTCGAGCTGTTGGCGGACCACTTCGATATCGCCGCTGTCCGTGCGGCAGGCCACCGCGTCGTCCATGGCGGCGACCGCTTTACCGAAGCGATATCGCTCGACGATGCCGCAATCGACGCGATCGACGCACTGATCCCGCTCGCTCCCCTTCACCAGCCGCAGGCGCTACGCTTCATTCGCGCGCTCAGGCACTTGAGGCCGCATCTTGCCCAGACGGCCTCCTTCGATACCGCTTTTCACGCCACTCAGGCCGATCTCGTCCGCCGCTTCGCCATCCCTCGTGCACTTCATGAGGAAGGCATCAAGCGCTACGGTTTTCACGGTCTCTCCTACAAGTTCATTGCCGGTGAAGTGAGCCGCAGGTTGTCGACCAAGCCGAGGATCGCCGCCGCCCATCTCGGCAGCGGTGCAAGCCTCTGCGCATTGGAAAAAGGTGTCAGCCGCGACTGCAGCATGGGCTTTTCGACGCTCGACGGCATTCCGATGGCGACACGGCCCGGCTGGCTCGACCCCGGCGTGATCCTGCATCTCCTGCAGCAGAAGAAGCTGTCTGCCGATCAGGTGGAAGATATGCTCTATCATCGCGCCGGTCTGCTCGGCGTCTCCGGCATCAATGCCGATACGCGCGATCTTCTCGAGGACGGCCGTCCAGAGGCCCGAGAGGCGCTCGACCTTTTCACGTTGCGCATCGCCGGCGAAATCGGCCGCATGTCTGTGACGCTCGGCGGGCTCGACGCCATCGTCTTTACCGCTGGCATCGGCGAGCACCAGCCCCAGATTCGCGCCGCCGTCCTCCAGCGTCTCGCCTGGCTCGGCGTTACGGTTGATGACAAGGCAAACAGCGCCAACGGCTTCACAATCACGACACCCGCAAGCCGCATAACGGCGCATGTCATTGCCACGGACGAGGAACAGATCATCGCACAGGAGGCGCTCGCAATAGTTCGCTCCGGCTGATCCAGATCAAAGGCACGCGGGCGCTAGCAGCTAGAATTGACGTTGAACAAGTTTAAATGGGAGAATCCATGGAAAAGCATGTCTCGACTCCAGCAGTTCTGTCCGACGCCGAACTCGCTCTCATCGACCGCTACTGGCGCGCAGCCAATTATCTCTCGGTCGGGCAGATCTATCTCCTCTCCAATCCTCTCCTGCGCCAGCCCCTGGAACCAGAACATATCAAGCCCCGCCTGCTCGGCCACTGGGGTACGACGCCAGGTCTCAATTTCATCTATGCACATCTGAACCGCGTTATCTGCGCCCGCGATCTCGACATCATCTATATGTGCGGCCCCGGTCACGGCGGACCGGGCATGGTCGCCAATACCTATCTCGAAGGCATCTACAGCGAGATCTATCCCCATATCGCCGAGACCGAGGATGGCATGCGCAAGCTCTTCCGTCAGTTCTCCTTCCCCGGCGGCATCCCGAGCCACGCAGCACCGGAAACGCCGGGCTCCATTCATGAGGGCGGCGAACTCGGTTATGCACTCGTTCACGCGTATGGCGCCGCCTTCGATAATCCCGATCTGGTCGTCGCCTGCGTTATCGGTGACGGTGAGGCCGAAACCGGCCCGCTTGCAGCAAGCTGGCACTCCAACAAATTCCTGAATCCTGCCCGCGACGGCGCTGTTCTGCCGATCCTGCACCTGAACGGCTACAAGATTGCCAACCCGACCATCCTCGGCCGTGCGAGTGACGATGACCTGGCACATTTGTTCGAGGGCTATGGCTATGAGCCCTTCTTCGTCGAAGGCCATGAGCCTGCAAAGATGCATCAGCAGATGGCGGCAACCTTCGAGAAAGTCTTCGATCGTATCCGCGCCATTCGGAAACAAGCCCGTGACGGTAAGGCGCCACAGGCCTGCCCGCGCTGGCCAATGATCGTACTGCGCAGCCCCAAGGGCTGGACCGGACCGAAAGAGGTGGACGGTAAGAAAGTCGAAGGTTTCTGGCGCGCCCATCAGGTGCCGGTCTCCAATTGCCGCGACGACGACGGGCACCGGAAAATCCTCGAAGACTGGATGCGCAGCTATCATCCGGAAGACCTCTTCGATACTTCCGGTAGACTGAAGCCGGAATTGCGGGCACTCGCCCCGTCAGGCCAGCGTCGCATGGGCGCCAACCCGCACGCCAATGGCGGTATTCTGCGCAAGGAGCTGAATGCTCCCGATATCCGCGCCTATGAAGTAAAAGTGGAAAAGCGCGGTGATAGCATGGTGCAATCCACCGAAATCCTCGGACACTACCTGCGTGACACGCTGAAACTCAACGAAGCCAATGCGAATTTCCGCATCTTCGGCCCTGACGAAACGGAATCGAACCGCCTCGGCAGCGTCTTCGAAGTCACCGATCGTGTATGGATGGAAGAAATCGAACCTTATGACGTCAGCCTCTCCAGGGACGGCCGTGTCATGGAAGTGCTGAGCGAGCATCTTTGCCAGGGATGGCTGGAGGGCTACCTGCTGACCGGCCGGCACGGCCTGTTCTCCTGCTACGAGGCCTTCATCCACATCATAGATTCCATGTTCAACCAGCACGCCAAATGGCTGAAGGTCACCCGCGAACTGGAGTGGAGAAAGCCGATTTCCTCGCTGAACTATCTGCTGACCTCCCATGTCTGGAGGCAGGATCACAACGGCTTTTCGCATCAGGACCCCGGCTTCGTCGACCTCGTCGCCAACAAGAAGGCCGACATCGTCCGTATCTACCTGCCGCCGGATGCCAACACCCTGCTCTGGGTCGGCGACCATTGCCTGAAAACCTATGACCGCATCAACGTCATCGTCGCTGGCAAGCAGCCGGAGCCACAATGGCTGACGATGGACGAGGCGGTAAAACACTGCGAGACCGGCATCGGCATCTGGGATTGGGCAAGTCATGAAGACGATACGGTGGCGCCCGACGTCATCATGGCCTGCGCCGGCGACGTCCCGACCATGGAGACGCTCGCCGCCGTCGATCTGCTACACCAGCATATTCCGGAGCTTAAGATCCGCACCGTCAACGTCGTAGACCTGCTCGCTCTGCAATCAAAGGATCAGCATCCACACGGCCTGACGGACGAAGCCTTCGACGCGATCTTTACGTCGGACAGGCCGGTGATCTTCGCCTATCACGGCTATCCCTATCTCATCCATCGGCTGACCTATAAGCGCACCAACCATCGCAATATCCATGTGCGCGGTTTCATCGAGGAAGGCACGACCACCACGCCATTCGACATGACGGTGCTCAACGAACTTGACCGCTTCCACCTTGCCATCGAGGCGATCGAACGTGTGCCGGGCCTGAAGGAGAAAGTGCCAGAAGCGCTGGAGAGCCTGCGAGCCAAGCTCGTCGAGCATCATGCCTATGTCCGGGAATATGGTGAGGACATGCCCGACGTGCGCAACTGGAAATGGCCCGCAACCTGAGACGAGGTCAGCGGACATGAAGAGGGCCGCGCGGAAACCGCGCAGCCCTTCCCCAGCCGTGGAGCAAGATCACAATTTACTGTCCGTTCTGCGTACCGCTCGGCGTCGTCACGCCCGTCGGACCACCGCCGCTGCCGTCAGGTGTCGGATCGCGGTCTGTGGCTTCCGGCGGCTTGATGGAGCCGGTTGCCGGATTATTGTCGAACGTTCCCTGGCCCGAGGGCTGTGCGTTGATCGGGTCCTGGGTCGTCGATGCGGTCGAAGCCGGTTCATTGGTCGAACCTGGCCAGATGGCAAAACTTGCCGCAGCAATCAGAATGACCAGAATGCCGGCGGCGAGCACGCCCCAGAGCGAGACGCTACGCCGCTCGTCGGCAAGCGTTTTTTCCTCTTCATAGGAGGCCTGCCCGAGTGGCATGCCGGTGTTCTCATCCACAATTCTGTTCTTTTCGTCTCCATATTGGGTCATCTCTTGATCCTCCAATCTGTAACGTAGAAACCAAAACGGCGGGAAGTTGTTCCATCGAGCCGGTTTTCTCGATCTGAGCGGCCCGCGATAGACATTTGTTTTCTTGACCCGCCGGCACTTGCCCAACATCATCCATGACATCAAATCAGGAGTGATCCATGGCATTCGACGGCCGCCTTCTTTCCGGTGTCAGCACGCTTGCCGCGGTGGTCGAAAGCGGCAGCTTCGTCAAGGCGGCGGACGCGCTCGGCCTTTCGGCCTCCGGCGTCAGCCGCGCGATATCGAGGCTGGAGGCACGTGTCGGTGTGCGCCTGCTCGACCGCACCACCCGCTCGGTGAGACTGACGGATGAAGGCGCACGCTTCTACGAACAGGTCGCTCCGCATCTGGATGGCATCGAAGATGCCGCCACACGTGCCTCCGGCGCCTTGTCGACCGTCCGCGGGCGCCTGCGTGTCGATGTCGATCCAATCTTTTCCCGCATGGTGCTGGCGCCACACCTGAAGCAGTTTATGACCCGCTATCCGGCGCTGGAACTCGAATTGATAACCCGCGACCTGATGAGCGATCTTGTCGCCGACGGTATCGATATCGCCATTCGCTTCGGCCAGCAGCCGAGTTCCTCGCGCATCGCCCGCAAGCTGATGGAAACCCGTGTATTGACGGTCGCAACTCCTGCCTATCTCGCTGAACACGGCACACCGAAGACACCTGCCGAAATCGCCGGTCACCTCTGCATTCAGTTTCGCGATCCGCTGACGGGCCGAACCTTCGGCTGGGAACTGCATAGGGGCAAGAAGATCGTGCCGCTCGACGCCCGTGGTCCGCTTCTGATGAGTGATGCCGGCACCATGCTTGATGCCTGCCTCGCGGGCGCCGGCATCGCCCAGGTTCTCGCCCTCAGCGTCAAGGATCTGCTTGCAGAGGGACGCCTTGCCGAACTCTATCCGGACTGGCCGGGCGAGACTTTCCCGCTTTATGCCGTCCATCCATCCCGGCATCACGTGCCGGCCAAGGTCAACGCTTTTATCGAATTCTGCCTCGAAGTTATCAGCCGTTAGATGCGCGAGCTCGAAAGTTGGTGACAACCTTCTGCCCCATATTCCGCACCTGCCGCGACCTAAGCTATGAAATTCCCCCGACCGGAAACACCGCCGAGGAAAGCCATGAAGGGTTTCGCCGCCAACCTCACCGCCTCCCGCCTGGAGGAAATGCTTGCCTTCTATATGGCGCCGGAGGCTGGCAGCCGCGAAGAAGCCGACGAGCGCCGCGAAAACAGCGGATCATCCGCAAAGAAGGCCGATTACATCGCCGAGCGCTCAGCACCCCATCCCGCGCTGACGGAAAACTGAATCGCTACTTTACGACCAGAACCGGAATACCGGCCTCGGACAGCACCTCGGATGTCTGGCTGCCGAGCATGAGCCGCGAGATCCCCCGACGGCCATGCGAAGAAATGACGATCAGGCCGCAGCCCTGCTCTGCCGCCGTTTCCAGGATTGCGGCGGCTGGCGACAGGTGCACCTTGCTGACAAAGTCGGCGATGACGCCGGCATTCCTGGCCTTTTCGCCGATGATCTTTTCCAGGTCCTCGATTTCTTTCCGGCGGCCCTCGTTATAGCTGTCCATCGCTTCCGCTTGCACGATCCCCTGCAGCGCAAAACCGGTCAGCGGCACGATGACGCTGATGACCGTCACGGGAAGGTTGAGCGCCTTGGCAAGCGCAAGACCATGATCGACACCCCGGGCGGAAAGTTCCGAGCCGTCGGTGGGCAGCAATATGCGATTGTACATGGGAGATCCGTTCTGATGGCTGAATTCAAATAAGGCAGGAATTCAACCACAATCGTAATCGCGCGCCTTGACGCAGGTCAACGCCGGACTGAGACGACGGATTTCGAAAGCACCTCACTCAATTCCAGAGGAAGTCCTCGCTTTCAATACGGGAAGCAAGCTTGAGCGTGCCGTCTGGCTGAACGACATAACGCTCGAATTGCCGAAGGCCGAAGTCGCCGAGGAAAGTATGTTTGATCACGGTGCCGGGCTTGTAGGGCGAATGAATAACCTTGCCGCCATAAGTCAGACTACCGGGAATAGGCTGATCCTCCGTCGTCGTACTACAGCCGGCGGCGAGGAGAAGCATTGCGACAATAGCGTATTTCATGGTGGATCCCCGGCTACGAAGCGTTTGCGCCAAAATTATACCGCCTGCGTGACGAACGCGCACTGATAGTTTTGGTTTCGGGGATAATTGGTAGCGGAGGTCCGTTCTTGCCATGACGCGTCCAACAGCCGCTCCATCCGTGCGACTTCATCTCGCGAGAGCGTGCCTCAAACAGCGAGGCTGACACCAAATCTTAGAAATGCGATCGGTCTACTGGTGATATCTCCGATGAAAAAGAATGCCGCTCAGAATCAACGCGTTCAGATTGTCAAGGCATGCAGTCGCAGCTATTCAAAAAGGCAACGAACTGAGGAAGAAGCCACCCGCCATGCTGATGCAGAACAACACGGCCGCGAGACACACCTACCGCGCCGACATAGACGGACTGCGAGCGATTGCAGTCGTTGCGGTCCTTATCTTCCACTCTTTCCCACACGCTCTGCATGGCGGGTTCTTGGGCGTTGATGTCTTCTTCGTGATCTCGGGGTTTCTGATCACCGGGATTATCTCCGGCGGCATCGACCAGGGGACGTTCTCGCTATTAAGCTTCTATCAACGACGCATCCGCCGGATTTATCCGACCCTCATCCTCGTCCTGACAGCTACGTTGCTCGTTGGTTTTTTCATACTGCCGCCAACGCCAATGCATCGACTCGGGTGGCACATAATGGGCGCCGCTCTGTTCATCCCGAACTTGCTGCTTTGGAACGAGTCCGGATATTTCGACGCCGAATCTCTGACGAAACCGCTCCTTCATCTTTGGTCGCTCGGGGTCGAAGAGCAGTTCTATATCCTGTGGCCAGTCTTAATCTTGCTGGTGAAGCGGACCCCGATACGTCTCGCCCATGGCCTCGCGGCAGTTGTCGCTCTTTCGTTGGCTTACAACATCTATCTCTCTTTTACCCTCCCGGCTGCGGCATTCTATTCCCCATTGAGTCGGGCATGGGAATTGGCCGTAGGCGGCCTTATTTCCTGCTTTCCAATTGGTTTCAGGACGAGGAACGCGAACACACTCGCGAGCGGATTCGGCGTCATCCTCATTGCGGCCGCAATGGTGTTTGCGAGTCATTCCATCTCTTCGCCTATATATATGGTTGCAGCCGTAGCAGGTGCTGGCCTCCTTATCACCTCTGGACCGAATAGCGATATCGCCCAGAGATTCTTGGCGTGCCGACCGATGGTAGCCATCGGGCTTATCAGCTATCCCCTTTACCTTTGGCACTGGCCAATATTGGTACTTGCGAGGGGAGACGCCCCTTTTTCGAACAACTGGACGCTCGCGCTTGTCGGGGTTTCCGGCGTGCTGGCGACAGTCACGTACACCCTAGTTGAACATCCATTGCGGCAAATCCCACTGGAAAAGGTTGTCGTTCCCCTGTTCATTGCTCTGGTCGCTCTAGGTGGCTTCGGAGCGGCTGCGAGCCATTTCGATTTTCAATCGCTCACCTATCCCCAAAAGATGCGCGATATTCTTGCTTATGGCCATTACGACTTCCGGTCGAATGCAAGGATCGGCACATGCTGGCTTTACAAGCCGCTCTATATGCCAGATCAACGATATCACCCGGAATGCGACTTCGCTTCTGGGTCTAGTTCACCGAAAATAGCCGTCTGGGGCGACTCGCACGCCGGCCGGCTTTTCCCCGGGCTGTCGCTAGCAGCAGAAGGGAAAGCATCGGTTGCCATATTCGCGGCCGACTCTTGCCCGCCGATCAATAATTTCGGGGCATGTTCGAAGTTCACAGACGATGCACTCTCGGCGATTATCAGAAACAAGCCTGACATCGTTGTCCTCTTCGCTCGCTGGTCGTTCTATTCTGCGGACTATGCCACTGGGGCAGTCGGTGACGGCCTCAAGTTCTACCTGGACGCGCTTCAAAATGCAGGAATATCCGTCGCCATTGTAGGGCCGTTCCCGGAATACAGCGGGCAACTTCCAGACCTCATCTTCAATCAATGGCTGTCTAACAAATCGCGCGGGATACCAAACCGCATCAATGACCTTCCGCGGGCCGATTCGGCGGCTGCCGAGCGCAGTCTGCAGGCGCTCGCCGAGGCGAGGAATATCCCCTATCTCTCCTTGATCGACATATTCTGCAGAGACAACAGTTGCGCCACTTCATGGTCTGACAATCCGTCCGATCTCCTGACGTGGGACTATGGTCACCTAACGACTGGCGCGGGCCAATTTGTGGGGCGAAAACTGCTCAAGATCCTTATCGATCGCCCAAAAACCTGACGGTAAGGCGACTGGTGAGTGAATGCGCCGGAGACCGGGACCTTCGCGAATGCCCCACTGCCTTGGAAAAGGCCGAAGGCATCTTGTCACCCGGTCCGACGGCTATAACTGGCTGACGATCGGCTTGTAAATATCCATTGTTCGTAGGTGCCGAGTACATCGCTCAATGGCGGTACGGCAAAACAAGATCGGCAATGCGGTTTACCTTCAACCAGACTGAAGGAACCTCCAACTCCCACACATCACCGGTAAGCGGGTCGGCGTGCCCTCCCGCAAAATATACCTTTCCATGAAAAACATAGGTCGACTGCTCATGTCGCGCGCGCCACGTCTTGGATAAGGCCAGGCGAGTCCACCTCTCACCATCGTCTGAGTACCAGATGCCATTTCGATTTAGCGTTTCTTTGCTCCATCCGCCAATCACCCACATTCGGTTCTGGTAGGTGATGGCGGAGAACCAGATGCGACCGTGCCATGGAGCATTGGACACCTTGACCCAGTTTACACCGTCCACAGAATTCCAAACGTCATTAAGAGCAATATAATCTGGCGTGTAAGATCCTCCACCCAGGACCCAAAGTCTCCCGTTGTAAACTATCGCCCCATGGAACGCGCGCGGCGTCCACTGGGCATGTTCAGTCACTTTTTCCCAGTTCACTCCATCGACAGAGCTCCACACATCATTCTTGAACGTCTGCTTGCCATCAATGATCTCGAGACCGCCGAATATCCAAAGGCGACCATTAAATTCAACGATAGGAGTTCCTGTACGCGGCGACCAGGCCGCTGCAGGATTCGCCTTGTTCCATATAACGCCATCATCTGAGTTCCAAACTGCATTGGTTGTCAAATTGGCAGGATCAGAAAGTGTCGTTCCGCCCATTACCCAGATCTTGTTTTTGAACGGGATGGTCATGGGAAGGTCTGTGTAGTGGAATGGCAGTTTCTCTTGAACCATGTTCCATTTGACGCCATCCGCCGAATTCCAGACATCCCGCAACAACTCTGTAGGATTAGTTTTCCAGCCCCCCAGAATCCAAAGCTTGTCCTGAAATACAAACTCTCCAGCAGAGTCTCTCGGCTGCCACTCGGCAACAGCTATTCGCTTGAGGCTCGGAGCAGGTATTCCCGGCGAGCCGGCAGCCAGCCAGCCCATGAAAAGACAGATGCCGAACACGAGGAAAAGACAAAGATAAAGGATTTTCCTGGCAAATGAACGCATGATTTGTACCTCTAAGTATTGGACGTACCCCATTCTATCCATAGTTGCCAATTCACTCACCCCTAAGCTTTAATGGTCTCATCCACCTATTAATGATGGGGCGGCGGGGTTAGGCCACCATATTCCGTGCCGCCCGCGGGCTCGAAATCTTGCAAATGATTGGCGCCTCGATCTTGGCAACTCCGGTGCTGCCTATGTCGTAAAGGTGACGAAGGACAATGAGATTGTCGAGGCAAATGTTGGTCATCGTCCGCCCCCTAGGAAGCCAGAGTTTCGAACCGCTGATGAGCGAGCGGTTGCGCCCGTCGAAAGTTTGCCCGTCGTACAGCGACCGCCCATGACGGTCTCGGTGTTGCCGATGTGGACCGTTGGTGGATTGACCCATCAATATATACCCAGCCTGCCCAGTCGTTGAGTTCGACCGGGATTCGGATTTCTATCTAGTCACCAGCTAGGAGCCTATGCTAGGGCTTCGCCGGCCGACTGGGGGCTAAGGTCATCAAGTACTTCTCGTAAAAGTCCGCCGCGCCAATGTTCGGTCGCCCCGGCGTGGCGGATCCGATGATGGCGGCCGAGCGCGGCGAATTCAATATCCTCGTTGCCGGATCCGCCGACCGCGTATCACGTGACATTGCCGACCTTGCCCACGTCCACAAGGTTTTGAAGTTCCGCAGTATCGACATGCAATGCGTCAGTGGCGGCCGGATGGATACCGTTCAGACAGGCATGTATGACATCGCTGGGCAGATGCAACGCGAGGAGGGTACAAGGTCAAGCGCGGAATGACCGACGTTGCGGCTTGTCGCGAGGGCACTGAACAATGAGGGCGTGCCCACACCTTGAAGAAAACAATGGTAAGGCTCGACGTTCAACGGAAATAGCATGCGCGGGAACAGTATGCTGCGGAATCCGATCTATGCGGGTCAGATAGTTTGAAACCGCGTCCATATGGTCAAAGATCCTTCGACAAAAAAAGCGGTGCCTAGCATCAATGACGATTCGAAAATCGAGACAATCGACGCGCCGAGCCGTCGGTGGGCAGCAATATGCGATTGTACATGGGAGATCCGTTCTGATGGCTGAATTCAAATAAGGCAGGAATTCAACCACAATCGTAATCCCGCGCCTTGACGCAGGTCAACGCCGGACTGAGACGACGGATTTCTAAAGCACCTCACTCAATTCCAGAGGAAGTCCTCGCTTTCAATACGGGAAGCAAGCTTGAGCGTGCCGTCTGGCTGAACGACATAACGCTCGAATTGCCGAAGGCCGAAGTCGCCGAGGAAAGTATGTTTGATCACGGTGCCCGGCTTGTAAGGCGAGTGAATAACCTTGCCGCCATAGGTCAGACTACCGGGAATAGGCTGATCCTCCGTCGTCGTACTACAGCCGGCGGCGAGGAGAAGAATTGCGACACAAGCGTATTTCATGGTGGATCCCCGGGCAACGATATGCCGTGAGGCACCATTATACCGGTTACGCAACCCGTGCGCATCGACTGTTTTTTGTCGTTGATAAAGATGGTAGCGGGGGGCGGAATTGAACCGCCGACCTCAGGGTTATGAATCCTGCGCTCTCACCAACTGAGCTACCCAGCCATTATTCAAACGAGCCTTTCGCGAAGCGCTCAGCCCGTCGGATGAGCGGCTTATTAAGAGCGTAGCAGCTTTGTGTCAAGCATATGATGGAGAAAAAGGCCGTGCCGCCGCATCGCCTTTCCCCGGGAATTTTACGCGGCCGCCGGCTGGCTCAAAAGCGCCTTCAGCGAGGCCTCTGCATCGGGCTCGCGCTCGGAACGTTCGATAAAGCCGCCGCCGAAGACGCGGGCGTCGTCGCCGGGAGCCGAATAGAGCGCACAGGCCTGGCCCGGCGCAATACCCGCTTCGCCGACCGTCAGGTCGACATAGGTGCCGCTCGCATCCATGTGCAGCACAGCCGGCGCCGGGGCGCGGGTCGAGCGAACCTTGGCATAGCAGGCAAAGCCTTCGCCTGACGTTGCAACCTGAAGCGTCTCGTCGCCCAGCCAGTTGACATCGCGCAGATAGACGCGGTGCGTCTCGAGCGCCTCCTTCGGGCCGACAATGACGCGGCGCGAGCGGGCGTCGAGATAGACGACATAGAGCGGCTCGCCGGTAGCAATGCCGATGCCGCGCCGCTGGCCGATCGTGTAATGCAGGATGCCCTCGTGCTGGCCGAGGATGCGGCCGTCGAGATGGACGATATCGCCGGCCAAAGCCGAATTCGGCTTCAGCTTGGTGATGATGTCGGAATATTTGCCCTGCGGCACGAAACAGATGTCCTGGCTGTCGGCCTTCTTGGCGACGACGAGCCCCATATCTTCGGCCAGCCGGCGGGTCTCTGCCTTCGGCAGCCCAC
The DNA here is from genome assembly GCA_039725955.1 of Sinorhizobium sp. B11. Lineage (NCBI taxonomy): Bacteria > Pseudomonadati > Pseudomonadota > Alphaproteobacteria > Hyphomicrobiales > Rhizobiaceae > Sinorhizobium > Sinorhizobium sp. B11. Next base: position 3,771,548 of record CP091034.1, read on the forward strand.
CAAGGGGAAAACGCAGATAGTCGATCTGTTCCTGTGTCGTCGCGAAGAGGAAATAGCTCTGGTCGCGATCGGCATCGGCCGGTCGGTAGAGTGCGCGGCGGCCGGGATTGCAGGACGACGGATTTGGACGCGAGCGGATATAATGGCCGGTCGCCAGCGCGTCGGCGCCAAGCTCCTTGGCAGTCGCCAGGAGGTCGGCGAACTTGACGGTCTGGTTACAGGCAACGCAGGGGATCGGCGTCTCGCCTGCAACATAGCTTTCCGCAAAGGGATTGATGACCGTTTCGCGGAACCGCTTCTCATAGTCGAGCACGTAATGCGGAATACCGAGCGTTTCGCAGACACGGCGGGCATCGTCGATATCCTGGCCCGCGCAGCAGGAGCCGGCGCGGTGGACCGCAGCGCCATGGTCGTATAGCTGCAGCGTAATACCCAGAACATCATATCCCTGGCGTTTGAGAAGCCCGGCCACGACGGAACTGTCAACGCCGCCAGACATGGCGACGACGACACGGGTGTCTTCCGGCTTCTTGTCAAAATCCAGTGTGTTCACGGGTGCTGCCAAATTCTGTGCTGTTTCGATCCGCCTTTCTCACGTCGGAATGTGGCGGATTTCCTGTATTTCCGGCGGGATCGGCCGCCAGCCTGCATGGGCGACGGATATAGAAACTATTGGGCTCCGACGCAAGACCCGGCTTTTCCGGCGCTTCCGATGGCGTCATGCGCGGGTCATGCATTGCAGCTATTCGCAATCAACCTTTGATAGACCGCATTTCATCCCGTAGATGAAACGACCCACCTCTTTAAGATTCGGATAAATGACAGCCGCCTCCACCACGCTTCGTGGCGTCCTAGTCGCATTCGCGGCCTATGCCGTCTTTGCCTTCAGCGATGCATCCATCAAGGCCCTGCACGGTACAGTTCCTTCCTTCCAGGTCGCCTTCACAGGCGCGATCCTCAGCATTGCCGCGCTGCCTTTCATCAAGGGACCGAGCGATTCATGGCTGGACATTTTCAGGACGACGAACCGGCCGCTCTGGATGGTGCGCTTTGCCGCGGGCGCGATCGGCGCGATCGCCTCTATCATCACCTTCACCAAGCTGCCGATGGCCGAGGCCTTCTGCCTGCTCTTCCTGCTTCCCTCCTTCGTCACCATTCTCTCGGTCATCTTCCTGAAAGAGGATGTGCGCTGGCAGCGTTGGGCGGCCGTCATCGTCGGTTTTCTGGGTGTGCTCGTGGTTCTGAGGCCCGGTTTCCGCGAGCTGTCGATTGGCCATCTGGCGGCGACGATCGGCGCGATCAGCGCTGCCATCGCCATCGTTATCCTGCGCAAGCTCGGTCCGGCTGAAAAACGCCTCTCGCTGTTTGGCGCGTCGCTGCTGGGCACCCTTGTCGTCAGCGGCTTGCTCATGCTTTCTGAGGTGGTGGCACCAAGCCCGCAGCAATGGCTGTTTCTCGCAAGCTACGGCCTGCTGGGGGCCGCCGGCAACGTCATGCTGATGACAGCAGCAAGGCTTGCTCCGGCAACCCTGGTGGCGACGCCGCAATATAGCCAGATGATCTGGGCGATTGCCTTCGGCTATCTTTTCTTCAATGACAGCGTCGATCTGCCGATGGCTTTCGGCATCGTGCTTATCATCTGCTCCGGTCTGCTGACACTGATCCGCGAACGCAAGCGCCGTGTGCCGCTGCCAGCCGCCGTCGCTTCGGGCGATGCACAGTCACCGATCGCCACGACACCGGTAGAAGGCGATGCGGGAGCGCCGAAGCGGTAGATCTATTCCGCCGCTTCTCGCCGACCTCGCACCGCCGGTTCGTTCATGACAGCGCGCATGCGCGGCAAGGCCGCCGGATATTCGCGCTGGATGAAATCGATCAGCTTCTCACGCACTTCGCAGCGCAGATCGAAGGTGCGGCCGGAATTCGATGCCGAGACGAGAATGCGGATTTCCATCACCGCTTCGCGGAAATCCGTCACAGCAATGTTGACGACGCGGCGATCCCATAGCGGCGAGCCCTTCGCGATCTCCTCGACCTTCCTGCGGATCACTTCCAGCGGCACGCTGTAATCCAGATAGATCATGACGGTGCCGATCAGCGCCGAGCTTTCGCGCGTCCAGTTCTGGAACGGGTTCTCGATGAAATAGCTGAGCGGCAGGATCAATCGTCGCCAGTCCCACAATTGCACGACGACGTAAGTGGAGGTGATCTCTTCCACCTTGCCCCATTCTCCTTCGACCAAAAGTGCGTCGTCGATGCGGATTGGCTGGGTGATGGCAAGCTGGATGCCGGCAAACAGGTTTTTCAGCACTGGCTGCAGCGCAAGGCCGATGACGATACCGGCCACGCCGGCAGACGCGAGCAGACTGACGCCATATTGCCGAACGGCATCGAAGGTCATCATGCAGGCCGATATTGCCACCACGACGATGAGGAGATCGGCAATACGCTCCATGATGCGCGTCTGCGTCACATGCTTGCGCGCCAGAAGATTGTCCTCGGCATCGAGCTTGAAGCGGCGGAGGTAGACCGTCATCCAGATATGCTTGACGATCTTCGCCATCCAGGCGACGAGCACGATGAAGAAGATCAAGAGGATATGGCGCACGGTCGCCGACTGCAGATCCGTCAGCGGCGCAATTGTCGCGCCGAAGGAAAGTGCTGCCACCAGCATGGCAAGCCGCACGACCCGTTTCAGGCGCGAGACGAGCGAGCGCCATAGTAGGTCCTTGCCCTCGATCACCCGTGTCAGCAGCCGGAAGAGGAGGCGATGCGCAAAGAGCGTGACCGATATGACCACTGCAAAGATGATGGCGCTTGCAAGCCAGTCCGGCAGCCAGATGCCTTCGGCGCGAATATCGTCCAGGAATTCCGTCATGCGCTCGCAGTTAGGGTGCGATGCAGCATGGGAAAGGGAACGCCATCAAAAAAGACGCAGCCGAAGCTGCGCCTTCAGGTAAGAGGTGGGTGCTATCGGCTCATGTGCCGATCAATTTGTTGCAGGCAAGTGCGATGCCCGGATTGGCGATGATGGCCGTCACGATCGCCAAACCGATCATCGAGAACGTGTAGCGTTTCATCTGCATCCTCCTTCTCCAGCCCCGTGGAGAGTATGCAATGCTGACCAGTATTCTCAAAATAACGAATGATTGAGGCAGTTGCATCAGCGCGCCGGCTATCAGCTCTCCAGGCTCGGATCGACGAAGAGAGAGCCATTATAGGCGCCGCGGCTCGTGCGGACGACAACGACAACCCAGACAGCAGCGAGGGCTACGACCAGAACCTCCCCGAACACGGTCAGCGCCGGCAATGGGAAGATGCTGGAAAGCCGCAGCGTCGCGACGGCATAGACGCCGATCGGGAAAGTATAACCCCACCAGCCGAGGTTGAAGGTCAAGCCCCGCCGCAGGTGGTTGATGGTGATGGCGACCGCCAGGCCGAGCCACCACAGGCCATAGCCCCAAAGCAGGAGAGCACCAAGCAAAGCCGCACCCGAAATCGCCGGAGCTAGCTGACCAAGGCCGCTGGCGACAAGAGCCTGCCCGCCATTGGCAGAAAACAGTGCAAGACCAAGCGCTCCCGTGCCAACGGGGCCTAGGGCCAGAAAGCTCGTCGCTGCCATGCTGGCCGGCGGCAGTTTGTGCAGAGCCATCCGCAGAAAGAGGATGACGAGAATGCCGAGCGCCAAAGGCACCGAACAGGACCAGAGCATGAAGCTTACAAAAAGCACCGGAAGCTGCGCGCCCTCGGCAAGATGCGGCACCAATAATCCGCCGCTTGCAGCGGCGACCTCGGAGGCAACGATCGGCAACAGCCAGATGGCGCTCATATGCTCGATTGCATGCTGCTGCCGCGTGAACATGACCAACGGAATGGCAAGGCCCGCCAGAACCGCGAGCGCCGCATCGGCCCACCACAGATGCGCAGCGATGGTAATAGCAGTATCGCCGAACAGGGATGGCCCGAAGATCAGGAAGCCGTTGACGATGGTCGCAAGCCCCATGGGAATGCAGCCAAAGAACATCGAGACGACAGGATGATCGAAGGCCCTGAGCGCAGCACCGGGATGCAGTAGCCACTTGCCGGCGTAAACAGAGGTCAGCACTGCAAACAAGGCGATATTTGCAAGCCAAAGCGCCTCGCCTGCCGTATGGAGCGCCGGCACGCCGGGAAACTGGGCGAGACAAACAGCAAGAATGCCGGTCCCCATTGTCGTTGCAAACCAGTTGGGCGTGAAGTGGCGCAGAATCCGCCCCCGGGTATGAACGGTCGGCACGGACTGAGAAAACTGAAGGACGGTCATGGCGAATTCCTTTCGTTGACCGCTTTCATATCGCCGCAAAATAATCGCTTCCAACGATTTATCTTTGTCATTCCATTCGATAAAATCGAATAATCGATGGAGGCAACATGACATTGGAACAACTGAGAATATTCACCGAAGTGGCAGCGCGACAGCACATCACGAAAGCAGCTGCCCATCTGAATATGACCCAGTCGGCCGTCAGCGCGGCGATCACAGCCTTGGAGACAAGACATGGAGTGACACTTTTTGACCGCGTCGGCCGCTCGATCGTCTTGAACAGGACCGGCCAATTGTTTCTGAAGGAAGCGCAGGCCGTCCTCGCCAGCGCCAGAGCAGCGGAAGCAGCACTTATGGACCTCTCAGGGCTGATGCATGGCGAGCTGTCACTTATGGCGAGCCAGACGATCGGCGGTTATTGGCTCTCACCACGGCTTGCTGCATTCCGGCGAAACTATCCGGGTATCGAGCTGACAATACGCATCGGCAACACTGCCGAAGTGTCGGATGCCGTTGCACATGGCGAGGTGGAACTCGGCCTCATCGAGTGGCCAAACGAACGGCGGGGCATATCCGCAAGGCAGGTTGCACTGGATGAGATGATCGTCGTCGTTGCTCCAGATCACCCTTGGGCGGACGGCAGACCACGCAGCCCGATCGATTTTCCCCAAGCGCAGTGGGTCTTGCGCGAACGGGGCTCGGGCACCCGCCTTGCCTTCGAAAGCCTTTTGCAGAAGGCCGGTCTCGATATCGATGCGCTTGATGTGGCAATGGTCCTTCCTGAGAACGAACCACTTGTCGGTATTGTCGAAGCCGGCATCGGCGCGACGCTGATGTCGCGCAGCGTCGTTGCGATGAAGCTGGAAAACGGGTTGCTCACCGAGGTGAACATCCCGCCTTTGCCCCGCCCCTTCTTCCTGCTGCGGCACGAGGAGCGCTATCGCAGCAAGGCGGCAGATGCTTTTGACGCGATGATCTCAGGCTGATGCTTTCTTCAACTGACGGCCGTAAATCAGCGCCTCGACTTCACGCTGGGGCATGGGTCTGCCGAGAAGATATCCCTGCACTTCACCGAAACCTTCGTCCCTGAGCTTTTTCAGCTGTTCCTCGGTTTCGATACCCTCGGCAAGTGTAACCGCGTTGAAGCCGGAGCCGATACCGGCGACGGCCCGCACGATGGCAAGATTGCCGGGGTCGGTCTCTATCCCGGAAACAAAGCTGCGATCGAGCTTGATCTTGTCGAAGGGGAAGGCCCGCAAGTAGCTGAGTGAAGAATAGCCCGTGCCGAAATCGTCGATCGCGATGCGAACGCCGAGTTCCTTCAGCGCCCGAAGCAGCGGCAGGCTCTGTGCCACATCAGCCAGGAAGACGGATTCGGTGATCTCGATCTCCAGCCGCTCGGGGCGAAGTCCGGTCTCATCGAGCGCGCCGACAATGCTCGAGAACAGACTTGCGTGGCGAAACTGGCTAACGGAGAGATTGACCGCAATCTTCAGATGGTCCGGCCATGTGACAGCTACGCGGCACGCCTCGCGCAGGACCCAGTCTCCGATCGGAACGATAAGCCCCGTCTCTTCGGCAAGCGGAATGAATTCCATCGGCGCCACAATGCCACGCACCGAATGCCTCCAGCGGATCAGCGCCTCGAAGCCGCCGATGCCGTCATCCTCGAGCTGGACGATGGGCTGGTAGTAAAGCTCGAACTGTCCGTATTCCAGCGCGTCGCGCAATTCGCCAGTCAGATGATGCCGGCGCTCTGCTTCGAGCCGCATGGCAGGCTCATAGAAGCGGTAGGTTGAGCGCCCGCTTTCCTTGGCGGCATAAAGCGCGAGGTCGGCATGGCGCATCAGCACGTCGGCTTCGCCGGCATCGACTGGTGCCAACGCAATGCCGATGCTGCAGGTGACATGCTCCCGTGCGCCGTCGAGATCGAAGGCTTTCGCAAGCGACTTGAGCAGCAGATCGGCAAAACGCTCTGCCCGGCCGGCTTCGACAAGCTGCAGCACGACTGCGAATTCGTCACCGCCGAGACGCGCAACGAGGTCGCCTTCATCGGCCAGCGCCAGCAGACGCTCCGCCACCTGGCACAGCAGAGCATCGCCAGCGGCATGGCCCTTGCTGTCATTGATCGTCTTGAAATGGTCGACATCGATGTAGAGCAGCGCCACCGGCTTTTCGGTGGAAGCGGCAATGGTTTGCTTGCGGATATGCTTGGAGAAGGCGGCGCGGTTCGGCAGGCGCGTCAGCGAGTCATGCGTGGCAAGATGTGCAAGCTTAGCCTCCACCGCACGCTCTTCGGTCACATCGTGAGAAATGCCGAGCAGATAGCGCGGCTCCTTGCCCTCTGGCGCCGGCAGCGCGCGCTTCACGGTGCGAAGGATTCGCTTGCCGCCATCGGCCCGCTCCATCGTCTCCTCGAAGCTGATCGTCGTACCGGCGGCGAACGCCTCGTGATCCTGCTCGCGGAAGACGACAGTCTGCTCAAAGGGGAAGAAATCCCGATCCACCCGTCCAACCACGTCTCCGGCACGATAGCCCATGATATCGCCGCACGCCTCGTTCAGCAGGATGTAGCGGCCATCCTCTTCCATATCCTTCACGAAGACGCCGACCGGCAGGTTGTCGACGATGCTGTCCAGCAGCGAGCGTGCACTGGTTATCTGGCGCTGTGCGGCATTGACCTCGGTACGATCTTGCACGATCGCCAGGATTGCAGCCTTTCCTTCGAACCGTACTTCCCGGCCGTATGTCAGAACCTCGATCGCTTCGCCATTGGCCTTCAGATGTGTCCAGCGCTCGGCCCTCTCCATGTCGGTACGCTCATGGATGGCGCTAAGCATCCGCTCCCGTTCGGCAGCCGGGCGGATATCAAGCACGGTCATGCCTTCATAGTCCTCGACGCTGTAGCCATAGAGCACGAGCGCCGCATCATTGACGATCAGGAAGCGCAGCGTATCCGGATCGTAGACCCACATAGGAGAGGGATGCGTGGCAAACAGCGAACGGAAATCATCAACAAGAGCTTCGGGCTGCCCGGAATTCGTCTGAAACGAGGCCATCGAGAAATTCACGCGAAATTAGAACCAATATCGGAAGTGGTGTAGCCGAGAAAACTAAATAAAATCACAATCATAAGAGGCCTAAACTTTAAGCGCACGCATGCAAAATAAGCAGTGAAAGTTTCCAAAAGCCACCGTTTCGCGGCGCGGTTGAAAGTCCTAACAATTGGCTGCGCCAAAAGGCCGAACGCATGCGTAACTGTCCGGCGGAACCAAATCATTTTCAGGGCGTTATTTCTGGTTGAAAATACAACCCATCTGGATGGAGGCGATGATGGGCACATCCGCAATGACAGATCACGATAAAATCCGGGAATGGATCGAAGCCCGCGGCGGCCATCCCGCCCGGATGAAAAGTGGCTTGGTCGGTGTTGATTTCGGCAGGCCGGAAAGCACTGTCGAGAATATTTCCTGGGACGAGTTCTTCAGGGTTTTCGACGCGACCAGAGATACCTTCCTGCATCACGACGTAAAGATCACCCGCCACTGACCGCAGGTCTTCAACGACACGCGCTGGACCAAATAAAAAACCGGCACGGAGACCGGGCCGGTTTTTCATGTCTTTCCTTGGGAGGAAAACTCAGTCGACGTTGAAGGCCAACAGCTTTGCCTGGCGGATCGCCGAATTGGCGGTCAACTGGCCCAGCACGAGGTCGTCAACCGCGCCGTCGACATAGAGCAGAGCAATAGCGTCGCCGCCCTGCTTGTCGCGGCCGAGCTGGAAGTTGGCGATGTTGACGCCGGCAGCACCAAGCGTCGTGCCGATGAAGCCGATCATGCCGGGAACGTCGGTATTGGTGATGTAGATCATGTGGCTGCCGACATCGGCGTCGAGGTTGATGCCCTTGATCTGGATGAAGCGTGGCTTGCCGTCGGAGAAGACCGTGCCGGCGATCGAACGCGTCATGGATTCCGTCGTCACCGTCAGCTTGATATAGCCGTCGAAGACACCCGACTTGTCGCGCTTGACCTCGGAGAGGATGATGCCCTTTTCCTTGATCATGACTGGCGCCGAAACCATGTTGACGTCGGCCACTTGCGAGCGGATCAGGCCGGCGAGGACCGCGGAGGTCAGCGCGCGGGTGTTCATGTTGGCCGTGACGCCGTCGTAAAGGATCTCGATTTCCTTGATCGGCTCTTCCGTGACCTGGCCGACGAAGGCGCCGAGAACATCAGCGAGCCTGATGAACGGCTTCAGGATCGGCGCCTCTTCGGCGGTGATCGACGGCATGTTGATGGCGTTCGAAACCGCACCCCTGACGAGGTAATCGGCCATCTGCTCGGCCACCTGCAGAGCGACGTTCTCCTGCGCTTCCGTGGTCGATGCGCCGAGATGCGGCGTGCAGACGACGTTCGGCAGGCCGAAGAGCGGGCTTTCCTTGGCGGGCTCGACTTCGAACACGTCGAAAGCAGCACCGGCAACATGGCCGGACTTGATCGCATCGGCAAGAGCCGCCTCATCGACGAGACCGCCGCGCGCGCAGTTGATGATCCGAACACCGGGCTTGGTCTTGGCGAGCGCTTCCTTGTTCAGGATGCCGCGCGTCTTGTCCGTCATCGGCACGTGCAGCGTGATGAAATCAGCCTGGGCGAGCAACTCGTCTAGCTCGACCTTGGTGACGCCCATTTCCTCGGCGCGCTCCTTGGAGAGGAACGGGTCATAGGCGATGACGTGCATCTTCAAGCCGATGGCACGAGCGCAGACGATGGAGCCGATATTGCCTGCACCGATGACGCCAAGCGTCTTGCCGGTGATCTCGACACCCATGAACTTCGACTTTTCCCATTTGCCGGCCTGCGTCGAGGTGTCGGCAGCCGGAAGTTGGCGCGCAACCGCAAACATCAGGGCGATTGCGTGTTCGGCAGTCGTGATCGAGTTGCCGAACGGGGTGTTCATGACGATGATACCGCGGCGCGATGCAGCCGGGATATCGACGTTGTCGACACCGATACCGGCGCGGCCAACGACCTTGAGGTTCTTGGCGGCTTCGATGATCTTCTCGGTCACCTTGGTGGCGGAACGGATGGCCAGGCCATCATAATTGCCGATGACTTCGAACAGCTTGTCCTTGTCCTTGCCGAGCTGCGGCTGGAAATCGACTTCGACGCCGCGATCACGAAAGATCTGGACGGCGGTTTCCGACAGTTCGTCGGATACGAGAACGCGAGGTGCCATTTGGGCCTCCTTCAAAGAGTTCAGCGATAAACTTGAATTGGGAATGCGGGGCTCCGCCATCAGGCGGAGCCGGATGCGATCACATCAGGCAACAGCCTGGGAAAGCGAAGCCTTCTGCGTCGCAAAAGCCCAGGAAAGCCAGGGCATCAGCTTCTGCATGTCGGCAGTCTCGATCGTGGCACCAGCCCAGATGCGCAGGCCGGACGGAGCATCGCGGTAAGCGCCGATGTCATAAGCGACGCCTTCCTTCTCGAGGAGAGCGACGAGGCCCTTGGCAAAATTCGCCTGGCCATCGGCATCCAGAGCGGCAACGTCCTTGTCGACGATCTTCAGGCAGATCGAGGTGTTGGATTCGATTTCCGGCTTGACGGCCAAGTTGGCGATCCAGTCGTTGGCAGCGACGAAATCTGCGATCGTCTTCGCATTCGCATCGGCGCGGCCGATCAAGGCCTTGAGACCACCGAGCTGCTTGGCCCAGAGAAGCGCATCGATATAATCCTCGACGCAAAGCATCGAGGGCGTGTTGATCGTTTCGCCCTGGAAAATACCCTCAATGAGCTTACCACCGGACGTCAGGCGGAAGATCTTCGGCAGCGGCCATGCCGGCTGGTAGGAGACCAGCCGTTCGACGGCACGCGGCGACAGGATGAGAATGCCATGCGCACCCTCACCGCCCAGAACCTTCTGCCAAGAGAAGGTGACGACATCGAGCTTTGCAAAATCGAGGTTCTGCGCGAAGGCGGCCGAGGTCGCATCGCAGATCGTCAGACCCTTACGGCTGGCGGGAATGAAATCGGCGTTCGGAACGCGCACGCCAGAGGTCGTTCCGTTCCAGGTGAAGACCACGTCACGGTCGAAATCGACGGTAGAAAGGTCGGGAAGTTCGCCGTAACCGGCTTCGATCTTGCGAACGTCCTTCAGCTTCAGCTGCTTGACGACATCGGTAACCCAGCCGGCACCGAAGCTCTCCCAGGCGACCATGTCGGCGCCGCGCTCGCCGAGCAGCGACCAGAGCGCCATTTCGACGGCGCCGGTGTCAGAAGCCGGAACGATGCCGATGCGGTAATCCGCGGGCACTTCCAGAATTTCGCGGGTGAGATCGATGGCCTGCTTCAGCTTGACCTTGCCGACTTTCGCACGGTGCGAACGGCCAAGGGCCGCATCGGAAAGAGCTTCGAGCGTCCAACCAGGACGTTTCGCGCAGGGGCCAGAAGAAAAATGAGTATTTTGCGGACGCACGTCCGGCTTTGCGGTATTTGCCATATTGCTACCCTTCCAGATAGATGGCTCCTCGTTGGGGAGGAGTGTCCCGCCGCCGTGTTTATGGGCGAAGCCCGTCATAGTCAAGCGAGTGATGTCGTTTCTGGAGGCTATTTTGCCGCAGCAGCGATCACATTTCCGGTTATGCTGCGCCGCTCGCCGCGCGACCGGCTGCGTTGAAGACATTGCTGCCAATGCGGCGCGCCATCTCAATATGCACGGCACCAGTGCCTGCATCCGAATCGAGAAGCAGTTCCGAAGTCATCACAGGAGCTCCGCAATAGTCGAAAATTCCATGATCGATCTGCGTCCTGATGGCGCTGAAATAGCCGTGCCGCACATAGGTGCGCGCATCCGCACCGCCGATACCAACGAGATGGACGGGGAGATGTCCAAGCTTTTTCACAACCTTGCCGGATATGTCGTCGTAGGCCCAGCCATTGGCAAAAACACGATCGATCCATCCCTTCATCAAGGCAGGCATGGACCACCAATAGACAGGGTAGACCAACACAAGCGCATCGGCGCGATCGATCCTTGCCTGCTCGACGGCGACATCGGCAGGTGCCTCGGCTTTCCGGCGATGAGCCGCGATATCGGCTTCGTTGAATCTCGGATCGAAAGCCTCTTCCGTCAGGTCCGCAGTTTCGAAGGAGTTACCGGCATCGAACATCGTTATGCCTTCGGCTATCCCTGCGGCAATGGCATGACTGAGAGAGTCGGAATCGGGATAGGCGAGAACGATCAGTGCATGCATCTCGAAAGCTCCTGATTGCGATTGCGGGCAACGCGGATCGCTTATATACTTTTCGTAAGCTACCTTTAGTAAGTTACTTTTCGTAGGTTACAATGTCAAGCGCCGACAACGACCCCGACCACGCCCTTCCCCGCCCGCGTCGCCGGCTTTCGAGAGAAGACCGTCATCGCCAACTCATGGATGTCTCGTGGCGATTGATCAGGGAAGAAGGCACAGAGGCGCTGACGCTGGGACGACTGGCCGAGCAAGCCGGCGTCGCCAAGCCTGTCGTCTATGATCATTTCGGCACCCGGCCGCGACTGCTTGCGGAACTCTACCGTGAATTCGATGATCGGCAGACGGCGCTGATGGATACTGCGTTGCGCGAAAGCGGGCCGGCGCTGAGCGACAAGGCCAAGGTCATGGCGGCTTCGTATATTGATTGCGTTCTCACGCAGGGGCGTGAAATTCCCGACGTCATTGCCGCTCTGGCAAGTTCACCGGAGCTGGAAAAGGTCAAGCACGAGTGCCAGGTGGTTTTCATGAACCAGTGCAGATCCGTACTTGCTCCTTTCGTCGGCGCAGGGACGATCGCCGCGGCCAGCCTTTGGGCAATGCTGGGCGCTGCCGAAACTCTCTCCTATGCTGCGGCAACCGGCGAGATCACTGCCAGACAGGCTGAAAGCGAACTTTTCGAAATCATTCTGGCAATGGTGGCCAGAAACGTCAGCTGAAACGAAAAAGCCGCCCTTGCGGACGGCTTTCGATAATTCTTGAAATATTGGCCTTACTTGTAGACTGGCTGCTGCAGCGGAATTGCCGGCGGCTCATAGGCGACCGGCTGGGCGCAGCCGCCGAAGAGGTAACGGGCACCGACGCGGGCTTCGTGGACGTTGACGCCACGGTCGCGGCCCGGGCCGCCGTTTTCGTTATAACCGAACATGTTGCCGCCATTGATATGCAGATAGCGGTAACCGACATCGGCCTTGACGTTGCAGGTCACGTCGATCGACGCTCCGGCCATGAGGGCGTAGCTGAAGCGCCAGCCGCCACGACCGCCATGATCGACTTCGTCATCGCAACCGCTGCCGTCATCGGCGCAGGCGACATTATGAAGATCCTTCCACTTGACGTAGGAACCACCGATACCGGCGCCGACATAGGGCGTGAAGTAGGCGTAGGTGCCGAGATCGACGTAAGCGTTGGCGAGCAGTGTATAGGCCGTCATCGACGATACATCTGTAGACGTACATGCAACCACGCAGGCACCGAAAGCAGCGCCGCCACCAACCGTCGAACCGCGGAAGTCCGACTTTGTGAGGTAGTCAAAGGTCAAATCAGTGCGCAGATAGTTGTTGATCTGATAACCGACACCACCACCGATCATCCAGGCATCGTCGAGGTCGGCGTCATCGAAATCCGCTTCCAGAGCATTGCTTCCCTGGAAGAACGTCGCACCACGAAGATCGGTAAAGGCATAACCGATATCACCGCGCAGATACCAGCCGGTCGATTCGGTTACCGCGACTTCCGGCGGCTGTTCCGGGACGGGTTCGACCGGAGCAAGATCGGCAGAATAGGCATTCGACGCGATCAACAGCGCGGCGAAGATACCGGACAAGGTTCGTTTCATGGATTCACTCCAGTCGGTTGCGTCGGCGCAGGCCGCCAAAACGGATATGCTTTTTATGGATAATGAATCGGAAACGTTAAAAGCTGCTTAACCATAAGAAGTAATGTGAATATTCGGCGCAGAACGCGTCTCGAAAAGTAAATGTCGGCCATCTGCCTGTTTCGACTTCCTGGATCGGAAGGATTCTGAACTAAAACCCCCGCGACCTCATATTCACGAACGGCAGATGCGCAAAGACCAGCCAAACGCATCACCCATGTTCTTCCGGCATTGAACCCACTAAGACAGATCGAAGATTTTCCCGCAGGATCAGCCAGCAAATGCAGAACAACAGGCAAGCCGCCGACATCATTCCCGACCTCTATGAGCGACACGCCAAGCTCTGGGATAGCAGCCGCGGCAAAACTCTTTTTGAACGGAACTGGCTTGATCGCTTCACAGCACTGATTCCGCAAGGCGGGTCGATCGTCGATATCGGATGCGGTTCCGGCGAACCCCTCGCGCGGCATTTCATCGAAAACGGCTATGCCGTGACCGGCATCGATTCGTCACCGAGCCTGATCGACATGTGCAGGGCGCGCTTTCCAAACGCCGACTGGCAGGTTGCGGACATGCGCCATCTTTCGCTTGGCAGAAATTTCGATGGGCTCATCGCCTGGGACAGCTTCTTCCACCTGACTTTCGAAGACCAGCGGCGCATGTTCGCGCTCTTTCGCTCGCATTCGAAACCGGGGACGGCGCTGATGTTCACCAGTGGTCCCGCGCATGGCGAAGCGATGGGCGTCTTCGTCGGCGAGCCCCTCTATCACAGCAGCCTCAGCCCGGACGAATATCGGACCCTGCTTGCGGAACACGGCTTTGAGATTGTCGCCCATAAGGCTGAAGACCCGACCTGCGGCAACCACACGGTCTGGCTGGCTCAACAGCAATAGAACCGCTGCAAATAGACCGGCGGCAACAAAAAAGCCGGCAACGAGGCCGGCTTCTAGCTTTTCCTGCGGCGTCGCTTTCAGGCGGCGTTGCGCACGCTCGAAATCGTGCCGATCAGATCGTTGACGATACGCTCGATCTGCGCGCGGTCGTCGCCTTCCGCCATCACGCGGATCAGCGGCTCGGTGCCGGAGGGGCGGATGACGAGGCGGCCGTTTTTGGAAAGCTCGGCCTCCGCATCCGCAATTGCCTTGACCACCTGCAGATCCTCCAGCGGCTTGCCGCCGGAAATGCGGACATTGCGCAGAAGCTGCGGCACCGGCTCGAACCGGCGGCAGACTTCGCTGACCGTCTTGCCGGTGCGCTTGACCGCGGCAAGGATCTGCAACGCAGCAACGAGACCGTCACCGGTCGTGCCATAGTCGGAAAGCACGATATGGCCGGACTGCTCGCCGCCGACATTGTAATTGTGCTGACGCATATGCTCGACGACATAGCGGTCGCCGACCTTCGTTCGGGCAAGGCCGAGACCCTTGTCCTCGAGGAAGCGCTCGAGGCCGAGATTGGACATGACGGTCGCAACAATGCCGCTGCCGCGCAGCTGCTGGCTCTCGGCCCAGCTTTCGGCGATGACGGCCATCAACTGATCGCCATCGACGATCGAGCCGTTCTCATCAACGATGATGACACGGTCCGCATCGCCGTCAAGCGCAATGCCGATATCGGCGCGCACTTCGTCAACCTTCTTCTGCAGGGCGACCGGGTTGGTAGAGCCGCAGTTCAGGTTGATGTTCGTGCCGTTCGGATCGTTGCCGATCGTCACCACGTCGGCGCCGAGCTCCCAGAGAACCGCAGGCGCGACCTTGTAGGCTGCACCGTTGGCGCAGTCGACGGCAACGCGCAGACCCTGCAGGGTCACATCGCGCGGCAAGGTGCGTTTGACGTGCTCGAGATAGCGGTAGATATCGCCATCGACGCGCTTGGCTCGGCCGATTTCTTCGGCCTTGGCGAGCTGTCCCGATAGATCCTTGTCGAGCAAGTCCTCGATTTGCGCTTCGATATCATCGGAGAGCTTGTAACCATCAGGACCGAAAAGCTTGATACCGTTATCCTGGAACGGATTGTGCGAGGCCGAAATCATCACGCCGATATCGCAGCGCAACGAGCGCGTCAGCATGGCAACCGCTGGCGTCGGGATAGGACCGAGCAGGAAGACGTCCAATCCAGCCGCGGTGAAGCCGGCCACGAGGGCGTTCTCCAGCATGTATCCCGAGAGGCGCGTGTCCTTGCCGATCACCACACGATGACGGTGGGCGCCATTGCGAAAAATCGTCCCTGCAGCAATGCCGACCCGCATTGCAAGGTCCGGTGTCATGGGGAAGATGTTGGCTTCGCCTCGAATGCCGTCCGTCCCAAAATAGCGTCTTTTCATATGCACTCCTGCGCTTTCCGCGCGCCGTAGAAGCTCATGCATTCCTCAAGCAAGAACCTGGATCCAAAGATTGGTGTTGGACCTGAAACCTTGATCCAAGTTCGTCTTTAGTCAGCGGAATGCCACAAAACCGCGTACCCGGCACGTAAATTACCAAGAAAACTGATTATATCCTGTTACTAATATTAAAAGGGCCGGATTCCCTGTGGAAATCCGGCCCTTTAGGAAAAATCCTGTTCAATGTCAGTGGGGCTGCGGTTCCAGCCCGCCCTCGGGTTCATCACCCTTGGATGCCGGGCGCACACCGGCCTTCGGAACAGCCGAACCGCGGCTCGGAGGCGAATCATCGCCAAGATCGCGCGCCGGCTTTTCGCCACGGATGAGCGCCTTGATCTCTTCGCCGGTCAGCGTCTCGTATTCGAGCAAGCCTTCGGCAAGAGCCACGAACTCGTCGTGCTTTTCCGTCAGGATGTCCCTGGCCTGACGATAGGCCTGGTCGATCAGACGGCGCACTTCGTTGTCGATCTTCTGCGCGGTCGCTTCAGAAACGTTCTTCGACTGCGAAACCGAATGCCCCAGGAAGACCTCCTGCTGGTTTTCGCCATAGGCAACCTGGCCGAGCTCGTCCGAGAAGCCCCACTGGGTCACCATCGCACGGGCAAGCTTGGTCGCCTGCTCGATGTCGGACGAAGCACCAGACGTGATGTTCTCCTTGCCGAACGTTAGTTCTTCGGCAACGCGACCGCCCATCATGATGCACAGGCGCGAGATCATCCACTTGTAGCTCATCGAGTAGCGGTCGCCCTCGGGAAGCTGCATGACCATGCCAAGTGCACGGCCGCGCGGAATGATCGTTGCCTTGTGCAGCGGATCGGCGACGGCGACGTTCAACGCGGTAATCGCGTGACCGGCCTCGTGATAGGCGGTAAGCTTCTTTTCCGCCTCGGTCATGGCCGAAGAGCGGCGCTCGGCGCCCATCATGATCTTGTCCTTGGCGTCTTCGAATTCCTGCATGGTGACGACACGCTTGTTACGGCGCGCAGCCATCAGGGCAGCTTCGTTGACGAGGTTCATCAGGTCGGCACCGGAGAAACCGGGCGTACCGCGAGCCAGAACCTTGAGATCGACATTCGGCGCCAGCGGAACATTGCGGGCATGAACCTTGAGGATACGCTCACGGCCGACGATGTCTGGGTTCGGAACGACGACCTGGCGGTCGAAACGGCCCGGACGCAAGAGTGCCGGATCGAGAACGTCGGGACGGTTGGTCGCAGCGATCAGGATGATGCCTTCATTGGCTTCGAAGCCGTCCATCTCGACGAGAAGCTGGTTCAGCGTCTGTTCGCGTTCATCATTACCGCCGCCGAGACCGGCGCCACGATGGCGACCGACAGCATCGATTTCGTCGATGAAGATGATGCAGGGCGCATTCTTCTTGGCCTGCTCGAACATGTCGCGGACGCGGCTTGCACCGACACCGACAAACATTTCAACGAAGTCAGAACCGGAAATGGTGAAGAACGGAACATTGGCTTCGCCGGCGACAGAGCGGGCAAGCAAGGTCTTACCAGTACCCGGAGGGCCGACGAGCAGCACGCCGCGCGGGATCTTGCCGCCTAGACGCTGGAACTTCTGCGGGTCGCGCAGGAATTCGACGATTTCTTCCAGGTCCTGCTTGGCTTCGTCAACACCAGCGACGTCATCAAAGGTTACACGACCATGCGCTTCGGTCAGAAGCTTGGCCTTGGACTTGCCGAAGCCCATCGCGCCGCGCGAACCACCCTGCATCTGCCGCATGAAGAACAGCCAGACGCCGAGGATCAGGAGCATCGGCAGCAACGTTCCCAAATAGCTCAGGAAGCCGGAGGAACCATCGGTTTCCGGGCGCGCAGTGACGGCGACATTCTTCGATTGCAGGCGATCCAGCAGACTATCGTCGATAACGGGCGAATAGGTCTGGAAGGTATTGTTGTTTTCCAGATATGTTCCGGTCAGCCTGTTGCCGGTGACCACGACATCCTTCACGCGACCCGCATCGACCTCACGCAGGAACTGCGAATAAGGGACTTCACGCGAACCCGTCTGCGCCGGAGCCGTCTGGAACATACTGAAGAGGGCGATCAGCAGAAGCGCTATGATCGCCCACAAGGCGAAATTACGTAAGTTAGGGTTCATTGAACTCCCCAGCACTGGAACGGTCGCCTCATGGCGGCCGTCATATTTGGTCTCTAACATAGGGTTGCGCCAAGCCATTGCCAAGGCGATCCACTCTGTCAGATCGTTTTTCCGTCAATACTTCTTAAAGGCGGCTCCGCATAGGGCGCCCTCGAGAAAACTGCCGAAAGCCTGTCGGCAAAGGTGAAGTCAAATCGTGTCAAAAAGCGGTCGAAGGGGGCAAAATGCGGCGTCACCTCGACCAACCTGCCAAATTCCGCCGATAGAGGCGCGCTGTGGGCCGATAAGGCCGGCGCTGAAGCCATGGCTCGCTTCCATGCCGCCTTGGGAAACCGTGTGGCACTGCCTTCGTCGATGTCGATGGCGTGAGCCGCATCGACATGAATGACGGCTGCCGACCCATTGCGCACAAAAAACCGGCCGTCCCAGACCCCGGTCTCTCCTGGCTGAAGCCTGAGGGGCAGGATTCCCCGGCTCTCTCGCGCCAGATAAAGCCCGTCACGCCTGAGATCGAATACCACCCTGCCAGCGGTCATTCGCCCGGGCTTGCCATTGGCGGCGAATGCAAGAAGCCGCTCCATCTGCACCCTCCCCGGCACGAATGGCCGGCCACCGAAAACTGCCGTCAGACGGCCGAGTGCATAGTCGAAAACGGCAGGATCTTGCCTCAATCCGTCGGGTATCACCTGTCCGAGCAAGCCGCCATGAAGCCGGAAATAGTTGTCCAGCCATTTAACTCCGCTGGACGAATAAGCCAGCCGCCGTTGCGCAGCAGTGTCGACGTCCGTTGCTGCGCCCATATTCAGCGGAAGTTGTCGGCGCGTCTGCACGCGCTCGTATTTCATATCCTCGTTGCTGGGATCGTCTATCCAGTGGACGCCGCTCGTGCTGAGAAAGCGACGGATATCGGCCCGGCTGGAGAAGAGAAGCGGCCGCAGGATCCAAAAGCGCCGGTCAAAGAGCACAGCATCCGCAATGCCGGTCGAAAGCAGCTCGGCTCGCTTGCCCTGCATCTCCAGCGTTTCGCGTTGATCCTCGGCTGTATGTCCGGTGACGATGAGATCCGCTCCAAACGCTTCCGCCGCCTCGGCCAGCAGGCCGTAGCGCGCCTCGCGTGCGGCTGCCATGATGCCGGTCTTCGGTTTTTCGCCTTGCCAGACCACGGTGTTGTGCGGAATGCCAAGTGACCCACAGAGGGCTGCGACCTCGCGCGCCTCATCTGCAGATCCGCTGCGCAACGCATGATCGACGGTGGCGGCACAAAGGGAAATTCGAGGATTGGGTGTGGCCTTCAGCGCCTTGAAGAGCAGAAGAAGCAGGCCAGTAGAATCGCTGCCCCCTGAGATCGCGACAAGAATGCGCGCGGGCGTCTTCAGCGAAGTGAGGAAACGGCCAATTGCCGCTTCGGGAGACATCAGGTCCTCCGGAAACAAGCCGGAAGACCTTAGCAGGCGAGACGCTTCTGTTCGCTCGCGACCTTATTTATGACGGCGCGGGACGCCTTCGGGTACCGCTTGCTGACTTCGCGGAGCGTCGCACAGGCAGTATCGGTATTGTCGAGTGCGGCAAGCGACATGCCGAGCTTCAGCAACATCTCAGGCGCCTTCTCGGATGTGCCATATTTCTGATGGGCGTTCAGGAAGGTCTTCGCAGATTCGTTGAACTTGCCCTGCGAATAAAGCGCCTCGCCGAGCCAGAAATTGGCATCCGCAGCCCGCGAGCTGTTCGGATAACGGGAAATATACTGCGTAAATTCCTGCTCAGCCGTGCCGTAGTCGCCGGAAAGCACATGGCCATAGGCAGCCCTGTACTGATCACCCTCGCTGCCGAGCGAAGCAGTCTGCTGCGGCGCCCCGGCATCCGGCAGCGGCGCGGAACCGACAGTCGCATTCTTGTTCATGGTATTGCCCATAGGATTGCCGTTCTGGTCGAAATCCATGGAGCCGAGCTCACGCGGCGGCTGGCCGAGGCCTTCATTGGCGGGCACGTCGGTGGAGGGAGCCGTTTCGGCTCCCTGTGGGGCTTGAATGACCTTGGCGATATCGTCGCCCCCGCCTGATGCCGGAGGAGCAACGTCTGCTTCACTCTTCTTCACCGGCGTCTTGGCCGCACCGCCACCACTTGCACCGCCGCCCGTCTTTTCAAGCTGCTGGAAGCGGAATTCATTGTCTTCCTGCTGCTTGCGGATCGTCTCCTGCATCTGGAGGAGCTGAAAGCTCATTTCCTCGATACGGCCGTTCAGCTGCCGCATCTGGTCTTCCATCTGCTGGATGCGGACTTCCGCTCCGCTGCTCTGCACGTTGACGACCGGCGCTGCCGGCTGGCTCTGTTCTGCGGATTGGCCGCCGATGTGCAAGCCGAAGAACGAAGCGGAATACGCCGCTCGTTCGCTCCCGGTCACGGCCGCAAGGCACAGCATGCCTGCGACGACTAGATTCTTCATTTGTATCGTCCTGTCCCAGTGATTCTTCGCGCCCCGATGGCACGAACAGGAGATTTTTCCAATTGCTTTCAAAAAGCAACGGAGTCTGGCCAAAGTGTGGTCAAAAAGAAAAGGCGGCCCGCAAGAGGCCGCCTCGTCAAATTCCGGCTTTGGCCGTGAATTACATGCCTGCGCCACCGAGAACGGTGACCGCACGGCGGTTCTGCGACCAGCAGGAAATATCATCGCAGACAGCAACCGGACGTTCCTTGCCGTAGGAGATCGTCTTCAGACGCTGGGCCGGAACGCCGCGCGAGGCGAGATAATCCTTGGTGGCTGCAGCGCGGCGAGCGCCGAGAGCAAGGTTATATTCGCGCGTACCACGTTCGTCGGCATGACCTTCGACCGTAACCTGGTAGTTCGGATAACGACCGAGCCACTGTGCCTGACGGTCGAGCGTCTGGGCAGCATCGGCGCGGATCGACGTGGAGTCGGTGTCGAAAAAGATGCGGTCGCCGACATTGACCGTGAAGTCCTGAGCGGAGCCCGGCGTTGCTGCGCCGGCACCGAGGCCGAGTTCACCGGCGCTGTTCGGCACGCCATTCTTCTTGTTGGCGCAGCTCGCAAGAGCGAGCCCGGCAACAAGTGCGATCATGACGGGGTTGCGGGCGAAATTCTGCATGCGGCTCATTGCCGGGGTGTGAATTCGGCTCATGGCCGGGTCTCCTTGCGACTTCAATCAGGGTTTCCGGACAGTAACCGCACTCGGTTAACCGGCCATCAAAGATTATGGTTAACGATTCGTTGATTTGTCCCTGCATCGCCCATTTTCAGGACTTTGCGGCGACATGAAGGCGAATTTCCGCTCGTCCACTACTCAAGAAGCGGCGACCAGGCCGGGTCCGAACCATAGGCCGGTGTCTTGATCGCCTGCTCATTGTAGCCCGTCAGGTCGATCGAATAGAGCTGCGGGCCACCCGCACCTGCTGCCTGACGGAAGAACATTATGACGCGACCATTCGGCGCCCAGGTCGGACCTTCATTGTGGAAACCCGTGGTCAGGATACGTTCACCCGAACCATCCGGCTTCATGACACCGATCGAGAATTTGCCGCCCGACTGCTTGGTGAAAGCGATCAGATCGCCGCGTGGCGACCAGACCGGCGTCGAGTACCTGCCGTCACCGAAGGAGATTCGGGTCTGGCCCGAACCATCGGCATTCATGACGTAGATCTGCGACTGTCCGCCGCGGTCACTTTCGAAGGCGATGCGATTGCCGTCGGGCGAATAGGAGGGCGAAGTGTCGATCGCGGCCGTCGATGTCAGGCGGGTCGTCGTACGCGAACGCAGATCCATCGTGTAGATGTTCGAGTTGCCTTCCTGCTGCAGGCTCATGATGACCTTCTGGCCATCGGGAGAGAAGCGCGGCGAGAAGGTCATGCCCGGGAAGTTGCCGACCACTTCGCGCTGCCCGGTTTCGAGCTGCAGCAGATAGACGCGCGGCTGCTGGTTTGCGAAGGACATGTAGGTCACTTCCTGCCGGCTTGGCGAGAAGCGCGGCGTCAGAACGAGGTCGCTGCCGTCAGTCAGCATGCGCACGTTGAAGCCATCCTGGTCCATGATGGCAAGCTGGCGCTTGCGCTGTTGCTTGGTGCCGGATTCCGAAACGAAAACGACACGGGTATCGAAATACCCCTCTTCGCCGGTGATCTGCTTGTAGATCGCATCGGCGATGATGTGGGCGACACGACGCCAATTCTCCGGCTGCGTGTAGAACTGCTGGCCAGTCATCTGCTGACCGGCGAACGTGTCCCACAGACGGAACTCGGCGCGAAGACGGCCATCCGCCTCCTGGGTAACGCGACCGGTGACCAATGCCTGAGCATTGATGACCTTCCAGTCCTCGAAACGCGGCGAGGCGTCCGGATTGGAAATCTTCTCGATGAAGGCTGTCTTGTTGATCGGCGCAAACAGTCCAGACCGCTGCAGGTCGGCCGCGATGACCTGCGAGACCTGCGCACCCATGTTGCCCTGCAGGAAGTCCGTCACCGCGATCGGCAGCGGCTGGACGTTACCCTTATTGATGTTGATCTCAACAAGTGCGTTGGCCGGCGTCGCGAAGGCAGCGGCGGTCATCAGACCGGCAGCGACCATGATGGCGCGGAAGAAGGAACACTTTGTCATACCAAACAGCCTTTCAGCATTTATGGGTTCAGGTCGCTGGCATCGAAGTTAAAGATAACTTCCTTCCAGCCATCGTATTTGTCTTTTGGGAGCATCGTGAAAGGAGCCGCGCGGACGATCGCACGAAATGCAGCGTCCCTAATGGTTTTGCGCGTCGCCTCGCTACCGCCGCTGGCGTCAGCCTCAGGGGTTCCCAAGATCTTGCCGTCCTTGCCGAGTTTCACACGAAATTGCAGTTTGACGCTGCCGGCATCCTTGAGGTTACCGGGGAGTACGAAACGGTCAGCGACCGAGCGTTTCATCGCATCCATGGTCGCTTGGCTTATCATCGGCACCTTCGTACCGCTTTCTTTGCGCGCGACAGTGTCAGCACGCGCATTAAGAGAAAGCGTGCAAGCAATCGCCAATATCGCCATGGTCCCGAAAGACTTCGCAAAATGGAATCGCCGGTGCAGCATCTAGATTCCCAGATCGCTCGGATCAAAGTTGACGACGACTTCATTCCAGGCGTCGTATTTGTCTTTCGGCAGACTTGAGAAAGGCGCTGATTTCATGATGGCGCGATAGGCACCGCCGGCCAGAGCCCGGCGGGTGGAATCATTGTCGCCACCGGTCGCTTCGACTTCCGGCTCGCCGATGATATTGCCGTCCTGATCAAGCTTCATATGAACCTTGATGCGCACGTCAGCCATGCCTTCCATGCCGGGAATGACCGACCAGTTGCCGGCGATCGCGCTTTTCAGCGCATCCATTTCACTGAGAGACAACTTCGAAGCACCGTTCGTCGCCTTCTTGGCGCCCAGCGATGCTTCCTGCGTTGAACGCTTGGTGCCACCGGCGGAGGGATCGGTCTTGTTCAGCAGCGCGGAAATCTCATCCGCATTGAAGTCGCTCTTCATCGACGAAGCGGATTTCGCCACTTCCTGCTTCTTATCAGCCTTCTTCTTGTCCGTCGGCACTTCCGCAGCCTTCGGTTGGTCCGGGGTCTTTTCCGGCGGCTTTTCGGCCGGTTTCTGCTCCGGCGGCTTTACCTGCGGCTTGACGACCGGGGTCGGCACCTTGTCCGGCAGTGCTTCCGCATCCGGTTTCGGCGGCTCTTCAGGTTTGGCCTGTTCCTCCGGCGGCTTTTCCTCAGGCTTCGGCGGCGGCGTTATTTCTGCCGGCTTGGTCTGCGGAATGGAAGCGACTTGCTTCGGCTGCTCGACCTCGGTCTCTTCCTTGTTGACTTCCTTGACGTCGTTCGGCTTCGGGTCGATCTGCGGCTGCGGCTTGTCGCTCGAATTGGCGGCGGCCGCGTCGCTGTTGCTCGGCTTGGCGTTCGGAACCGGCGGCGTCTTCAGATCGACCTTATTGTCACCGGCATTTTCCGACGGCTCCGGGATTGGCGGCCGCGTCGTGGGCACAGGCGCAGAGGTCTCCTTCATTGGAGCCTTCTTATCGCCCTGCTGCATCTGCGTGATGGATTCCACCGGCACCAGATCGACCGGCATTGCCTCGAAATCCTCCACCTTGAAGGATTCCGGAGTGCCCAACGACACCAGCGCCCAGGTAAGCACCAGCCCGTGCAGAACCGCAGATGTGACGACGCTGGTCTTCATCTTGAGCGTTACTGGTCCTTCTTCTGCTGCGTCACGAGGCCGATATTCTTGAAGCCCGCGCCCTGGATACGGGCCATGACGTCAGCAATCACGCCATAAGGCGCAGTCGCATCGCCGCGCACGAAGATGCGCTCGTTGTAACCGGTGGTGGCGATCGCCTCGAGCTTTGCAGCAATTTCCTCAGCCGGGATCGGCGTTTCCTGCAGATAGACTTCGCCGCTGTTCTTGACCGAGATCGTGATCGGCTGCGTCTCGGAATTCAGCGCCTTGGCCTGAGTTTCCGGCAGGTCGATCGGAACACCGACCGTCATCATCGGGGCCGCCACCATGAAGATGATGAGCAGCACGAGCATGACGTCGACAAGCGGCGTCACGTTGATTTCGGAGATAACTCCCTTGTTGCGGCCACCGCGGCGGCGGCGTCCGCCGCCTCCTCCGCTATTGCCGCCTACAGCCATACCCATGGTCGTCTACTCCGTTACTGGGCCGCCTGGCGCGGCTGCAGCTTCTCGTCGATTTGGCGCGAAAGGATGGCGGAGAATTCGTCCGCAAAGCCTTCCATGCGACCCGAGAGCTTGCCGGCGTCGGCGGAGAACTTGTTGTAGGCGATAACCGCCGGGATAGCGGCGACGAGACCGATGGCGGTTGCGAGGAGCGCTTCCGCGATACCGGGTGCCACGACCGCAAGGTTTGTCGACTTCGAACCGGCGATTGCCTGGAACGAGGTCATGATACCGACGACCGTACCGAACAGGCCGATGAAGGGACCAGCCGAACCGATCGTCGCAAGCGAGCCGAGGCGCGCCGAGAGATATTCGGATTCACGGGCGAGCGTCACGTCCATGGCGCGGTCGATACGCATTTGCAGACCGATCGGCGAACGCGCGCCGCGCTCGAAGGACTTCTTCCATTCGCGCATCGCCGCGACAAAGATTGCCGCCAGGCCAGTATTATTGCGCTCGGAAAGTGTCCGGTAGAGTTCTTCTAGCGACTGGCCCGACCAGAAGACCTGCTCGAACTTGTCGAACTGGCGACGGGCGCGGCCGTAAGCCAGGTATTTGTCGATGACGATAGCCCAGGTCCACACCGAAGCGGCGATAAGGCCGAGCATGACCAGCTTGACGACGATGCCGGCCTGCATGAAAAGCGACCAGAGGCTGACGTCGGTCGTGGCTGCTGCCAATCCTACTTGTTCCATAGATCCAAAATCCCCGAATCCAAACGCCCGGCGCTTGACCGGGCGGCACGAAGTGATCACGCAAGAATGTCTGGCGGCCGCCGCCCAAAGCCCTGGTCAAGCTTCCAAGCTCTTCATCCGCCTTCTTGCCGTCAAATTTGGTCAAAGGAAGGCGTGCGTCGCACAAACTCCGACTCCACGAGTAAGACACCATTATGGTTAATAGATCGTTAGTGCCAGACTATGACAGCAGGAATATCGCGGGAGATTTTGTTCCTGGATTAACTTGACCGGTACATTGTCCGGTTGCCGAACACAGCGCTATCTTGCAGCGCGGAAATTCCTTCACATAAAATTCAAGTTTTTACAAGCCCTCGATTCGGCCAGTTGGGGGCCGCAAAAATCGCAGGCACGCATCGGTCTTTTCAGGTCTCGGGAATAAGCATCTGTCTGGCCAGCGCCTCCGGCAACCGGCGCGGCCGGCCCTTGGCGTTGATAACGGCAATGATGACCTTGGCGGCAATCAGCAGCGTGTCATCACGACGGATTTCCTGGTTGAGCACCATCTTGGCGCCGCCGGCTTTCTCGGTATGGGTCAGCACGGTCAGAATGTCATCCATGCGGGCGGGGGTCTTGAAGTCGATCTCCATCCGATGAACGACGAAAACGAGCCCTTCCTCATCGGCATTGACGAGTTCACGCTGCTCGACACCGAGACACCGCAGATAGTCGGTGCGACCGCGTTCGAGAAAATGGAGATAACGGGCGTGATAGACCAGACCGGAGAAATCCGTATCTTCGTAGTAGACCCGCTGGACGAGTCGATGACCCGCCTCGACGAGTTCGCCGGAAATAGAAAAGCCGTGTTCCGCCATAATTTTCTCCAAACTTTCCGGCCCTCTTTGACGCAACATCTCTCGACAGGCAAGCATTGAACAATTGTCATATTTCCTAACTATCCCCGTTAGGAAGCAACCGATGAGGAGCCAGTGGAATGAAGATTGCGGTGATGGGCGGAGACGGTTTCATCGGTTGGCCAACCTCACTGCATCTCTCCGATGCCGGCCATGATGTTCACATCCTCGACAATCTCTCCCGCCGTTGGATCGATACGGAACTCGGTGTCCAGTCGCTGACCCCGATGGACTCGATACAAGAGCGCACGCGCATCTGGCATGCAGAAACCGGCCGCCGCATCCATTTCAATCTGATCGACCTTGCCCGCGACTATGAGCTGCTCAAGAAGTGGTTCGCGGAAAACCGGCCCGATGCGATCATCCATTTCGCCGAACAGCGCGCCGCCCCCTACTCGATGAAAAGCGACCGCCACAAGAATTACACTGTTAACAACAATGTCAGCGCCACGCACAACCTCCTGAATGCGTTGGTCGAGCTGCAGCTCGATGCGCATCTCGTCCACCTGGGCACCATGGGCGTCTATGGCTATTCGACAGTCGGCGCAGCCATTCCAGAAGGTTATCTTCCCGTCGGCATCGAAACGATGGATGGCGAAACGGCTTCCCAGGAAATTCTCTATCCGTCCAATCCCGGCTCGATCTACCACATGACGAAGTGCCTGGATCAGCTGCTTTTCCAGTTCTATGCCAAGAATGATGGTCTCAGGATCACGGATCTGCATCAAGGCATCGTCTGGGGCACGCATACCGAACAGACGCGCCGCCATCCGCAGCTCATCAACCGCTTCGATTATGATGGTGACTACGGCACCGTGCTGAACCGCTTCCTCATTCAGGCCGCCATCGGCTATCCGCTGACGGTCCACGGCACCGGAGGCCAGACGCGCGCCTTCATCCATATTCAGGATTCCGTGCGCTGCATCGAGCTGGCGCTGAAGAACCCGCCTGCCCGTGGCTCGCGGGTCGAGATCTTCAACCAGATGACCGAGACCCATCGTGTGCGCGATCTCGCCGAGATGATCGCCAGGATGAGCGGCTCCGAAATCGTCTGGTTGCCGAATCCGCGCAAGGAAGCTGCGGAGAATGATCTGGTCGTCAAGAACGACAAGTTTCTGGGCCTTGGCCTCAACCCGATCACCCTGCAGACCGGCCTGCTGGACGAGATCGTCGACGTCGCCAAGAAATTCGCCTACCGCGTCGACCGCTCCCGCGTCCCGGCCGTCTCCGCCTGGACGAAGGATATCGCCGCGACGATCAATCACGACCCGGAGGGCAAGCGACTGAAGTCCGTATCATGACGGGCGCTTTCCCCGCGAAGCAACGGCCCCACAGGAGCGAAGCCGTTCAGGAAAGCACCCTGCATCCATGACCTCTGCCCCTCACTTCGCTTATGTCAGTCTCGTCACCAACGCCGATTACGCCATGGGGGCGACAGCGCTGGCAAAGTCGCTGCGCCGCACTGGCACGGAAGCCGCAATCGTCATCCTGCACACTGGCGGTGTCGATGCGGCTGCCCTCTCATCGCTGGACGCTCTCGGCTGCCGGCTGATCGAAGTCGATCATCTGCCGCTGTCGGATGCCTTCAACGAGCGCCATGCACGCGGCAACCTCCACGCCGCAGCGCCTTTCACCAAAGGCCGCAAGCCGGCCTTTCATTCACCGCTCGACAATTTTTGCAAGCTGCGCCTCTGGCAGCTTGTCGAATACGAGCGCTGCGTCTTCATCGATGCCGACGCGATCGTGCTGAAGAACGTCGACAAGCTCTTCGCCTACCCGGAATTCTCCGCGGCGCCTAATGTCTATGAAAGCCTCGCCGACTTCCGTCGCATGAACTCAGGCGTCTTCGTTGCCCGTCCGTCAGAAGAGACATTCAGGAGAATGCTGGAGCTTCTGGATCAGCCCGAGATCTTTTGGCGGCGCACCGATCAGACCTTTCTCGAAACCTTCTTTCCCGATTGGCACGGCCTGCCGGTCTATTTCAACATGCTGCAATATGTCTGGTTCACCATGCCGGCCCTGTGGGATTGGAAGAGCATTTCAATCCTGCACTATCAGTATGAAAAACCTTGGGAAAAAGATCACCCGAAGGCGGCGGAGCTACAACCTTTGATCGATTTGTGGCATTGTTTCCATACTGACAGCCACGTGCCGGAGATTGCATCCCTGGCCAATCCGGATGAGGCGGCATGAAAGTACTGGTATCAGGCGGAACGGGCCTCGTCGGACGTTATATCGTCGAAGAGCTGCTTTCCGCCGGATATCAGGTGATTATAGGCGGACGACGCGCGCCGCTTCCCCCGGCCTTCTCCCGTCCGGTTGATTTTGCCCCGCTTACGCTCGATCCGGACGAAGATGATATCGGCGCCTTCGATGATGCCTATTTCTTCGTGCATGCCGCCTTCAGCCACCTCGACGGAAAATATCGCGGCGGCGAAGGCAATGACCCGAAGACATTTCGACGCCTGAACCTCGACGGCACCGTAAAGCTCTTCGAAGAGGCAAAGCGTGCGGGCACCCGCCGTTGCATCTTCATCTCCACCCGTGCGGCCTATGGCGAACATGCACCGGGTACCGAGCTTTTCGAGACCATGCCCGCCACGCCGGAAACTCTTTACGGACAGGTCAAGCTCGATGCGGAACGGGCGCTCGCCCATCTCTCCGGCCCAGGCTTTGCGGGAGCAAGCCTGCGGGCAACCGGCGTCTACGGTGATAATTCTCGAGGCAAATGGGATCGATTGATCGATGATTATCTGAGGGGCCGGCCTCTTTTACCACGCGCGGGAACCGAAGTGCATGGTCGCGATCTCGGCCGTGCCGTGCGGCTGATGCTGGAAACAGAAAGCGCCCGGATCTCCGGGGAGGTCTTCAACGTCTCCGATATCGCCGCTGATACGAGGGATATTCTTTCACCGATCCGGCATCACGCCGACTGTCCATTCCCGCTGCCCGAGGCAGCGGACAAGGCAGGCCTTTGCGTTATGAATACGGACAAGATCCGCGCGCTCGGCTGGAAGCCCGGGGGCATGCCCCTTTTCGAGCAGACAATGCGGCAATTGGCCGAGAAACAAACGGTTCCGCGGCCCAGTTCCACGCAAGTCTGATCTGGCAAAGTGCGCCCCAAATGTAATCGGGGGTATATTATGCAGCTCGCAACCGTTTCGGCGTCCATTCTTCTGCGTGGCACCCAGCCGGCACAATCCGGCGTTTCGTCCACGAATGATGAGCCCGATGCCGGCGTATTGAAGATCCAGCGGCAGTCGCTGGCGCTGGAGCAGGCGCGCAATTCGCTGGCTAGCTCCGCCGACGATGCGAAAAGCCGCGCCCAGCGCAAGCTTGAGGAAGCCAAGCAGGAGCTTCAGGCGCTGAAAACGGCCGGCTTCCCGCCTGAAGTGATTGCGCGCCTTGCCGCTGAACTCGCGCGCAAGGTCGGCGCGGCAGCCTCCGAATTCGCCTCAGCCGTTGCAACCGGCGGCTCGTCCGCCCCAAGTGCTGCGACCGGCGCGACAGCCACATCAGCTTCCGCCGCCACCACGACTGATACCACCACGACGGGCACCACCGCGAGTGCAACGGCCGGCGCCGTTGCAAGCGACGCAACGGCTTCTACCGAGACACCGCAGGATGCCGCGACGACCGCGGAAGCAGCCGAAGACGGCACGAACACTGCGGAAATGGATGACGCTGCTCATGCCCGCAAGGCCTATCAGGAAACCGTCGATGACGGTCCGAAATCATCGACAATTTCCGCCGATGACCGCCAGACGATGGAAGAATTCAAATCCATCGTCCGCGAACTGAAACAGATCCTCGAAAAGGCCATGCGCGATCTGCGCGAGAAGAACCGCGATATTGCCGCCGAAGGTGCGATCGGGGCAGCGCAATCAGCCGTGACCGGCCTGTCGGCTGCGGTACCCACGGCGGCCATTCCTTCAAGCATCGTCGTCTAAGCCTTAGGCGCCGCCGTCTGAGGCAGAAAATGGATCGTTACCTGGTTGACGAGCAGCACAAGGCAGGCGGCAAAGACAGTTGCAAATAGCCGGTCCAGCAGTGCTGAGGTCGGCAGGGCATGATCGGCGGTTCCCATCGCCATCATCATCAGCGGCGTCATCACGATCGAATAAGCCAGATAATTCCTGACCCGCAGGAAGGGCCTGGCGCCGCCGAGCACGGCGACGACGAGCACATCAGCCCAGCTCGGCAAGGTTAGAAACGACAGCAACCCCGCGCAGCAGACACCGAAGATAACGCCGATCACTCTTTGCGTCGTCTTCAGCGGTAAACGTTCCGGCCGCCGCTCGATCAACAACACCAACGCCAGTGCCGCCCAGTGAACGTCATGATCGGAAAAGAACCGGTGGATGAGCGAAACGGCGCCCAGGCAGGAAACCAGCCGGACGGGATATTGCCAGCCTGCCGGCTCCCCCAAAGAGCGCCGTAACCTGTTGAATCTCTGTCTGACGGTTGGTTTGCGTTCATCTTCAACCTGCTCTACCGCATGACCGCGGACATGCGCGACGACCAGGGCCATAGCCAAGTGGAGGACAACAGCGAAAAGCGCCCCACCAATGACAATGGCAAAGATGAGCAACGGATCTGCTGTCGTGGTGGAGACGATGCCGCCAACCATCACGAGATAGAAGACATAGCGCATCGAAGCCGCGACCATCGCCCGATCGAACCCGCCGATGACGCCGGCAAGCCCCGCGATCAGCAACAGAGCGATCTGCCACGCCCCGCCCAACCGCGCGAGTGCACAGGCAAGCCCGGCTGCAAGCATCAAAACCAGCAATGCAGCCCCTGCGCTCGCAGCTTGCGTCCTCAGTCTGCCGTGCGCTACCGTTCCGCTCATCGCCATGCCACCGATCAGGCCGAGCCCCGTATGATGGCCTCTCGCGGCAAGCAGAGCCGGAACGGCCATGGCGAGCGCCGAAACGGTGATTTCGATCGCCGTCACTTCCTTTTCAGTCGACCAGCGAAAGGCTCCGGCAAAGTGATTGAGTGTCTTTTCCATCAACCGTCTCTCGAACCAGGGATTGGGCTCGAGCAATATAATACGCAGTGCGTACTATATGTCCAGTAGCAACGACACCCCCGCGACACTCATCCTGCGTTCGGTCCTGCTGCTCGGCCGCCGCCTGCGCGCCGCGCGGTCCGAAAGTCCGCACAGCCTGTCGACCATCGCAATTCTTGGCACTCTTCATCGGTTGGGACCTATGCCCGCCTGGCGTCTCGCGCTTGAGGAGCGCTTGCAACCGCAATCGGTCACCCGCATCATTGCCGCTCTCGAGCGTGACGGACTGATCAGCCGCATGCGGAGCGAAGCTGACCGCCGCGAGATCGAATTGTCGATCACCCCTCATGGCCGCAATATACTATCGGAGGACATAGGCATTCGCCGCGCCTGGCTGGAAAAAGCGATGGACGAACGCCTGACCTCGCAAGAGCGCAAGACGCTCATCGACGCATCGGAGATTATGCTGAAGCTCGCCCACGCCCATCCCGAGGACGAGGCGCAATCAGGCGAGGAATAGACCCTTTTCACCTGTCGCCACCAGCTGCAAGCAGTTATGTTCGCTGGATAACGAGACCGGATTTGAGATGACGCCCAGGGAATTGAAGGCTCAATTGCGCACCGAACGTCTGGCGGCCCGCGACGCCATTCCGAAGGATCTTCGCGCAGCCAAAAGCCTCGATATGGCAGCCCATGCCGGCGATGCGGTTGCTTTTGCCCGCGGCACCATCATCTCCGGTTTTCTGCCGATCCGTTCGGAAGCCGATCTGCAGCCGCTGATGGCACGGTGGCGCGGTCGTGGCGCCCGCCTCTGCGTGCCCGCAATCATCGACAGGCAGACCATTGTCTTTCGCGAGCTTGTCCATGGCGCGGCGCTGATCGGCACCGGCTTCGGCACAGTCGGGCCGGGCGAAGATGCTGCAACCCTCGACCCGGAAATCATGCTCGTACCACTGTCGGCCTTCGATTCCCGCGGCCACCGCATCGGCTACGGTGCCGGCCATTATGACCGTGCAATCGACCGTCTCAGGCAAAAAGACCTTTCCCCGAAGCTGATCGGCATTGCATTTGACTGCCAGGAAGTGGCAGAGGTACCCGCTGAGCCGCATGACATAAGCCTGGATGCCATCCTGACGGAAAGCGGTCTGCGCCATTTTACCTCACGGATTGGATAGGGAATGCGACTGCTATTTCTGGGTGACATGGTCGGTAAGACGGGACGCACGGCGGTCTGGGATCGTCTGCCCGGTCTGGTGTCCGACCTGAAGCTGGACTTCGTCATCGTCAACGGCGAAAACGCCGCTGGCGGCTTCGGCATCACCGAAGACATCTTTTTGGAAACGATCAATGCCGGCGCCGATGTGGTGACAACCGGCAATCACGTTTGGGACCAGAAGGATGCCGTTGCATTCGCGGGCCGCCATGACCAGTTCCTGCGTCCGGCGAACTACCCGCAGGGTACGCCCGGCCGCGGTTCCGGCCTTTTTTATGCGCGCAACGGCGCGCGCGTGCTCGTCGCCAACATCATGGGACGCGTCTTCATGCATCCCGAGCTTGACGATCCCTTCAAGGCGGCAGAAACGATCCTCGCTGCCTGCCCGCTGAAAGAGCAGGCCGACGCCATCATCTTCGATTTTCATGCGGAGGCGACAAGCGAAAAGCAGTGCTTCGGCCATTTCGTCGACGGCCGTGCCAGCTTCGTCGTCGGCACTCATACCCATGTGCCGACCGCCGACGCACAGATCCTGAACGGTGGCACTGCCTATATGTCTGATGCCGGAATGTGCGGCGATTACGACTCCTCGCTCGGCATGGACAAGGAAGAGCCGCTGAACCGCTTCATCTCCAAGATGCCGAAGGGCCGCATGGAAGCCGCCACTGGTCCCGCCACCATCTGCGGCGTCGGCGTGGAAATCTCGGACGCGACGGGGCTTGCGGAAAAGATCGCTCCGCTGCGCCTTGGTCCGCGGCTTGCCGAAACGATCCCCGAATTCTGGCGCTAGCGCCTCTCAACACGCAATTGTGAGCTTATCCCGTCTGGACCAGTGTGACAGCATGCCGCATCCTCTCGGCGTCGTGAAAGCGCCGGAGGGGTGGCATGAAGCCGCGTTGTCTTGTCCTCGCTATCGCATGTCTTGCAATTTTCACCGTGCCTAACCTTGCCGCAGCCCAGCAAGATCGAGGACCGGTCAGCCAGTGCCAGGCAATCGCTCAGAATATTCCCGAGGCCACTTTCGCGAGTTTCTCCGGCGTGGCGCCGGTAATCCATGCAGTTACCGAGGGTGAAGATGTCAAGTTCACCTATCTCGGCCATTCAACCTTCGAAATCGAGACTCCCGGCGGCATCGTCATCGCCACGGACTACAATGGTTGGTACAGGCCGGCCGTCACACCCGACGTCGTCACCATGAACAAGGCGCACTCGACGCATTTCACCTTGACGCCGGATCCCGGCATCAAGCACGTGCTGCACGGGTGGAGCGACATCCCCGGCGAAAAAGCCAGGATTAGCCTCGTCGTCGGTGACGCCTATATCCGCAATGTGACGACGGATATCCGTTTCAGCTATGGGTTGGGCGGATCACAGCTGGACGGCAATTCAATCTTCATCTTCGAAATCGCCGGCCTCTGTATCGGCCACCTCGGCCATCTGCATTACGAACTGACCGATACTCACTATACGGAAATCGGCCGGCTCGACGTGGTCATGGTGCCGGTCGATGGTGGTCTGACCATGGGAGCCGATAGCATGAGCCGCGTCATCAAGCGGCTGCGCTCGTCGCTGATCCTGCCGATGCATCGTCGCGGCCCGCCGGTCAATGCCTTCATCTCGATGTTCGGCACGGGATTCGACGTCAATTACGCGCCCGACAACATCATTACAGTTTCGCTGCGCACGCTGCCGAAAAAGCCCCTGATCTACGTGATGAAGGACGTGCAGTAAAAAGGCCCGGAGCGTTCTCGGGCCTTCCCCCTGTCTCACGCAAATTGCAGATGCCGCTTGATGCCGACGTCAGGCATCTTCTCCTCGTCGAAATTGGCCTTGGCAATTTCCCAGCCGAATTTCAGCTTGCTGCCAGTCGAAACCCAGATCTCGGCATCATCGACATGCATGGACAGCATCGTCAGCTTCGGATCCTTCTTGCCCCCTTCATACCAGGCGGCCACGACGGAGTTCCAGAATTCCTCGATTTTCGCAGGATCGGGACGCACGTCGATAACACCCGACAGGCAGGCATGATAATCGTGGTTCTTGCCGATGACGCAGAAATGCGCGCGGCTGCCCGGTTTGATCATCCGCACCAGTTCGGCATCCGTCTTGGTATAAAACCAGATCGTATTGGTGGTCGGATCAACGTTGGGTGCCATCGGCTGCATGTGCATGTCGACGCCTGAAAGGCCGAGCATGCCGGCGTGGATGTCGTTGATCTGATCCCAGAGCTGACGTGCCGGTTGTTCACGGGCTTCGCTGAAGCTTGCCATAGCCGTTCCTTTCCTGCTGGCGTTGTCGGTTGAAAACGTCATCTCCCCGGCTTTGTTCCGGCGCGAGCCGCACCGGCTTCGCCGGAGTGAAAGACTGCTTTTTCCTTGAATATCGCCCTTTCCGATCTTATAACGCGGCCCATTCCGAACAATGAGACGTGAACAGGGGTGCCATGGCTGGCCATTCACAGTTTAAAAACATCATGCACCGCAAGGGCCGTCAGGATTCCGTGCGGTCGAAAATGTTCTCCAAGCTCGCGCGCGAAATCACCGTTGCCGCCAAGGCCGGCCTGCCCGACCCGACAATGAACGCCCGCCTGCGCCTGGCGATCCAGAACGCCAAGGCCCAGTCGATGCCGAAGGACAATATTGATCGCGCCATCAAGAAGGCATCCGGCGCCGATACCGAGAACTATGACGAAGTCCGTTATGAGGGCTACGGCCCGGGCGGCACGGCGATCATCGTCGAGGCACTGACCGACAACCGCAACCGCACCGCCTCCAACGTTCGCTCGGTCTTCACCAAGGCCGGCGGCGCACTCGGCGAAACCGGGTCGGTTTCCTTCTCCTTCGATCATGTCGGCGAGATCACTTACAAGCTGTCCGCCGGCGATGCCGACAAGGTGATGGAAGCCGCAATCGAAGCCGGCGCCGACGATGTCGAGACGGACGAGGACGGCCATTACATCACGACCGGCTTCGAAGCCCTCGGCGAAGTCGCCAAGGCGCTCGAAGCCTCGCTCGGTGAAGCCGAGACTGTAAAGGCCATCTGGCGCGCCCAGAACAATGTGCCGGTCGATGAAGAAAGGGCCCAGTCACTGCTGAAGCTCATTGACTCGCTGGAAGATGACGATGACGTGCAGAATGTCTACTCGAACTTCGAAGTCTCGGAAGAAGTTCTGGCCAAGCTCTCAGCTTAAAGCCATCCACGATATGGAATCGAAAAACCCGGCCATTCCGCCGGGTTTTTGTTTGCAAGGATGCCCTGGCGCCTAGGCTGCGGCCCGCATGAAATTGCCGAGCCCGGCAAAGAGCTCCACCGATTTCAAACGCGCCTCGACATCATGGATCGGCATGGAGATGATGACCTCATCTGCTTGCGTTTCCTTGAGGAATTCATTGAGCTGGGCCTCTGCCGTGGCTGGCGAGCCGACGACGGCGTAGCGCAATGTGTGTTCTACATTCATCTTTTCCATCGGCGACCAGAAGGCGTCCATGTCTTTGACCGGCCGCGGGAAAGGACCACGCACATTGCGCCTGAGATTGACGAATTGCTGCTGCGCAGAGGTGAAGTGGTACCGCGCTTCCTCGTCCGTCTCGGAAACAGCGCCCATGACGCCGACCATCACATAGGGCTTGTCGAGTTCCGACGAGGGCTGGAACCGGTCGCGATAGATCGCGATGGCATCAAGAAGCATGTCAGGCGCAAAATGCGAAGCAAAGGCGAAAGGGAGGCCTAGCATGGCCGCGAGCTGGGCGCTGTAGAGGCTGGAGCCGAGCAGCCAGATCGGGATGTGTGAATCGTTGCCAGGCACGGCAAGGATCGCCTGGTTTTCGATCGGTGTACCGAGAAGCTGCTGTAGCTCCACGACATCGTTGGGAAAACTGTTTGCACCGGCGTCGAGGTTGCGCCGCAGCGCCTGCGCCGTGCGCATGTCCGTTCCCGGCGCGCGGCCGAGGCCGAGATCAACGCGGCCGGGAAACAAGGCTTCCAGCGTACCGAACTGTTCGGCAATGACGAGCGGCGCATGGTTCGGCAGCATGACGCCGCCTGAACCGATGCGGATGGTCTTCGTCACAGCACCGATCTGCCCGAGAATGACCGAGGTTGCAGCACTCGCGACGCCGGGCATGCCGTGATGTTCGGCCATCCAGAAACGCGTATAGCCGAAGTCCTCCGCCTTCTGTGCCATGCGCTTCGACGCCGCAAAGGATTGGCCGATGGTCGTGCCGTCTGCCACGGGGGAAAGATCGAGAATGGAAAAGGGAACCATGGAAACCTGCCGCGCAAAGATGGGGTGCGGTCTATGTAGGTTCGCCGTGGCTCTATTCCAAATCGCAGCGCCAATAAAAGCTTCCGCGAAAACTATCCGTCATTCGCCGAAAGCCGGAGAGAATTTCAGCGCACCTGATGGTGGCGATCCCCTGAAGACGATCCGCTGGACGTAGCGCGTATCAAGATCGCCATAGGTCAACCTTCCATCGCTCTCGAAACCGACCCCCCGATAGACTGCAGGATTGCCGATCAGCGCGCAGCCTGCTGCATGACGCTCTCTCAGGAGATCGAGCCCTTTCAGGATCAACTCTCTGCCAATCCCCTGCCGCTGCCGCTCCGGCTTTACCGAAATCGGCCCGAGCCCATACCATCCGTCCTTGATGTCACCGATTGTGATCGGCGAGAAGGCGACGTGGCCGATGATCTGCCCGCCTTCTTCGGCGACGAGAGATAATGTGAGATCACTCGATGCACGAAGATCCCGTATGATTTGCGCTTCGGTATTATTGCTGTAGGGCATCGGTTCGAACGCCACCCAGGTCAGCTCATGAATGGCATCCGCATCCTCGAGTTTTTCAAGCCGGATCAGCATGACACGATCAGGCCCGCTTGCGCTGCAGATGCATGTCGGTGCCGTGCTGCTGATATCCTTCGCCAAGCGTAAAGTTGCCGAGCTGGCGGTCCATCTCCACGGCCTCGGTAGCCAGGCGATGGATAGCAGCCGTTGTCTCCTCGACCATCGCCGCATTCTGCTGGGTCATGGAATCGAGCTCGGCGACCGAACTGTTGATCTGCCGTAGGGTATCGGCCTCTTCACGAGTGGATTCCATGATTTCGTTGATCTGGCCGTCGATCGATTCGACATGACCACCGATGCCCGCGAGCGCAACGCCGGCCCTCTCGACGAGCGCCACACCGCTTTCAACCTCATGCGTGGATTTTTGCAACAGGCTGGAGATTTCCTTGGCAGCGCTCGAAGAGCGTTGCGCCAACTCGCGTACTTCCATGGCGACGACCGCAAAACCCTTGCCGCTTTCGCCGGCGCGCGCCGCCTCGACGCCGGCATTCAGTGCCAGCAGATTGGTCTGGAAGGCAATATCGTCGATGACGGAAATGATGGTGTTGATCTGCCGAGACGACGCCTGGATCGCTTCCATCGCCGCAATCGTCTCGCGCATGATCTGGCTGGAGCCGACCGTCTCCTTCTTGGCGTCGCGGGCGATGCGCGCCGCCTGCTCGGCGCGCTCGATCTGCACGCGCACAGACTGTGTGATGGCGCTGATCGCGTTTGCCGTCTCGGTGATCGAGCTTGCCTGACGCTCCGTGCGACCGGCCAGTTCATCGGCCCCGGTGCGCATCTCTTCGGAGCCGGCACGGACGGCCATGGAATTGCCGCCGATCGCCGTCATCGTTTCGTTGAGTGTCGCTAGCGCCTCGTTGAAGTTCACGCGCAGGCTTTCGAGCTCGCTCGGGAAGCGGGTTTCGATCTGGTAGGCGAGATCGCCGCTTGCCAGATGATGAAGCCCCTCGTCGAGTGCCGTGACGACACCCTGCAGACTGCGGGCCTCCGCCTCGCGCTGGGCCAGATTCTGTTGGCGCTCGCTTTCGGCCCGCATGCGCGTTTGCTCGCTCGCAGCTTCGAGCTGGCGGCCTTCGATCAGCGACTGCTTGAAACGAGCAAGCGCCTTCGCCATCGTGCCGATCTCGTCCTTGCGGCTCTGGCTGCCAATCTCGACTTCGAGCTTGCCGTCAGCGACCTCGCTGGTCACGCCGGCAAGACGGGCAAGTGGTGAGAACAGCAAGTTGGTGATGAGCCCCGTGGCAATAGCCATGACAACGAGAACGCCGATGCCGATCCAGGTCAGCAGCGTGGCGATCTCGATCGAGCCAGCGTTCAATTCGCTGAGCAGCACGCTTTCGACGACGAGGAAACGATCGCCGCGATAGTCGACGCCGCGCACATAGGCGCGTGCTGTTCCATCGGTGCGATCGAAGTCTGCGACTGTCATAACCGAGCTCGCAAGCGCATCCTTGATGAAGGTGAACGGCGCGGTATCGAGCGTCGCTAGCCGGCCGGATGCATTGAGACCAACGGCCGAACCGTCAGCCGAAATGATCGCCGCCTGCGCCGTACTGCCTGACACGATACCCTTCGCGAGGATGCCAGTGACGACATCGTCGCGTACCTTGAAGAGCATCAATCCCTTCGCCTGGCCGAGCTTGACGATCGGCACCGCATAGAAGATCGCCGACTTGCCGCTTACTGCGTCGACGCGCAGACCGGAGAAGGCCGTCGGCGCAGAATCATCGGTGGCCTTTGCGGTATTCTCGATCGCCCTGGCATAGGCGATACCTGCACCGGTCGACTTCCAGGCATCCGACTTCAGGTTTTCCGCAAAATCGTCATTCTTCTTGTAGGAATAGAGCACAGTACCATCGAGATCGACGATCAGGAGGTCGCTGAACGCCGTGTCGGCGAGATCGCGCGCCACTTCGCTCTGCGTCTTTTCATGGTTCGAATAATAGAAACCGCTCGGCCCCTCCGGCTTGGTAAGCTTTTCGCGCTGGTCGGCCGGGTTCGGGTTGTTGGTGATAAAGACTTTCTTCAGCTCCCCGCGGGCATCGCCCGAGCTTTTCTCGATCGTCTTCCAGCCGCTCTTCAGGCTAGTGATCGCCATCTGCAGCGCTTCGATGCGCGCAATGGAGGTCGCCTGGTTCTCGAGCTGCACAAGCTGATCCTGCAGCATATCGCCGCGGAAAATCAGTACGCTCTCCTTGGCCTTCAGCGCCTGCTCGTCGGAAACGCGGCTGCTGGCGAAATAGGCGAGGATATTGATCACAGCGACCGAAAGCGTGGTCAGCAGGATGAAGGTGGCTATCACCTTGAAGGACAGGGACTGAAATCTCTGAGCCATGAAAAAGAACCCTTCCGGAACGGCGCCGCCGGCGGGTGTATCGTCGAGATATCACCCGCCGGTTGAACTGCAAACAGACCATCGGAGGCCTTAAGCTTTGCAAAAGTCGGCCCCTCTCACATTTGATGGATCAGAATTCGTGCATCCGGTTTAATTCGCGGTAAATGCCGCCTGAAAACACGCCATGTTTTCGCTTTGTTCACATATCGATGGCACTTATTCAGCCGTCGCTATAGGGTGAGCCATGCAAAACACGATTCGCATCATCGGTATTGATCCCGGTCTTCGCCGCACCGGATGGGGCATCATCGATACGCTCGGCAATTCGCTGCGCTTCGTTGCCTCGGGAACCGTCACCTCGGATGGCGACATGGACCTGGCTTCGCGGCTCTGCCAGCTGCATGATGGGCTTGCCGACGTTGTCCATTCCTACAAGCCGGAAGAGGCTGCCGTCGAACAGACCTTCGTCAACAAGGACGCCGTCGCCACGCTGAAGCTCGGCCAGGCACGTGGCATCGCCATGCTGGTGCCGGCCCGTGCCGGTCTGCCGGTGTCGGAATATGCGCCGAACGCCGTCAAGAAGACCGTCATCGGCGTCGGTCACGGCGAGAAGCAGCAGATCCACATGATGCTGAAGATCTTGATGCCGAAGGCCGAATTCAAGGGCAATGACGCCGCCGACGCATTGGCGATTGCGATCTGCCATGCCCATCACCGCGGTGCAAACCGCATGCGCCAGGCGGTCGCCAGCGCTTCTGCAACTCATCCCTGACGGAACAAGATCATGATCGGCAAGCTGAAGGGCACCATAGACGAGATCGGCGATGACTATGTGCTCGTCGATGTGCACGGCGTCTGTTACGTCGCCTTTTGCTCGGCACGCACGCTCTCGAAACTCGGCTCCGTCGGAGAGGCCTGCGTGCTTTTTATCGAGACCTATGTACGTGAAGATCAGTTGAAGCTCTTCGGCTTCCAGACCCAGCTCGAACGCGAATGGTTCAACCTGCTCCAGAGCGTGCAGGGCGTCGGCGCGAAAGTGGCGCTCGCCGTACTTTCGACGCTCACGCCGCCAGAGCTTGCCAATGCCATAGCCCTGCAGGACAAGACCGCCGTTTCGCGTGCTCAGGGCGTCGGACCCAAGGTCGCGATCCGCATCGTCACCGAACTCAAGAACAAGGCGCCCGCCTTTGCCGGCGAGGCGATCAATATCGGTCTCAAGCAGGAGATCGGCGAAGGCGTGGCCGCAGCCCCCGTTGCCGATGCCGTTTCGGCCCTGACCAATCTTGGCTATTCCCGTGATCAGGCAGCCAATGCGGTTGCCGCCGCCATGAAGACGGCCGGAGAGGATGCCGATAGCGCCAAGCTGATCCGCCTCGGCCTGCGGGAACTCTCCCGCTGATGGCCTCGCGGGGTGTCAATGCGGGCCGCTTGGTGTATGGACTTGAGCAAGCTTCTAACGGAAATACTCAATGACTGATGCCCGCCTGATAGCGCCGGAAAAGCGTGGCGAAGACCTGGATACAACGCTGCGTCCGCAGTCTCTGGACGAGTTTACCGGCCAGGCGGAGGCACGCGCCAATCTCAAGATCTTCATCGAAGCGGCCAAAAACCGCGGCGAAGCGCTGGACCATGTTCTCTTCGTCGGCCCGCCCGGCCTCGGCAAGACGACACTGGCGCAGATCATGGCGAAGGAACTCGGCGTCAATTTCCGCTCGACCTCCGGCCCGGTTATCGCCAAGGCCGGCGACCTCGCCGCATTGCTGACCAATCTCGAAGAGCGTGACGTGCTCTTCATCGACGAAATCCATCGCCTCAACCCCGCGGTCGAGGAAATCCTTTATCCCGCGATGGAAGATTTCCAGCTCGACCTCATCATCGGCGAAGGCCCCGCCGCCCGCTCGGTCAAGATCGACCTGTCGAAATTCACGCTCGTTGCCGCCACCACTCGCCTTGGTCTGCTGACGACACCGCTGCGCGACCGTTTCGGCATACCTGTGCGTCTCTCCTTCTATACGGTGGAGGAGCTGGAACTGATTGTCCGCCGCGGCGCCCGTCTGATGGGCCTTGGCATGACCGATGACGGCGCCCGCGAAATCGCAAGGCGTGCGCGCGGGACACCGCGCATCGCCGGCCGCCTGCTCCGCCGCGTGCGCGACTTTGCCGAAGTCGCAGGGGCCGAAGCTGTCACCCGCGAGATCGCCGATGAGGCACTGACCCGCCTGCTGGTCGACAATATGGGTCTCGACCAGCTCGACAAGCGCTACCTCAACATGATCGCCGTCAATTTCGGCGGCGGCCCGGTCGGCATCGAAACCATTGCGGCCGGTCTCTCCGAGCCGCGTGATGCGATCGAGGACATCATCGAGCCCTACATGATCCAACAGGGTTTCATACAGCGCACGCCGCGTGGCCGCGTTCTGACCGCAATCGCGTGGAAACATCTCGGCATGCAGCCGCCAAAGGACATGGAGGCTGCGCAATTCGGGCTGTTCCGGGAGGACGATTGATTGATCAGCCGGCGCGGCTTTCTCAAACTGATGGGTGGCGGCGTCGCCAGCCTCATGGCACTCGGCGGATATGCATTCGCCTATGAACCGCTGGCCCGGCCGGCGATTTCCCGTTATACGCTTACCCCGCCAGGATGGACGCCGGGCCTAAAGCTGCGGCTCGTCGCGCTTGCCGATCTCCATGCCTGCGAACCCTGGATGTCTGCCGCCCGCATCGCGTCGATTTGCGCCCATGCTAACGAGCTTGGCGGCGATATCACGCTCCTGCTCGGTGACTACGCGGCTGGCATGAACATGGTGACGCGCTACGTCCATTCCAGTGAGTGGTCGAAGGCGCTGGCTACGCTCAAGGCCCCGCTCGGCGTGCATGCGATCATGGGCAACCACGATTGGTGGGAAGACAGGACCGCGCAGAAGAATGGCGGAGGCGATACGTTCGGACATAGAGCACTGGCCGACGCAGGCATCCCCGTCTACAGCAATCGTGCCGCCAGGCTGGAAAAGGAAGGGCACGCCTTCTGGCTGGCGGGTCTGGAGGATCAACTGGCGCTCCTGCCTGGCAGGAAATGGGGCCGCAGCCGGATGCAGGGGCTCGACGATCTCGACGGAACGCTCGCACAGATTTCCGACAACGCGCCCGTTATCCTGCTGGCCCACGAGCCCGACATATTTCCACGTGTGCCCGACCGGGTATCGCTCACTCTGTCTGGCCACACGCATGGAGGGCAGATCCGTCTTCTTGGTTATTCACCGGTCGTGCCCTCACGTTACGGCGATCGTTATGCCTATGGCCATATTGTGGAGGATGGTCGAAACATCATCGTTTCCGGCGGGCTCGGCTGCTCCGTTGCGCCGGTGCGCTTCGGCATTCCGCCGGAGATAGTGGTCATTGACCTCGGATAATATCATGGCCAAGAGAACTGTCGTTCGCCTCAATGCAGGCAGCCAGCGCTTCAACTACCGGATCGCTGGGCTCGGATTTCGCGATGGACACGTCCTTGTCCATCGCGCCGTTCACGAACCTTTCTGGACCTTTCCCGGCGGCCGCGCCGAGATCGGAGAAACCTCTGAGGAAACGCTGAAGCGGGAGATGATGGAGGAACTCGGCGTCGAAGTGACCGTCGGTCGTCTCCTCTGGACCGTCGAGAATTTCTTCCATTACGAGGGCCGTGACTGGCATGAGCTCGGATTCTACTATCTCATGGAAATCCCGCGGGAATTTCCCTTCCGTACGCATGAGATTATTCATCGGGTGGAGGATGGCGACAATCATCTGGAATTCAAATGGGTGCCCGCAACGTTCCAAGGTCTGACCGCGCTCGATATTCCGCCCTATTTCATCGCGGGCGAGATCGAAAACCTGCCCGCCTCGCCTCGTCATCTGGTGTGGCGCGACGGCGATCTCGATGACAAGGATTAGAGCACTTCGT
Source organism: Sinorhizobium sp. B11 (assembly GCA_039725955.1). NCBI lineage: Bacteria > Pseudomonadati > Pseudomonadota > Alphaproteobacteria > Hyphomicrobiales > Rhizobiaceae > Sinorhizobium > Sinorhizobium sp. B11. The sequence goes on from CP091034.1 coordinate 3,814,892, forward strand.
GTTTTCGGAAAACCGGAAGCGCTTCAAGGAGGAGATGCGATGTCGAGTTTCGACCCCTGCCGCATGTTTCGAAAGCTCGCCTACAACAATGCCCTGGCAAACAGCCGGCTTCTTGCAGCCTGCGCGACCCTTGAACCCGGCGAATTCGAAGCCACGCGCACAAGCTTTTTCCCGTCGATCAAATCGACGCTGAACCACACGCTCACAGTCGACTGGTTCTATGTCGATGGGCTGGAAGGGGGAACCCTCGGCCTTCGCGCCTTCGACATTGAAGAACCCTTCGATGACCTGCCATCGCTCTCCACAGAGCAGGCGAAGGTAGACCGGCGCCTTGTTGCAATCTGCGAAGGGCTGACACCCGAGAGGCTTGCCTCGACGGTGGAGCTTCAGCGCGACGGACGCGTTCAGCGAGAACGCATGGAGGATGTGCTGAGCCACCTCTTTCAACATCAGACGCACCATCGCGGACAGGTACATGCCATGCTGGCAGGCAGCAGCGTCGCTCCGCCGCAGCTCGACGAATTCATCGTCGACGACGACGCGAGGTTCCGGGGCGGCGAAGTTGCCGCCCTCGGCTGGAGTGAACAGATGCTGATGCGTTAGCCCTTGAGGCGCGCCTTCAGGCCATCGATGATCGTCTTGGTCAGAAGATCGTAATTTTCGTCAAAGTGATGATCGCCAGGCAGCTCGATCACCTCGCCGCCGACATCCTTGACAGCCGGGCAGGCCACATCATCGTCGTCATCCTTGCCGTAGATGCATTGGACGAGTTTCGGATTGGCGCCCTTGAGATCCTTGATGGGATCGCCGCCGGCCCCTTCGGTCTTCTGGCCGAGCCAGCCCATGACGGAAATGACGTAATCGACCTGGTGCGACAGAGACAGAAGCGAAATCTGCGCTACCGCCCTCTTCTCCTCGGGTTTCAGAAGCTGATAAGTGGCTGGCACGATATCCGCGCCGAAGGAATAGCCGATCAGCAGGACGTGCTTGACCTTCCATTGCTTGCGGTAGAATTCGATGATGCGCGAGAGATCGTCGGCCGTTTCCTGCGGTTTACGCTCGGTCCAGAAATAGCGCAGCGAGTCGATGCCGACGACGGGAATACCCTCTTTCTGAAGCATCCCCCCGACTTCCTTGTCGATGTCACGCCAACCGCCGTCGCCGGAATAGATAACGGCCATCGTATCAAGGTTCGGCTTGGCCTCGAGAACCGCAAGCGGCAGGCCGAGCGGATTGTCGAAGGCACCCGAAGCCGTCACCAGATCATCGAGCGTATCGGCAAAGACGGTTTGTGCATCGTCAGTGGAGTCACGGATTTCGATCGCATCATGCGCCTTTTTCAGATCCTCCACATGAGCACGGCCATCCTTGTCGGCAGCAGGCGTGAACGTGGCGATGATCGGATCCGGCAGGCTACCATCGGTCAGTCCATAGACGCTGCGGTCACCGACGACCTTTTTCTGGGCCGGTGTGCAGAGTTCCTTGCTCAACGGAATGCCGGCATGCGGGTCGACGACAAATGTCTGGCCGATCGTTGCATCGGGCGTCTGTGCGGCAATGGCGAGCGCCAGCGCACCGCCCTCGCCAATGCCGGCGACGATCGGCAGGTGATAGGGGCTGTTGCCTGCGGCGCGTTGTACCTGCTGGCTAAGCGATTCAATATCGGAAACCGTGTAGATGCAGCCGTCGTTAAGGCTGACGTCGTAGCGGTTCAGCGCTTCCATATAGGACGGGAAATCGACGCCGATGACGACGGAACCCTGCGAAACCAAACGGTCTGCCTCAGTCTTTTCACTGTCACCCCAGCCGGCGGCATCGGAAATCAGAAAGACCGCGCCCTTTACTTCGCCCTGCGGCAGGAAGATATGCGGCGAAGGAATAAGCCCCGTCTCGAAGCTCTGGGTGGTCTCGTCCGCAGCATAAGACGGTGCGGCCGCGAACATGCTGACGCACGCCGCAGCAAACAGGTATTTTTTCATCATTTTCTCACTACCCCTTTCAATCCGCCGCCAATCAGCAATGTCGCATCCATCAATGCGATCATCGGATTGCCCCCTCCGGACACCGCAAGATAGCGCGGTTGCCAGTGCGGATGAAACTTGGATTTGAAGGCACGAAGCCCCTTGAAGTTGTAGAAGCGCTCGCCGTGTTCGAAGACCGTACCGCCGATACGGTCCCAGACAGGCGCTACCTCCCGTTTCGACATGCCGGAGAGAGGCGCCATGCCAAGGTTAAAATGCGTAAAGCCCTGAGCGCGCAGATACTCCATGATCTGCACGAACAGGAAGTCCATTGCCCCTTTCGGCGCATCGGGCGAGAAGCGCATCAGGTCGATCGTCCCCTCCTCTCTCGCCGTGGTGACCAGGATATTGGCAAAAGCAACGATTCGGCCGTCCTTCTTGAGAACTCCGACCGGTTGAGACATCACATAATCAGGATCGAAGGCACCGAGCGAGAAACCTTTCTCCTTGGCATTGTGGTGCTCGAGCCACGCGTTGGAAACGGCCGACAGATCGTCGATGACGGCAGGGATATCAACGGGCTCAATAACGGCGAATTCCAGCCCGTCGCGCTGGGCGCGGCTTGCGGTCTGGCGCAGGTTCGCCCATTTGCCGCCCTTCATTTCGAAGGTGCGCAGATCAGCGACCGCCAGTTCACCCAGCTTGAAGGCGCGCAAGCCGGCATCGGCGCAATGCGAAAGCAGCGCCGGCGAGATCTGGTAGAACACAGCGCGGCATCCCGCAGCGCGCGCCGCTTCCACGAAACGCCAGACCAGTTCCGGCACGGCATGACGGTCACCGATCGGATCAAACAGTGCGATCCATGAACGCCCCTGCCGGCCATACATGATGAAGGCGTCGCCCTTTTCCGAGAACATGATGGACTTGTCGCCCATGCGCACGAGGTTGGCATCCGCACTATCCTGCTTCCCGACGATCTCGACGGCTCGGCGAACCGCTTCCTCGTCCGCCGGCTCCGGTTTGAAGGCCGCAGGCCGCAACAGGCTGAAAACGGCAATGGCAGAGGAAATGATGGAGATGCCGAGCACCGCACGCAGGCCGCGCGGCGCTTCTGCGGCAAATTCAAACTGCCACCAGAGCTCGTTGCTGTATTCCACATCGCGATAGACGAAGAGCAGGATGACGACAGCTCCGACAATGATCACGGCAATCGCCGTCAGCCAGGATGTCGTCATCGCCTGGTTGAGAAGCGAAGCATGACGGGTGAAAAGCCGGCGACTAACAAAGAGGCCGAAAACCAGAAAGGCCAGGACAGCCGCTTCGACAAGCGCAATCGCTTTCAGCAGCGAAAGCGTCAGGGCAGCAACGGCGGAAAATACCGCCACCCACCACGCACCATCGAGCCGCTGACCAAGGCCGCGGGCCGCAACGACAAGCGCAAGCCCGAGCAGGCTGGAGAGGAAATGCGCACCTTCGACAATTGGCAGCGGCAGATAGTTGGAGAGAAATTCGAGGTTTTGATCGGGCGTCGGCGTCACGCTCGAAAAGATCAGCATGACGCCCAGAAGCAGCGCCAGTGCCGAAAGAAGCTGCGGCATCAGCCGCCCGCCGATACGCCGCACGCTGGAGGCCGCAGGATGATCCACGAAGCGGCGAAGCTCGGCCGCCGACACCGCAAGGATGGCAATCAGCAGCGGCAAGACGTGATAGATCAGGCGATAAAGAACCAGTGAGCCGAGAACGGCATCGATGTTCACCGCGCTGCCGAGTGAGGCGATGATGACAGTTTCAAAAACGCCAAGACCCGCCGGCACGTGGCTCAGCACGCCAAGCCCGACGGCAATCGCGTAGACCGCCAGAAACACCGGCCAACCGATCGCCGTTTGAGGCAGGAGCACGTAGAGCACCGAGGCGGAAGCCGCGATATCGAATGCGGTTACCAGGAACTGGCGCGACCAGGTGCGCGAATCCGGCAGGCGAAGCGCGATCGAACCGATTTCGATCACCCTGCCCTCGCGACCGACAATCATGAGAGAGCCGAGGATCGCCAGGATGACCGCCGCGACGATCCGAAGCCACAGGCCGCTGACATTGATCAGCGGCGCGATCTCATCGGCAATAACGAGAAGCGCGATTGCAGCCACAGCCGCAAGGCCCAGGCCGAAAGACAACGTCACGAAAGCAATGATCCGGCCGATATCCTCAGGCGAAATCCCAAGCCTCGTATAGGCACGGTAACGGATCGCCCCGCCTGACAATGCACCGAAACCGGCAGTATTGCCGACCGCATAGGCGCTGAAGGCGGTGAGCGCGACATGCGGAAAAGGCAGCCGCTTGCCGATATAGTCGATGGCGTTGAGATCGTAGAAAACGAGTGCCAGAAAGCTCAGGGCCGTGAAGAGCAAGGCGAGCAGGATCGAGCTCGGCCGGGTTGCCGCGAGGGCCTCGACGACGTCGTCATAGCGCACCTCATCGGTCAACTGCATGATCGCGTAGCCGACAAGGCAAAAAATGAGGAGCGTGGCAAGAGCCGTCAGAGGCGTGCGATAGCGCCGGAAAACTGCGCCGACGGAAAAACCCTCTTCCGTCTCTGAATTCTCTTCCAACTTGCCGTGACCCGACATTTATTACCTGCTGCAATTGCCAATTTGGCGGGAATCTCTTCTGAGAGACGTAACATACGCAACATGCAAGCTCTATGAACCATGTTGCGGCTACCCACACCCGCGCACTTGCCGCCTCCTTCATCCCCAATTGGGGCAAATTTGCGCAGCGCACAGGCGTGATCGCATTGCAATTTCGTAAGCTCTGCCTTGCATTGGAAGATCAGGCCGCCGGTTCGCCCCCGGCATGGGCTTGTGCCGCGTAACGCGCCGCAGCGACACTCGCATCAATGTCACGCTCGCCGGCGACCTGCACCGTCGGAACGGCGAATTCGATGCCGTTTTCCTTGAAGGCGTTGCGGATCATCGCCAGCGCATTGCGGCGGATGACGAACTGCTCGCCTGGCTTTGTCATCATCGAGAGCCGGATCTCGATTGCGAATTCGCCAAACTGTTCGACACCCTTCATCTTCAGAGTCTCGATGATATTCGGACCCCATTCCGGGTTATCGAGAAGTTGCTGGCCGATCTGCTTGATGATCTTCTTCGTCTTCACGAGGTCCGTATCATAAGTGACATTCAGGCTGATCTTGTCGATCGTCCAGTCGCGGTTGAGGTTTTTGACGGCCCCGAGTTCGCCGAAAGGCACCGTGGTCAGCGGCCCGCGGTGATGGCGGAGTTTGACGGAACGCAAGCTGAAGGCCTCGACCACGCCCTTGTGGCTGCCGCTTTCGATATATTCACCGACACGAAAAGCATCGTCCCACAGATAGAACATGCCGCTGATGACATCCTTGACGATCGTCTGCGCGCCGAAACCAACCGCAACGCCAACAACACCGGCACCAGCAATCAATGGCCCGATCTCAATGCCGAGACCTGAGAGCACCATGAGAACGGCGATCACGACGATGACGACGGCGAGGATGTTACGGAAGATCGGCAGGAGCGTCTGCAGACGGGCACGCTTGACTTTTTCCTCATCGCTGACCGTACCGTCAGCGGGTGAATCCAGAAGCTTGCCGTCGATATAGGCCTTGACCAGATGCCAGAGCAGATCGGCCGCAAGCAGGATGACAATGCCGCCGATCGTGCCGCGCGCCACCCGGTCGATCATCGTCTCGTTTGACGTCATCATCGCAGCGGTTTCGACGCCGAGCATGCGTCCGAGCCAGATCGCGGCAAAGGCGATGATCAGAGCCCTTACACCGCGATCGAGCAAAACGGTCGCGATATGGCGCTTGGCAAGGAAGCCGGCTTCGGCCTGGTGGAAGGATTTGACTGCGAGCGTCGAGACGGCAAGTACCCGTGGCAACAGTATGAGATAGATGCAGACCCAGAGAAGCCAATCGAAGCTCAGGACCCAGATGCCCCAGAGCAGGGCGAAATAGAGGGTCAACAACCAGGTAGCTGCATGACTGCGCCGCGTTTCATTGCCCGGTCGCGACCAGACCGCTTCCGTAGCGATCAGGAATAGGCCGATACCAAGCACATAGCCGACCAGATAGCGTGTAGCCATCGAATAGCCGAGCGGTTCCATCGATTGGAGAACGGCCCAGCCGAAGACGAAATAGATGACGAACAGAATGCAGCGACGAAACCAGAATCGTGCGACGGCCGGATCAACCGCAACCGTCTCTCCCTCGCCGCGCGGCAGGGTGACAAGATCGACGATGACACCGCCGATGGAAACAGCGAAGCGCTGCACGACGACAGCGACCGCAATGGCAATCGCGATATTCAGGCTGATCGGCGGCCAGTTGAAGCTAATCAACGCAAGCCCGGTGGCAAGGCCGAAGACAATGGCCGGAATGACGCGCGCAGCAAGCCGCGTGCCCGTCATTTGCGCCGCCCGCTCCCGCCTTTCGCGCACGGCCCGTCGCACCAGGATTTCGACGACAAAACCGGTGATGAGGATAGCCAGAAATTGTGCGGCCATACGCAGCGAACCCGCGGCTCCCAACTCGCCCCAGAAGAGCGATGAGGCCCGCGTGATTTCGGATGGCAATGTCATCGCAGCACCCGAGACCATGGCGATATGCCGGCGGGCGTGCTGGAGGCGGCCCGACAATATCGACATTTCCTCGTTGTTGTCGGTCGAGGCTGCAGGCGCCGCCATTTGCGTCGCCATCCATTGCTTGACCTCCGGCGTCTGCATCAGCTCCATCATCTGCCGCACCTGGGCAGGCGGCGCGACGTCGGTGGAAGCTGCCGGCGTCGTTTGTGCGGAAACGGCGCCGAAAAGAGAAAACAGCATCATGATGCTGCAGATGCCGATCGCAGAAATTCGCCGCATGCCCGCCTCCGATGTTACAGGTCAGGCTTTTATGCAAGTGCCACAACGGAAAAGCCAGACGAACAAACGGTCTAGCTGAATACCGGCAAAAAGAAAGCCGCCTGCCTTTCGGCCGGCGGCTGACGTGAGAGAAATGCGCTTGCTTTACTTATGTGGTTTCTCGGCATGACCGCCGAAGCCGGCACGCATGGCCGAAAGCACCTTGTTGGCGAATTCGTCCTGGTCGCGCGAGGAGAAGCGGCCGTGAAGCGCAGCGCTGAGTACCGGCGTCGGCACGCTTTCATCGATCGCCGCCATGATCGTCCAGCGGCCCTCACCGGAGTCCGAAACGCGGCCGGCATATTGAGTAAGGACCGGGTCCTTGTGCAGCGCATCGGCCGTCAGATCGAGCAGCCACGAGGTGATGACACTGCCGCGGCGCCAGACTTCCGCAACTTCCGGCAGATTGAAATCGTACTGGTAGAATTCCGGATGGGAGAGCGGAGCCGTCTCGGCATCGGCCTCATGCGTCAGGGCGCCGACGTTGGCGTGTTTCAGGATGTTGAGGCCTTCGGCATAAGCGGCCATCAGACCGTATTCGATGCCGTTATGGACCATCTTGACGAAGTGGCCTGCGCCATGCGGGCCGCAATGAAGGAAGCCCTGCTCGGCGGTGCTGAGAGCTGCAGCTTCCGGCGTGCGGTTCGGTGAGTTTTCCGCCGTGCCCGCACCTGGCGCCAACGCTGCGAAGATGGGCGTCAGATGCTGCACGATGCCCTTCTCGCCACCGATCATCAAGCAATAGCCGCGCTCGAGGCCGAACACGCCGCCGCTGGTGCCGACGTCGACATAGTGGATGCCCTTGGTGATGAGCTCGGCGCCGCGGCGGATGTCGTCATGATAGTAGGAGTTGCCGCCGTCGATCAGGATATCGCCGTCATGGAGCAGCGGAACGATCGAGGCGATAACCTTGTCGGTGATCGCAGCCGGCAGCATCAGCCAGACTGCGCGCGGACGGGCAAGCTTCGAAACGAATTCTTCGAGCGAGCCGCTGCCCTCGGCACCGAGCCCAACGAGATCGGCGACGCTTTCCGGCTTGGCGTCATAGACCACACATTCGTGGCCGCCCCGCATCAAGCGCTGGACCATGTAATTGCCCATACGGCCCAAACCTACCATGCCAAGCTGCATCTGAAATCTCCTGGGATTTAATCGATATGATTCCGGAAATTAGCACCGGCATCGTGACAGGCAAGCGAAGTCTCTGTCACAAAGGCGAGTGCGTCTGCTACACCTTGCGTGGGGCTATGCCTTCCGCACGTAGCAATCTGCCGTCTTTGGAGCGCAATTCCAACCCTCCAACAGAGATATAGCCGCCTCATCGGCGGCTACATGATCCAGCTCGGCATTAGTTTCAGCTGCATCGCCTAATTGCGGCTGGCCTCCCGTACCAGATGGACAATGCCTGTGGGGTTGAGGATCCAGCCACCGCGAAGATTGGGTGGCAGTGGCTCTATGGCATCGCAGCGCGGGACACCGGCCTTTTCCAGATACTCTGCAGCACGCTCGAAATCCGGCGTCATGAATTCCAGCCAAAGCTCGGCCTGGCTCATGGTCGCCACCCGGTCGATCCAAAGCCGGATCGGCCCAAGCTCGAAGGAAACATCGTCTCCTTCAATTTCCTTCAGCTTCACAATGTCGCGGTAGAAGGAAACGGTGGCTTCATACTGATGCGGCGGAACCTTCATCGCGACGTCGACGCCGCCGTAGATCAGATCGTTCATGACGCTCCCCCTCAACCTTCCTGCACCTTGGCCTGCTCACCCCGCATTTCGCTGAGGAACATGCCTTCGCGCAGATTGATGCCGTATTCGACAAAGGCCTTCATGCAGCAGAACATCTGCGTCCAGCCCTCGAGATTCTGGTAGGTTCCGCGCCGCCCCGGCTCATCCTCGCGCCAGCCATCCTCGGCGATGGTCACCATCGTGCCACCGTCGTCAAGCGGCTTGAAATTCATCTCTACGAGGGTCTTGTAAGCCTTCTTCTCCTCGTCCGTGGCGCCATCCCATCGCAGCACGATCTTGCTGTCGGGCACAAGCTCGACCACCTCGACCGGCACGTCTTTCCACCAGGTCACCGTCGTGCCCTCAACCAGGGGCGCGCTCGCCCCGCCCACAGTGGTGAAGTAACTCGAGAGTTTCTTTGGATTGACGACGGCATCGAAAACATCAGTCACCGGGCGGCCGATGCGGCCCGAGACGCGAATATTGAGGGACATGCGACTTCCTCCTCTTCTCCGTTGTGTCTGATCCAATTATGTTATAAAAACATAACATGTCAAGTGAATCGGACGATGACCCCATTTTCAAGGCGCTGGCGCATCGCCGCCGCCGCGATATTCTCGATCTTCTGAAGGAAGAACCGCGCACGACGGGCGCGCTTTGCGAAGCATTCCCGGAGATGGATCGCTGCACGGTCATGCAGCATCTGAAGGTGCTGGAGGAAGCCGATCTGGTGATTGCCAGGAAGGAGGGCCGAGAGCGCTGGAACCATCTGAACAGCCTGCCGATCAAACAGATTCACGACCGCTGGATCAGCGCCTATGCAGGCCATGCACTGTCGATTCTCGACCGGCTGAAGAGCGACCTCGAGGGTCCGTCGCACTAGCTTGCTGCGGCAATTAGAGGGAGAGGAACCATGCCGATATCCGGATCTGCCATCCGTCGCACGCGCCAGCTGCGCAAGATGAAGCAGGAACATCTGGCGGAATTGCTTGGTGTCAATCAGGCAACCGTCTCCCGCTGGGAGCGCGGCATCCTGCCAGTCACCGTCGCTCAGGAAACACGGCTGGAAAGCATCTTCACAAGCAAATCATCCTCCACCGATGCCGCATTGAAACGTCTCGTCGAACATTCCCGGAGCAAGGTTCATCTTATCTGCGACCGCACCCACCGGCTTCTCGCAGCCTCCAGTGTACGGCAGAGCGAATGGCGCCTGCCGGTCTCCGATCTCCTGGACAGGTCTTTGCTCTCCTATGCGTCGCAGGAAATCGTGAAGACAGAGGGCGAACTCGCCGGCCTCGGCTGGCATGAAGGCCAAATGAATTCGCTGACACTGGAGACGGGCGCAAACGATAATCCGCACCTGCCCATCGTGGCCGGGCAGCTATTGTGGGAGCGCATCTTCCTGGCTGACGGCAGCGCCGCACGATTGGTTACGACACTCGACTGAGCCTGCAGATTTCCTGCATTCCGCTGCATAAATTATGCGTTGTCCCGCGAGAGCGGCCTTTGTTAGCGTCCGTCACCAACTATCCGGAGACGCAGAATGACAATACTGGTGACGGGAAGCACAGGCCATCTGGGCGAAGCGCTGATGCGCACCTTGAGGGATCAAGGCCGTCGGGTCCGCGGTATCGATATCAAACCCTCGCCTTTTACCGATATGACCGGATCGATTACCGATCCCGATTTCATCCGCCGTGCGATGACAGGCATCACCGCCATTATCCACGCCGCCACGCTGCACAAGCCGCATGTCGGAACACACGCCAACAAGGATTTCATCGACACCAACGTCGCAGGCACGATGAACCTTCTCGAGCAGGCAGTCGCGGTAGGCGTAACAAGCTTCGTTTTCACCAGCACCACCAGTGCTTTCGGAGCGGCCCTGCGCCCGACCCCAGGCGAACCGGCCGCCTGGATCACCGAAGATGTTCTGCCCGTTGCCCGAAATATCTACGGCGTTACGAAGGTCGCAGCCGAAGGCATCTGCGAGCTCTTCGCGCGCACCATGTCACTGCCCGTCGTCGTTTTGAGGACTTCGCGATTCTTCCCGGAAGATGACGACGATCCCGATATTCGCAACCGCTACTCCGCCGACAACTCACAGGCCAACGAGTTGCTTTATCGGCGCGTCGATATCGAGGATGTGGTCGACGCCCATTTGCTGGCACTGGAAAGAGCGCCGTCCATCGGCTTCGGTCGTTATATCATTTCAGCGACGGCACCCTTCACCGAAGCCGATCTCGCCGACCTGCGCCGTGATGCGCGCGTGACGGCGGAGCGCCTTTTCCCCGACATGGCCGCACTTTACGCGGCGCGCGGATGGACGATGTTTCCGCACTTCGACCGCGTCTATGTCAATGCGCTGGCCCGACAGGAACTTGGCTGGCGCCCGAAGTACGACTTTCGACACCTGCTCGATTGCCTGCGCGACGGCAGGGAATGGAGAAGTCCGCTCGCTCTTCTCGTCGGCGCAAAGGGTTACCACGACCAGAATTTCGAGGATGGGCCTTACCCGCTACAGCGCCGCTGATACGGACCGCGAGGCAGGCCCGTATGCACAAGAAGAACCGGCGATAATTGCAGACATCGCCGCGCTCGCTTCAGCTCTAGCCGATAGGGAAACGGGCGCCGAAGCGCCCGTTCTCAAGCTGCCTTATCCCAGGCGGGAGCCAACCCTTCCGGGCTGACGATGCGACCATCGGGGTTCGCCAGCGCATGGATTGCGGACATCTCATCGGAAGAGAGTTCGAAATCGAAGATCGCCGCATTCTCCCGCGCGCGCTGTTCCGAGACTGTCTTGGAAAGCGCGATCAAATCCTGCTGCACGATCCAGCGCAGTACAATCTGCGCGATCGACCTGCCATGCTTGGCAGCAATCGTCTTGAGAGTTGCATCCTCGAACACCTTGCCGTCAGCCATGGCGTAATAGGCCGTCACCGACATATCGAGCTGCTTTGCAGCGCGCAGCACCGGCGTTTGATCGATATAGGGATGATACTCCACCTGGTTCGTCACGACTGGCAGACTGCTGAGCTTGACGGCCTCCCGCATCAGATCGGTATTGAAGTTCGACACGCCGATATGGCGCACCTTGCCCGCCTTCGCCACTTCGTTCAGTGCGCCGATCTGCTCGGCGAGTGGTACGGCCTGGTTCGGCCAATGAAGCAGCAGAAGGTCGACATAATCAGTCTTCAACTTCTTCAGGCTCTCGTCGACCGACGCAAGGAAGGCATCACGCTTGTAGTTCTCGACCCAGACCTTGGTCGTCAGGAAGATATCGCCGCGAGCGACGCCGGAGTGGCGAATGCCTTCGCCGACCTCGGCCTCGTTGCCGTAGATCTGCGCGGTGTCGATGTGGCGATAGCCATTGGCGAGCACGTGCGAGACCATGCGTTCGGCGTCGGGTCCCGGCACGCGGAACGTACCAAAGCCGAGGGCGGGGATGGCGGCGCCATTGGTGCTGACGAGTTTCATGCTGTTTCCTTTCAAGTCTGAGAGATCAGGCCGCGCTGCAGGCAGCGGCAGCATTAGGGATGGAGCGGCGGTCGAGCGCACCGCTCCTGATGGTGAGGCCTAGGGCAACGGTGACGAGCGCGGCGGCAACGAAGGGCGTGGCGCCTAGCCCGAAGCGGGATTCGACGACCAGACCGCCGATCCAGGCGCCCATGGCGATGCCGAGGTTGAAGGCGGCGATATTGAGCGCCGAGGCGACATCGACGGCGTTCGGCTGCAGCTGACGTGCAAGCTGCACGACATAGAGCTGCAGGCCGGGCACATTGGCGAAGGACAGGAAGCCGAGGATCGCAAGCGTCGGGATCGTCAGCCAGGGCGAGACAGCCGTGAAGCCAAAGAGCACCAGCACGAGTGCCTGGGCGATGAACAGGAAGGTCAGAGCCTTGACCGGATCACGGTTGGAGATGCGCCCGCCGACGACGTTGCCGACCGCAATCGCCACGCCATAGAGCATCAGGATCAGGCCGACGGCCGAGGAGGCAAAAACCGGTAACTTGCTCGAGGATCGGCGCAAGGAAGGTGAAGGCAACAAAAGTGCCGCCATAACCGAGTGCCGTCATGGCGTAAACGAGAAGCAGCCGCCCCGTGGCAAGTACGCGGATCTGTTCACCGATGCTGGCCGGCGGGGCCTTCTTGAGGTTCGAGGGCAGCAGGAAGGCAATGGCTGCGAAGGCAACGACACCGAGACCGGCAACGGCAGCAAAGGTGGTGCGCCAGCCGAAAGTCTGGCCAATGAACGTGCCGAGCGGAACCCCGGTGACGATTGCAACTGTCAGGCCCATGAACATCATCGCGATAGCCGACGCCCTTCGGTTCTCCGGCACAAGATCGGCAGCAATGGTGGAACCGACGGAAAAGAAGACGCCGTGCGCAAAGGCCGAGACGACGCGGGCAATCAGCAGCACTTCATAACCGGGGCTGAACGCCGCGATGATGTGACCGATGATAAAGAGCGCCATCAGCCCAAGCATGAGCGGCTTGCGCTCGATCCGTCCGGTCAGTGCCGTCAGGATCGGTGCGCCGAAGGTAACGCCCAGCGCATAGACGCTGACGATGAGGCCGGCGAGCGGCAGGGTGATGTGAAGGTCGGTGGCAACCGTCGGCAGCAGGCCGACGATGACGAATTCCGTCGTGCCGATCGCGTAAGCCGCAATCGTCAATGCAAAGAGAGCGAGTGGCATGAGAGTGACCCGATGATTGGTTCTTGTTCGGGTCGGAATATGGGCGTGGCGCACTTCCTCGATAATTGCCTATAATAGCTCAACAGTTGTGAATTGAATTCAAGATAGGAAACGGATGGATAACCGCATCGGCGAGATGGATGTCTTCGTGCAGGTGGCCGAACTGCAAAGCTTCTCGGCCGCTGGCCGCAAGCTCAAGCTTTCGCCCTCCGCCGTCAGCAAGCTCGTCACCCGGCTCGAGGACCGTCTCGGCACGCGTCTTCTGGTGCGCACGACCCGCGCCTTGCAACTGACGCCAGAGGGCGAAATCTATCTCGAACGCTCCCGACGCATCCTCGCCGACATCGAGGAAACGGAACGCGCCGTCGCAGCAGGCGGCACGACGGTGGCTCGAGGACGCCTGCGCGTGAGCACCTCGGTCGCCTTTGGCGTTCGCTACATAGTGCCGCTGGTGCCCGATTTCCTGAAGCTCTATCCCGAGGTCGACCTCGACCTCGCGCTCAGCGATGGCATTATAGATATCATCGGCGAACGCGCCGATATCGCCATCCGTTCGGGCGCCTTGCGCGATTCCTCACTGAAGGCGCGCAAGCTCCTCGAAAGCCGCCGCGTTATCGTTGCCTCACCCGGCTATCTGAAACGGCAAGGCATCCCGGAAAGCCCTGAGGATCTCGTTCGTCACAACTGCCTGACCTTCAGCTTCCGCTCGACCTCGGAGGAATGGCCATTCCGCAATCCCGAAAATGGCGGTCGCTTCTCGAGACCCGTCTTTGGCAACCTCGAAACCAACAATGGACCAACGACTCGCAGCCTTTGCCTCGCCGGCCTTGGCCTTGCTCGTGTCGGCCAGTTCCATGTACAGCCGGATATCGATGCCGGAACGCTGGTGCCCGTATTGGAAACCTATAATCCTGAAGATATCGAACTCATTCACGCCGTTTATCCCGGTCACGAACATCTTGCCGCACGTATCCGGGCCTTCATCGATTTCCTGGTCGAGAACATTCATTGAGGAAGACCTCCGTCATTCCCCTGTCACGGCTCAACGATAGCGAGCGCTCCATGCCGATAGAAATCCATCCGCCGCGCCAAAGCTGGGCCGACGACTTCGCAAGTTTGAAGCGGACCATCCTGCGCGCAGCACCCGCCGGTGCCGCACTCCATCACATCGGCTCCACCGCCGTGCCCGGACTTGTCGCAAAGGATATCATCGACATACAGGTGAGTGTCGATGCTCTTGAGCTGGTCGATAGAACAGCGTTCGAACGCGAGGGGTTCGAGAGCCGCTCGATCGTAACCGATCACTGTCCACCAGGTCTCGATCTGGCAGATGGCGAGTTGAGAAAGCTGTATTTCAAAAACAGGGGCCGGCCCGCGAATATCCATGTTCGTGAAAGGGGCCGCCGCTTCAATCAGCGCTATCCGCTTTTATGCCGGGATTTCCTGCGCGCTCATCCAACGGCAGCAGCAGCCTACGGGCTGATCAAGCAACGCCTTGCCGGCTTTTTCCCTGACAGTGCCGAAGCCTATTACGATATCAAGGATCCGGTTTTCGATATCATCATGGAGGGCGCCTACGACTGGGCAAAGCTCACCGGCTGGAATGAACCACCAGGCGACTGAAAGCGGGACTTGTCGGGAAATATCAGCGCCGGCCAAGAAGAACCCGCCGACGAGAGATAAAGCGCGATCCACACAACCGGTGGAAACTTTCGATCCTGGGCGCCTACGAAAGTAGGTGGGCGCCGTATGTCCAGACCCACGAGCCCGGACAGGGACAGCTCCCTAAGGATCGGGTATGGCCCCGAGGATTCATTGTTCCTGTCGAGAAGCACAGACCGCGTCAGCGAATATAGGGACATTTGCAGCACCGCACCAGTGGGGCAGCACTGCTCTCCCAAATTAATTAAGCTCGGCCGGCGTACGGCCGTTCAGCTTGTCGGTGATGCCCTGAATACGGCTCGTGACCTCCGAAAGCGCCACTGCAATGCCTTCTTCCGTGCGAGCGGTGGCGGCAATTACCGTGTCCCGGTTGCTGCGGAGCGTCTCCAGCTCCGATTCCAGCCCGGCAACGCGCCGCGTTAGCTCCGAGATCTCGTCCATCACCATGATGCCGGCCATGACGGTGATCCTGAGATCGCCGATTTCGCCGAACTGACCCTTGAGATGACCGACATAACGGTCGAAACGAACTGCGAGGTCGGTCAGATGATCTTCCTGCCCCTCTTCGCAGGCCATGCGATAGGCCTTGCCGTCGATCGTAACCGTTACCTGCGCCATGTCATCATGTCCTCTTAGCGGTCAAGAACCGCGCGGATCGTTTCCATCGCCGTCACCAGACGCCGCGAAACCTCGCGATTGACCTCTTCCAGCCGGTTCGCGCGGAATTCAGCCTGGTCGAGCTCCTGGGCAAGGCGCGAGCGGTCGGCATGCACGCGGCGGACTTCGCCTTCGATCTCGCCCTGCTCACGCTGGCGCTCGATGCGCATGTCGACAGCATTCTCGAGGCCCGAGATTGCCTGTTTGAGCTCCGTAAGCGCAGCTTCGATGATGTTGCCATTAGGCGTCATGTCTTTTCCGGTTCCCCGCACAAGACCCGCGAATCGGCCTCTGTCGCCGACCCTGTATTTTCAAGAGGATATGCAGCTAGGCTGGAGCGCGTCAATAAAGCCCCTCGGCTACCCCCTGCCCTATTCTGTGGATGAGCGATTTACACAAGCCTGTCACACAAGATTCGTCTTTTGTAAAACTTGACGGTCAAATGTCAAAAATCGTCGCACCCGGCCTCCAAACGGCTTCCATTTTGTTGACTTGGCCGTTCCAACTGGTATGTCTCGACCGCTCTCATTGATGGTCTTGGCAGGCTCGAGGCCATCCTCAAACCCGGAACTAGCGGAAAAGCCATGACCTCACGCGAACAAAACGACCGGATGGCGAATGCGATCCGTTTCCTCTCCATGGATGCTGTCGAAAAGGCGAATTCCGGCCACCCGGGCATGCCGATGGGCATGGCGGATGTGGCAACGGTCCTCTTTACCAAATATCTCCGCTTCGATCCCCAGAAGCCGCACTGGCCGAACCGCGACCGCTTTGTTCTCTCTGCCGGTCATGGCTCGATGCTGCTCTACTCGCTTCTCTATTTGACCGGCTATCCGGACATGTCGGTCGAGGACTTGAAGCAGTTCCGTCAGCTCGGCTCCAAGACCGCCGGCCATCCGGAATACGGCCATGCCACCGGCATCGAAACGACCACTGGCCCGCTCGGCCAAGGCATTGCCAATGCCGTCGGCATGGCGATCGCCGAGCGCAAGCTGCGCGACGAGTTCGGTCCGGAATTGCAGGACCACTACACTTACGTCATCAATGGCGACGGCTGCCTGATGGAAGGCATCAGCCACGAAGCGATCGCGCTTGCCGGCCACCTGAAGCTCAACAAGCTGATCCTCTTCTGGGACAACAACTCGATCACCATCGACGGCGCCGTTTCCCTGTCCGACTCGACCGATCAGGTCGCTCGCTTCAAGGCCGTTCACTGGAACACGATCGAGATCGACGGTCACGACCAGGCCGCCATCGCCGATGCGATCGAAGCCGCCCACAAGTCCGACCGTCCGACCTTCATCGCCTGCAAGACGGTCATCGGCTTTGGCGCTCCGAACAAGCAGGGCACCCACAAGGTGCACGGAAACCCGCTCGGCGCCGACGAAATCGCCGCCACCCGCAAGGCGCTGAACTGGGAATACGAGCCCTTCGTCGTTCCCTCCGACGTCCTCGACGCATGGCGCGCCGCCGGCACCCGCTCTGACAATATCGTCAAGGCATGGGAAGAAACGCTGTCCAAGTCGCCGGCAAAGGCCGAGTTCACCCGTCGTTTTGCCGGTGACCTGCCCGAAGGCTTCGACAAGGCTATCGACGACTACAAGAAGAAGCTTGCCGAAACCAAGCCGACGATCGCTTCCCGCAAGGCATCCGAAGATGCGCTCGAAGTCATCAACGGCTTCGTGCCGGAAACGCTCGGCGGCTCCGCTGACCTGACGCCGTCGAACAATACCAAGACCAGCCAGATGCATTCGATCACGCCAACGGATTTCGCCGGCCGCTATATGCACTGGGGCATCCGTGAGCACGGCATGGCCTCTGCCATGAACGGCATCGCACTCCATGGCGGTCTTATCCCTTACGGCGGCGGCTTCATGATCTTCTCGGATTATTGCCGCCCACCGATCCGCCTCGCCTCGCTCATGGGCATCCGTGTCATCCACGTCCTCACCCATGACTCGATCGGCGTTGGCGAAGATGGGCCGACGCACCAGCCGGTAGAACAGATCGCCGGCCTGCGTGCGGTGCCGAACCTGCGTGTCTTCCGCCCGGCCGACGCAGTCGAGACCGCGGAATGCTGGCAGATCGCCATGAAGAGCAAGGACCATCCGTCCGCTCTGGCCCTGACCCGTCAAAACCTGACGACCGTCCGCACCGAGTATAACCAGAAGAACCTCTGCGAACTCGGCGCCTACACGCTCGCCGGCAACGCCGATGCCAAGGTCACGATCTTCGCCTCCGGTTCGGAAGTGGAACTCGCCGTTGCCGCCCGTGCAACGCTTGAAGGCAAGGGTGTCAGCACCCGCGTCGTTTCCGTTCCCTGCACGGAACTCTTCTTCGATCAGCCGGAGGCTTACCGCAAGGAAATCCTCGGCAACTCGCCGGTCAAGATCGCCGTCGAAGCCGCCGTTCGCGAAGGCTGGGATGCCTTTATCGGTCCGGAAGGCACCTTCGTCGGCATGAAGGGCTTCGGCGCGTCCGGCCCGGCCAAGAAGGTGTTCGAGCATTTCGGCATCACGGCTGACGCCGTCGTCGCAGCAGCAGAAGCCAAGCTTTAAGGGAGTGCCTTCGGGCGCTTCCTCATCTATTATCCGCAATCCCAATCTCTAGGGAGTGAATGAACATGACAGTCAAGGTTGCCATCAACGGTTTCGGTCGTATCGGCCGCAACGTTCTTCGCGCCATCGTCGAATCCGGCCGTACGGACATCGAAGTCGTCGCCATCAACGACCTCGGCCCGGTCGAGACCAACGCCCACCTGCTGCGATACGACTCCATCCACGGTAAGTTCCCGGCCGAAGTGAAGGTCGAAGGCGACACGATCACCGTCGGCGGCGGCAAGCCTATCAAGGTCACCGCGATCAAGGATCCGGCAACGCTTCCCCACAGGGAATTGGGTGTCGACATCGCGATGGAATGCACGGGCATCTTCACCGCCCGCGACAAGGCCGCGGCTCATCTGACGGCTGGTGCCAAGCGCGTCATCGTTTCGGCTCCTGCCGACGGCGCTGACCTGACCGTCGTCTTCGGCGTCAACCATGACCAGCTCACCAAGGAGCATCTGGTCATCTCCAACGCCTCCTGCACCACCAACTGCCTGGTGCCGGTCGTGAAGATTCTCGACGACGCCGTCGGCATCGACCACGGCTTCATGACCACTATCCACTCCTACACCGGCGACCAGCCGACGCTCGATACGATGCACAAGGATCTGTATCGCGCCCGCGCTGCTGCCCTCTCGATGATTCCGACCTCGACGGGTGCTGCCAAGGCCGTCGGCCTCGTTCTGCCGCACCTCAAGGGCAAGCTCGACGGCACCTCGATCCGCGTTCCGACCCCGAACGTTTCGGTCGTCGATTTCAAGTTCGTTGCCAAGAAGGCCACCACGGTCGGCGAAATCAACGAAGCGATCAAGGCTGCCGCAAACGGCAAGCTGAAGGGCATCCTCGGCTACACCGATGAGCCGCTCGTTTCCCGTGACTTCAACCACGACAGCCACTCCTCGATCTTCGCGACCGACCAGACGAAGGTCATGGAAGGCAACTTCGTGCGCGTCCTGTCCTGGTACGACAACGAGTGGGGCTTCTCCAGCCGCATGTCCGACACGGCTGTTGCCTTCGCCAAGCTCATCTAAGCGTCAGGCATCAAGATCAGGAAGCGGCTCGGGAAACCGGGCCGTTTTCATTTTGGGCGATCGATCAGGAGATGGAAGAGCATGGCGCAACTGACTATTCGCAACGCGACTGTTGATGACGCCGCCGAACTCTGCGGGCTCATCAATGAGATCATCGAAGCGGGCGGCACGACTGCCCTCGAGGATCGCTTTTCGCCCGAACTTTTGGCCGACTGGTTCATATCCGGCGAATTCGCCCTCATCTGCCATGTGGCGCAGGCAGGGTCTGGCCTCGCCGGCTTTCAGTTCCTCAGCCGTTACGGCGATTTGCCGAAGGGGTGGTCCGATATCGGAACTTTCGCGCGCCTGAACCCGAAGATGCCAGGCGTCGGCACTGCCCTGTTTGCCGCAACACGCTCTGCAGCCAAGGAACGCAATATCGAAATCATCAACGCAACCATCCGCGCCGACAACATTGGCGGGCTGGCCTACTACGAGAAGATGGGGTTCAGTACCTATAACACGCTGAAGAAAGTGCCGCTCAAGGACGGTACGCCCGTGGACCGAATTCAGAAGCAATTTCAGGTGACGAAAAATGGAAGCGGCCTCTAACGGTCTCATCAACAAAAAGTGTGACGCCCCCTCTGCCTGCCCTGCTCTCGCCTGATTTCCTCATACATTCTTTATAGAGACTTTTTCCAATAGCATTCTTTTCTGGCCCTCACCCCAAGGGCCGTCCAGCAGCATGACGCAGCAATGCAGCCGAGGTTAAGCCGCAAGGCCTACCCTTCTGCTGTTTTTTGCCGTTTACTGAAAGATCGTGCTGGACGTTGGGGGATGGGCGGGGGCGGCTGCGGGATGGCGTGACGAAGCGAAAGGGGTAGGCATGGAAGCGTTTTATATCGTGGTGCTGGTTGCGACGGCGCTCGTGCTTCTTGCGGCCTTCTCGAGCCTGCTTGCGTTCCGCTTCGGCGCTCCTCTCCTGCTGCTGTTTCTGATGATCGGGCTTGCCGCCGGCGTCGATGGTCTCGGCATCGAATTCAGCAACAACTACCTCGCCTATATTCTGGGCTCCATCGCGCTTGCGATTATCCTTTTCGATTCCGGCTTCGGTACACCGATGCAGGCCTTCCGGATTGCCGCGATACCGTCGTTGACACTGGCATCGGTCGGCGTGCTCTTGACTGCCGGACTCTTCGCCTTCGCCGCCCGCTGGCTGCTGCATTTCAGCTGGCTGGAAGGCATGCTGCTTGGCTCAATTGTCGCCTCTACCGATGCTGCAGCCGTCTTCTTCCTGCTGCGCATCGGCGGCATCAACATCCGAGACAAGGTGCGCTCTACGCTGGAAGTCGAATCCGGCACCAACGACCCGATGGCGATCTTCCTGACCATCGCCCTGGTCGAGGTTCTCGCCAGCGGCGAACGTTACGCCGGCATCAATATCGGCATGCTCGCCATGTTCATTCAGCAGATGGGCCTTGGCGTCATCCTCGGCCTGCTCGGCGGCATGATGATCGTGCTGATCGCCGGGCGGCTGGAAACGGATCGCGGCCTCACGCCAATCTTCGTGCTGGCGCTCGCCTTGCTCGTCTTCTCCTTCACCGGCGCGGTTGGCGGCAGCGGCTTCCTCGCCGTCTACGTTGCCGGCATCTATGCCGGAAACCGAAAGATGCAGGCGATCGGCACCATCAGGCGCTTTCAGGACGGGATGACCTGGCTTGCCCAGATCATTATGTTCCTTGTGCTCGGCCTGCTGGCGACGCCTTCGCAATTCCCTGTCATCATCGTGCCGGCGATCCTGCTCGCTCTCTTCCTGATCTTCGTCGCCCGGCCGCTCGCCGTCTGGCTGTCGCTGCTGCCGTTCGATTATACGCAGCAGGAAATCGGCTTTGTCGCCTGGGTCGGTCTGCGCGGCGCAGTCTCAATCCTGCTTGCCATCATGCCGATCCTCGGCGGCCTGCAGCACAGCCAGATCTACTTCAACACCGCCTTCATCATCGTGCTCGTCTCGCTCCTCGTGCAGGGCTGGACAATCAAGCCGGTCGCCAAGCGCCTCGGTCTCATCATTCCGCCGCGCATCGGCGCGGTCGACAAAGTCGAGGTCGACCTGCCAGGCGCGGCCAATCACGAGCTGCTTTCCTATCGCGTCGTCAAGGACAGCCCGGTTCTGCGTGGCGAGCGCATTCCGCGCTGGGCGGCACCCTCGCTTGTGATCCGCGACGGCAAGTCGATGCGCTACCAATATGCCGGTCGCCTGAGGGAAAACGATCTTGTCTACCTCTTCATCGCTCCCAGCTATTCGCGCCTGCTCGACCGGCTCTTCGCCAGTCGCGCACCTGTTGATGAGGATGACGCGGAATTTTTTGGCGCCTTCGCGCTGTCGCCGGCTCGCCCTGCCGCCGATCTCGATGCCGCCTATGGTCCGGGCCTGCTCAATGAATCCGAAAAGGGTTTGACGATCGCCGAACTGATGAAACAGCGCCTCGGCGGCAAGGCGGATTATGCTGATCGCGTCCGTCTCGGCTCGCTCATTCTCATCGTCCGCGACCTCGACGATCAGGATCACATCACCTCTGTCGGCATGTCATTGGAGGCCGTGGAACCGGCCATAACATTGCCGATCTTCATCAATCTGCGCGAAATTATCCAGCGTACCCGTGACCGTATGAAAGGCCGCAAAAAGCATGAGATGACGGCTGCGGAAAGTGCTGCCGGACGTGACGAAACCCCACGTTAAAACGGCCGCCGACTGCCTTGCGTCTCCTCCGATCCTTGCTATGGTCGGCGCAACTTTCGCAACCACGAACGGATCCTTCCATGGCAGCTTTCAAGACCCTCGACGACCTCAACGACATCGCCGGCAAGCGTGTTCTCGTCCGCGTCGACCTCAACGTCCCGGTCAAGGACGGCAAGGTTACGGACACGACCCGCATCGAGCGCGTCGCGCCGACGATCCTTGAACTGTCGAAAAAGGGAGCGAAGGTCATCCTGCTCGCCCATTTCGGCCGCCCGAAGGACGGCCCCTCGGCAGAATTCTCGCTTTCTCTGATTGCTCCGTCGGTCGAGGCGGTGCTCGACCACGCCGTGCTGACTGCGTCCGACTGCATCGGCCAAGCCGCCGCTTCCGCCGTCGCGAAGATGAACAATGGCGATATCCTGCTTCTGGAAAACACCCGCTTCCACAAGGGCGAGGAAAAGAACGATCCTGAATTCACAAAGGCGCTCGCCGCAAACGGCGATATCTATGTGAACGACGCCTTCTCCGCTGCTCACCGCGCCCACTCCTCCACCGAGGGCCTTGCCCATCACCTGCCGGCCTATGCGGGGCGCACGATGCAGGCAGAACTCGAGGCGCTCGAAAAAGGCCTCGGCAACCCGATCCGTCCGGTCGTCGCCATCGTCGGTGGCGCCAAGGTCTCGACCAAGATCGACCTTCTTATGAACCTCGTGAAGAAGGTCGATGCGCTCGTGATCGGCGGCGGCATGGCCAACACCTTCATCGCCGCCCGGGGCACCAATGTCGGCAAGTCGCTCTGCGAACATGACCTCGCCGATACCGCCAAGCAGATCATGATCGAAGCCGCCACCGCCGGCTGTGCGATCGTTCTGCCGGAAGACGGCGTCGTCGCCCGCGAATTCAAGGCAGGAGCGGCCAATGAGATCGTCTCGATCGAAGCCATCCCCGGTGACGCCATGGTCCTCGATGTCGGTCCAAAGTCGGTCGAAGCCGTCAAGGCCTGGATCGAGCGCGCCACGACGCTCGTCTGGAACGGTCCGCTCGGCGCCTTTGAAATCGAGCCCTTCGACACAGCGACCGTCGCCGCTGCGAGATACGCCGCCGAGCGCACCAAGGCCGGCAAGCTCACGTCGGTCGCAGGCGGTGGCGATACGGTCTCGGCGCTGAACCATGCCGGCGTTGCCGAAGAATTTACCTATGTTTCGACGGCAGGCGGCGCCTTCCTCGAATGGATGGAAGGCAAGGAACTGCCGGGCGTGGCCGTTCTCTCTCGGTAACGGCCCGTTGGCCATAAGCCGATTCGGCAGATATTCCAGCAGGATAGGTCGCGGGAGCGAACGCTTCCGCGGTCTTTTGCTCACGAAGAGGAAAAATTCCCGAACTTTCAAACGATTGAAATCATTTCAATCGTTTCAATGACTTAGCGCTCCCATTTTTCTCGCTATAAACTTCTGTTATCCGAGTTCTATATTGTCAATTCTACCGGGTTTCATTGTGGAGAGAACGAGATGAGCGAACGACTGGAAGACATTGCAGTTAAGATGGTTGCTGGCGGTCGGGGCCTGCTTGCCGCCGATGAATCGACCTCCACCATCAAGAAGCGTTTCGATGCGATCAATCTTGAATCGACCGAAACCAGCCGACGCGATTATCGCGAGATGCTCTTCCGCTCGGAAGACGCAATGAAGAAGTACATTTCCGGCGTCATCCTCTACGAGGAAACCCTGTATCAGAAAGCCGCTGACGGCACGTCTTTCGTCGACATCATCAAGGCTGCCGACAGCATTCCGGGCATCAAGGTCGATATCGGCGCCAAGCCGATGGCAAAATATCCGGGTGAAACCGTCACCGAAGGCCTTGATGGCCTCGCAGACCGGCTTGCCAGATATTATGAGGCCGGCGCCCGCTTCGCCAAGTGGCGCGGCGTCATCGCCATCTCGCAGACCCTGCCGAGCCGTGGTTCCGTGCGCGCCAACGCCCAGGCGCTGGCTCGCTATGCCGCGCTCTGCCAGGAAGCCAAGATCGTACCGATCGTCGAGCCGGAATGCCTGATGGACGGAAAGCCGGGCGACCACAATATCGACCGTTGCGCCGAAGTGACCGAATCCACGCTGCGCATCGTGTTCGAGGAACTTGCTGATGCCCGTGTCAGCCTCGAGGGCATGATCCTGAAACCGAACATGGTCATTGACGGCAAGAATGCCCGCAAGGCCTCGGTTGCGGAAGTGGCGGAGCGCACCGTCCAGGTGTTGAAGCGCACGGTTCCGTCATCCGTTCCGGGGATCGCCTTCCTCTCCGGCGGCCAGACCACGGAAGAAGCGACAGCCCATCTCTCCGCCATCAACTCCGGTTATGAGCTGCCCTGGTTTGTCACCTTCTCCTATGGCCGTGCTCTGCAGGACAGTGCACTCAAGGCCTGGAACGGCCAGCAGGAAAACGTCGCTGCCGGCCAGCGCGAATTCGCACACCGCGCCGAGATGAACAGCCTCGCCGCCAAGGGCAACTGGAAGGCCGAACTCGAAAAGGCCGCATGAGCCTTTTGGATGCTTGAGAAAACAGACAGGCGGCGAGCACCCTCGCCGCCTGTCTTTGTTCCTGCCAGTCGCGAAGCCGATTTGTCATGGCGACAAGATAGTCCTTCGCCGCAACCACGAGCCTCGATAATCATGGCGCCACCATTGTTGGAGCCGCCATGAACAGCTTGTCCTACCTCACCGTCGACGTCTTCACCTCCACCCGCTATGAGGGCAATCCGCTCGCGGTCATGAGCGATGCCAGGGGCATCAGCGATGCGGCAATGCAAAAGATTGCCGCCGAGTTCGGCTATTCCGAAGTAACCTTCGTGCTGCCGCCTGAGAACCCCGAAAACACCGCAAGAGTTCGCATCTTCACGCCGACAATGGAGGTGCCGTTCGCGGGGCATCCCAATGTCGGCACTGCCTATGTTCTCGGCCAGCAGAACGAAATCTTCGGTCGCGCCATTGGCGATAGGCTGCGGTTCGAGGAAAAGGCCGGCCTTGTGGAAGTGACCCTGCAGCGCCGTGAAGGTCGCGTCACCGGAGCAACCATCCGTGCTCCACGGCCGCTTGAAATAGGCGACAGAATATCCGAGACCGTCATTGCCGATTGCGTCTCCATTGATCCCTCCTCGATCCGCAAGAACATGCATGCCCCGGTCTTTGCCTCGGTGGGACTGAACTTCGCCGTCGCAGAACTCGAGAGTCTCGAGGCTCTGGCCGCAGCAAGTCCCAATCTGAACGGCTTCCAGGCGGCGGCTAGGGGCGTGGCCGGCAGCCATGACTTTTCGCTGTTCCTCTATGTACGTCCCACCGCTACCCCCTGGAACATCCGCGCCCGCATGTTCGCGCCGCTGGACAACGTCATTGAAGATCCGGCGACCGGAAGCGCATCAGCCGCCCTCTCCGCCTATCTCGTCTCGCTGCTGCCGGAGGCGGACGTCAGCCAGCACGTGACGATCGAACAGGGCGTCGAAATGGGCCGGCGCAGCATCATCGAACTCGATGTCGTCAAGACGGTCGGCACGGTCACTGACGTGACGATCTCGGGAAGCTGCGTGCCGATCATGAAAGGCGAGATCATCCTGCGGGACTGACCCCGCCTATTGCACCAGGAAATCACGCGCCAGCAACGCCACCGCCCAGATGGCAAAGGCAATCAGCGCGATCTTCCAGAAATCCATCCGGCGGCGCAGCCCCGGATAGCCGAGCGGCTTGATGATCTGGATTGCCATGGCAAGGATGAGTAGCAACGCTATCAGCTTTGTCATGGCTTTATTTTTTCCATTTATCAGAATGTCACAGGACGGACATTTTTTCACGCGAACACAGGAATATCTACACGCCGTAAAGGCATTCCGGGACACAATCAACACTCTTATGGACTGGGCAGATTAACGTCGCGCCTTATGTCTTTTTCGAAGCGAACACGCCGAGTCTGGGGATATGACAAGAAATCTGCTGTCCGTCGCTGCGCTGCTCTTTGGCACGCTCTTCCTTTTCATGGGCAACGGACTGCAGGGCATTCTGCTTCCTGTGCGCGGAAACCTCGAAGGTTATGCCACGACCACGCTCGGTCTGCTCGGGACCTCCTGGGCAGCAGGTTTTGTTATTGGCTGCCTGGTTGCACCGAAGATGGTGCGTCGCGTCGGCCATGTACGCGCGTTCTCCGGCTTTATCGCCATCATCGCCATCATCGCGCTTGTCAGCGGCATCATCATCGATCCGGTCTGGTGGGTCATCCTGCGTGCCGTCACCGGTTTCTCCACTGCCGGGACTTCGATGATCATCGAAAGCTGGCTGAACGAACGGGCGAACAATGAGAGCCGCGGCGCGATCTTCTCGCTGTATATCGGCATCACCCTCCTTGGCGTCGTGGGCGGCCAGATGATGATCCCGCTCGAAGACGTGCGCACGCCCGTACTCTTCATGATCTGCGGCATCTTCTACTGCATCGCCATGCTGCCGACGACGCTGTCGACCGCAGCCTCACCGCAGCCGCTGAAAGCAGTCAAACTCGATCTGCCTGCGCTCTATCGCAATTCGCCGGTTTCCTGTCTCGGCATCCTGCTGGTCGGCATTGCCAATGGCGCCTATGGTACGCTCGGTGCCGTCTTCGGTGCGGGTGCGGGTCTTTCCGACACTTCGATTGCAGTGATGATGAGCACCACCATCTTTGCCGGCGCGGTGATGCAGCTTCCGGCCGGACGCCTGTCAGATCGTATCGACCGTCGCTACGTCCTGGCAGCCATGTCAGCCATCGCGGCGCTCGCCGGGCTCCTGATCTTCCTCCTGCATCCGTCCTCCCCAGCCTTCCTGATCGGCCTCGTCATCCTCTACGGTGCGGTCGCCAACACGCTCTATCCGATCGCTGTCGCCCACGCGAACGACTTTGCCTCATCGGAGGATTTCGTAAAGGTTTCCGGCGGCCTGCTGCTGCTCTACGGCATCGGCACCGTTATCGGGCCGACGATCGGAGGTCCGGTCATGTCAGTCGTCAGCCCGCATGCACTCTTCTTGGTGACAGCGCTCGCCCATCTCCTGATCACCGGCTATGCCATCCTCAGAAGCCGCATTCGTGCGGCCATTCCGGCGAGCGACCGCGATGCCTATACGACGATTCCGACAGCAACATCTCCGACGCTCACGCCGCAAAGCATGTCGCTTGCCGATCGCAGCTCCAACAAGTCTCCCGAAAGCGGCGATCCTGCTGTAAAGTTTGGCTGACGGACTGAGGCATGTCGCGCGAAAAATGCGCAGCGATTTTGCGATAGCGACACGCTTGCAACAGAGACTTGAAGCGTGGGCCGAAATCCTAGGGATCGCCACACGGTTTGCAGGAGGAGCGACAATGAGCTTGATGGATGACGATAGGCCGCAGAAGAAGACAGCGCACGAGATCGGCTCCGATCTCTCCATGCTTTCGGTCGACGAGTTGAGAGCACGCGTGGAACTTTTGAAAACCGAGATCGCACGGCTCGAGGCCGAGGCCGCCAAGAAGGCTTCCGGCCGATTGGCCGCCGAAAATCTTTTCCGATCATAAGACTGTGAGCGAGCAAATATTGCTTCGTATTTACTTTCGTTAAGTCTTAAATCGGGACGACATTAATAAAAAATTAAGCTTTATAAGGTATTACTGTTGCTGTTCAGATTCTTCTGGACCTCAGACAGTTTTCCAAGCGGTGAATTGGTCTGATTTTTCTCCCTGTTTTACCTTGAGAGCCGCTTTTGCGGCTCTTCTTTTTGCGCTGCCTTAGACCTTTCCACGAAACTGTGGAGATTAACCTTTTCTTAAGAAACGGCTTGCGCATCTAGGTTAAAGATACCATCTTGAAATCACGAAGACCGGCTTGGGAAACTTTTTCCGGGAACCCGGCGTTACCTGATAGTAGATGCGTGCAACAGGGATTCTTTAGATGTCGGAACTTGGATTGAACACAATCAGTTTTGCTGGCCGCGCTGCCGCATCCTCGCAGTTCAAGACGCTGTATGCAGAGGGCATGTCGCTGGTCGAAGAAACCGCATCCTATCTCGACGGCCAGGGCCGCGCAGCCTCCAAGGTGCTGCCGCGCATGGCCTCGGTCCTTTATGCGGCTGAATCAATGCGCCTCACGACCCGCCTGATGCAGATGGCTTCCTGGCTGCTGCTGCAGCGCGCCGTCAACAATGGCGAAATGTCCCGCGATCAGGTCTTGGCCGAGAAAAAACAAGGTCAGGCTCGATGGCTTCAACGTCGATCGCAATGCTCCGGGCTGGGGCGACCTGCCGGAATCCTTCCGCGATCTCGTGGAGCGCTCGCTTCGCCTGCAGAACCGCATTGCCCTGCTCGACCGCGAAATCTACCGCCCGGCAGAAGCTGCGATCGTTCCCGATAATCAGAACAGCGTCCAGGCCCAGCTTTCCCTGCTGCAGACGGCCTTCGGCAACAACTGATCTGACATCATAGAATTCTTGAAACCGGCTGCGGGGACGCGGCCGGTTTTTTATTTGCGCGTCGTAAGACCCAATACAAAAAAGCCCGGCACAAGGCCGGGCTTTTGAATAATCCGCAAAGCGGAAGCGAATTAGAGGCCGAGGCCGCCGAAACGCTTGTTGAACTTCGAGACACGGCCGCCGCGGTCCATGAGCTGCTGGTTGCCGCCAGTCCAGGCCGGGTGCGACTTGGAGTCGATTTCGAGGTTCATGACAGCGCCTTCCGAACCCCAGGTCGAGCGGGTTTCGTACTCGGTGCCATCGGTCATGACTACCTTGATGGTATGGTAGTCGGGATGGATGCCTTCCTTCATGACAATCTTCCTGCGATGCCGAGGTCCAATTTGCCGCAGACAGTTGCGGCGGAAGAACCGATTGAATAAATGAAGCCGCAGTCGTGAAGGCTACGGCTTCCCATTAGGATGCGGTGCCTATACATGAAGGGCGCCGGGATAACAAGGGCCAAGGAGCCGCAATACGCGGTCTTTGAGGGCGATCGGAGACAATTTGGCAGAGCAGGCAGAAGTTGGGGAGAAGAGGTCGCGTTCGCTGAAGCCGCTCGGCAGGTTGACACCTTATGTGGCACGCTACCGTGGCATGGTGGCCGGTGCCCTGATTTCGCTGGCGCTGGCGGCCGTGACTTCGCTTGCCATACCGCTCGCCGTGCGCCGCATGATCGACCACGGCTTCACGCAGGCCGACGGCACCTTCATCAATAGCTATTTCGCCATGATGATGATCATGGCCATCGTGCTCGCGATCGCCAGTGCACTACGCTACTATTTCGTCATCACCATTGGGGAGCGCATCGTTTCGGATCTGCGCCGCGATGTCTTCTCGCATGTCACTCGGCTCTCGCCCTCTTTCTTCGACGTCAACCAGTCGGGCGAGATCGTCTCGCGGCTGACGGCCGATACCACGCAGATCAAATCCGCCGTCGGCGCCACCGCTTCCGTGGCGCTTCGCAACCTGATCCTCTGCATCGGCGCGCTCGGCATGATGATCGTCACCTCGCCAAAGCTTTCCAGCCTCGTCATCGTCGCGATCCCCGTCATCGTCTTTCCGCTTGTTGCCGGCGGCCGTTCGGTGCGCAAGCGCTCCCGCGCCGCACAGGATACGCTGGCAGAAGCTTCCGCCTTCGCCAATGAGACGATCGCCGCAACCCGCACCGTGCAGGCCTTCAACGCCGAAACGATTGCAGCGGACCGCTACGGCTCGGCCGTGGAATCCGCCTATCAGGCCGCACGTTCTGCCGTTTCCTCCCGCGCCCTGCTGACGGGCATCGCGATCACCCTAATTTTTGGCAGCGTGGTCGCCGTTCTCTGGTTTGGCGCCCACAGCGTCCTCGCGGGTACACTTTCGGCCGGCACGCTCGGCCAGTTCTTGCTCTATGCGGTCATCGCAGCCGGTTCGCTCGGTGCACTGTCGGAAGTCTGGGGCGAGCTTTCGCAGGCAGCCGGTGCCGCCGACCGCCTGACCGAGCTTCTCGATGAAGTCTCCCCGATCGCCGCCCCCGCAAACCCGCAGCCACTCCCCTCGCCCGCCCAGGGCCGCGTGGAATTCGACGGCGTGCATTTCGCCTATCCATCCCGTCCCGGCAGGTCAGCTCTGCATGGCTTGGATTTCACGGTCCTGCCGGGCGAAACGGTTGCGATCGTCGGCCCATCCGGCGCCGGCAAGAGCACCGTCTTTTCGCTCTTGCTCCGCTTCTACGATCCGCAACAGGGCAGCGTGAAGATCGATGGCGTCGACGCCCGCCAGGCCGATCCGGACGCCTTGCGCCAGCGCATAGCCATCGTGCCACAGGATGTGACCATCTTCGCCTCCTCGATCCACGATAATATCGCTTTTGGCGTTCATGGCGCGACGCGCGAGCAGGTTCGCGCAGCGGCAATCGCCGCGCAGGCCGATGAATTCATCAACCGGCTGGAAAAGTCTTACGAGACGCAGGTCGGCGAACGCGGTGTCACACTGTCCGGCGGCCAGCGCCAGCGCATCGCCATTGCCCGCGCGATCCTGAAAAATGCACCGATCCTTCTGCTGGACGAGGCGACTTCGGCGCTTGATGCAGAGAGCGAAACGCTTGTGCAGAGAGCGCTTGACGGGCTTATGCATGGCCGCACCACTGTTGTCATCGCCCACCGTCTCGCCACTGTTCTCAAGGCCGACCGCATTCTCGTCATGGATCAGGGACGTGTCGTAGAGGAGGGCACGCATCAGAGCCTGATCCGAAACGGCGGCATCTATGCGAAACTCGCCCGCCTGCAATTCGATGCGGCCAACGAGGATGTGCTGGCAGCCGCCAAATAGCTGCCTCATACCCCCATCGCGACTAAAGTCTGATCGCGACAGCCTTCCCACTCGGTTGCCTTTGCTGGAACCTGCCCTAACCTTCCCATGCCCAAGGTAGGGGTCTTTGCTGTTGAAATCGGTGGGAGGAGATTCGAATGGCGCTTTCTGATATTGTCAGTCGCATAAGTGTGGCACTTGGCCTTGGCCTGATCGCAGCCGCGACTGGTACGGCCGCATCAGCCCAGACTTTTCCCGATCGTTCCATAACCATGGTCGTGCCGTTCGCCGCCGGAGGCTCGACCGATGTCGTCGCGCGTATCGTCGCGCAGAAAATGTCCGAAGATCTCGGCCAGCAGGTCATCGTGCAGAATGTTGCGGGAGCCGGCGGCAATCTCGGCGCTGATAACGTCGCGCGCGCGCCGCGCCGGATGGCTATACGATCCTGATGGGCACCGTCGCCACCCACGCCCTCAATCCGCTGATCCTGAAATCGACGCCCTATGATGCCGAAAAGGACTTCGCGCCGGTTTCATTGCTCGTGGTTGTTCCCAATGTCCTGGTGGTCAATCCGGAACTGCCCGCAAAGAATGTGCAGGAGCTGATTGCGCTCCTGAAAGCCGATCCGGACAAATACAGTTATGCGTCATCCGGTAACGGCACGCCGCTGCATCTTTCCGGCGAACTTTTTAAAAGCATGGCGGGCGTCGACATGCAGCATATCCCCTACAAGGGTGCGGGGCCCGCATTGAACGACGTCATCGGCAATCAGGTACCGATCATGTTCGACAACCTGCCCTCGTCGTCGAGCCACATCAAGGCCGGTACGCTCCGGGCACTCGCCGTCACGACCGCCGAACGCGCGCCATCCTTCCCTGATATCCCGACTATCGCGGAATCCGGCATTCCAGGATACGAGACCTATACGTGGAACGCACTCTTTGCGCCGGCCAACACCCCGGCCGATGTGATCACTCGCCTGAACGCCTCCGCCAACAAGGCGCTGACCGATCCGGCCGTCGCCGGGCGGATGAAGGAATTTAGTGCAACCATCGTCGGCTCGACACCGGAGGAACTCGGCGCCCATGTGAAGGCCGAGCTTGCGAAATGGAAACCGGTCGTCGACGGCGCCCATATCCAGATGGAATGATCTTCGCGAAAGGGACAGCATGCGGCCAGCCCTTCTCTCGCGCCCGATCCAACCGGCGGCAATTGCACGCCATACAATGGAATTCTAATTAAGGTAGT
Source organism: Sinorhizobium sp. B11 (assembly GCA_039725955.1). Lineage (NCBI taxonomy): Bacteria > Pseudomonadati > Pseudomonadota > Alphaproteobacteria > Hyphomicrobiales > Rhizobiaceae > Sinorhizobium > Sinorhizobium sp. B11. Next base: position 3,846,906 of record CP091034.1, read on the forward strand.
GGAAAAGCTCACAATTCTGGGCTAGCTTTCTGAAAGCTGATGCACGATTTCAGCTTACCAGGAGGGATCCATGTACAGATTTGAAGTTTACAAGGATAAGGCCGGTGAATTCCGCTTCCGCTTCAAGGCGTCGAACGGCGAGACCATGTTTTCGTCCGAAGGCTACAAGGCGAAAGCATCCGCGGTGAACGCCATCGAATCCATCAAGAAGAATTCGCCCGGCGCGGAAGTGGTGGATCAGACAAAGGCGGACGCTTGACCGGAAGCGGAGGCGGCATCAGTCGCCTCCAGCACTTCCCGCTCAGCGATTTTCTCGCGCCCATTTCGGTGTGATCGATTTTTTTCGGCTGCAATGTCGAAATGAAGACGACTGAGACCTCATTGTTTCGGAACGGCTCGAAGCCGCGCCACCGAAGCATTGCAGCTTGGGCAAATTCGGCCTTACATGCTGCTTGCCCGGTCAAACCCATCAGAGGATCAGGAGTTTCCGATGCAATACGCACTTATCATCCGTGAATCTGCAGAAGACTTTGTCCGCCGCAACGACCCCGCCTATCGCGATGGCTGGACGGCCTACACCAAGGCCCTGGTGCAGGCAGGGATCTTGACCGCCGGCGCCGGCCTGACCCCGCCTGAGACCGGCACGATCGTACGTCGGAAAGGCGAGGACCATGATGTGCAGGATGGTCCCTATCCGGAAGGCAAGGAACAGCTTGGCGGCTTCTACGTGATCGAGGTACCAGATCTCGATGCCGCGCTCGAATGGGCCACGCGCGTGCCCGTCTCCGAATGGGGTTCGGTGGAAGTACGGCCGCGGCTGCAATTCGCGTGAGGCCGTTGTGACATCAGATGCGGGCCGTGTCGCCGAAAGGGTGGCACGGCAATCCTATGGCAAGCTCATCGCCTTTCTTGCCGCTCGCTCCCGCGATGTTCCGGCAGCGGAGGATGCCTTGTCTGATGCGCTGGCGGCTGCGTTGCGGGTCTGGCCCGAGCGCGGTATTCCCGACAATCCCGAGGGCTGGCTGCTCACCGCAGCCCGCCGCAACCTCATTCAGGCTGCCCGTCACCGAACCGTGCACGATAATGCCAGTGAAACGATTGCGCTGGCCATCGAGGAAGCTGAGGAGCGCTTGAACGATGCACGAAACGCAGACTTTTCCGATGAGCGGCTGAAGCTGCTTTTTGCCTGTACACATCCAGCGATCGATCGGTCCGTTCACACGCCGCTGATGCTTCAGACGGTGCTCGGCATTGACGCGAAGACAATCGCACAAGCCTTCGTAATCTCGCCGGATGCCATGAGCCAGCGCCTGGTGCGGGCCAAGATCAAGATCCGCGACGCCGGCATTCCCTTCGCCATCCCTGAGCGGCAGATCCTGACGGATCGGCTGGCGGGCGTACTCTCGGCAATCTATGCCGCCTATGGGCTCGGCTGGGACGGGCTCGATGGCGAGGAAGACAATCGCACCGGCTTAACCGGCGAGGCGATCTGGCTTGGCCGCGCTCTCATGACGATGCTACCTGAGCAGCCGGAGGTTATCGGGCTCCTCTCATTGATGCTTTATTGCGAGGCGAGAAGGCGTGCACGGCGTGATGCCGATGGCACCTACATACCCCTTGAGGAACAGGATACCGGTCTCTGGAACGAAATCATGCTGGCGGAAGCCGATACGTTGCTGCGCAAGGCGGGCACCCTCGATCGCTTCGGTCCCTTCCAGTGCCAGGCGGCGATCCAGTCCGTCCACGCCACGCGTCGCCGGACGAGCACGACGGACTGGAAGGCGCTCATTACCCTCTACCGGGCGCTCATCGAGATGAAACCGACACTGGGCTCAAAGGTCAGTCATGCCGCCGTAATCGGCAGGGTCGATGGCGCGGCTCCTGCCATCGCCCTGTTGGACGGGCTGGAACGACGGGGCGTCGCCAGCTACCAGCCTTACTGGGCCGTGCGGGGACATCTGTTGGCAGACCTCGGTGAAAGCGACGCCGCGGCGGAAGCCTACAGGATGGCGATCGGCCTCACCGACAGTCCCGCCGTCCGCACCTTCCTCGCTGGCAAGCTTCAGGCCGTTATTTCTCGGTCAGCTTGAGCTCTATACGACGGTTGGTGGCACGCGCCTCCGGCGTATCGCCCGGTGCGATCGGCTGGAATTCGCCAAAACCTGCCGCAACGAGCCGGTCTGCGGGCACACCCTGCGCGATCAGGAACTTCACGACCGAAATCGCGCGGGCGGATGAAAGCTCCCAGTTGTCCCGGTAACGACCTGAGCCTGAGAGCGCGACATTGTCCGTATGGCCATCGACGCGCAGCACCCAGTTGATTTCAGGCGGAATTTCCTTGGCGAGGTCAAGCAGCGCGGCGGCAAGCTTTGCCATTTCCGTCTGGCCATCCGGATTGAGGTCGGCGCCGCCGGATGGAAACAGGACTTCAGATTGGAAGACGAAACGGTCTCCGACGACACGGATATTCTCGCGATCCGACAGGATTTCGCGCAGACGTCCGAAGAAGTCCGACCGGTAGCGGTTGAGTTCCTGCACGCGCGCAGCCAGCGCCACGTTCAGGCGGCGTCCGAGATCGGCGATCTTTGTCTGCGACGTCTGATCCTTCTCCTCGGAAGCCTGCAGTGCAGCCTCGACAGCTGCGATCTGGCTGCGCAATGCCGCAATCTGCTGGTTGAGGAGCTCGACCTGACTGAGGGCACGGTCGCTCACCTGCTTCTGCTCATCAAGCTGCTGCGTCAGCGTTCCAATCTGCTGCTTTGCCGCATCCTGCCCGCCAGCACCAGCGCTGAGTAACGCCTGTAACCGCGTTCGCTCGCCCTCGGCACTCGCAAGCGACGCCTGCAGATTGGCGACGGAATCCTGAAGGTCCTGATTGCTGCCCTTCTCCAGCGCCAGCAACTGCGTGAGCTCGTTGATCTGGCCGTTCAGACGCGTCAGCACTTCGTCCCGACCGCTGATTTCGCGACTGAGAATGAACTGGCCGACAACGAACACTGTGAGAATGAACATGATGGCAATGAGCAGCGTCGACAGCGCATCGACGAAGCCCGGCCAGTAGTCCACCGCGCGTTGGTGGCGACGGTTGCGGCCAAGAGGCATGGCTTACTTGCCCTCGCTCTTTTCGACCTGGCCGGATCGTTCCCGCGCTCTGTCGCTGCCGCGGTCATGCACGCCAATGCGCTCGGCCAGCCGGTCGAGCGTACGCCGCATCGCCTTCGCTTCGTCCTGCTGCACTTCGATCCAGTCGCGCAGCATCTGCTGCTCGTTGCGCATATTCTTGACGAGGCCCTGGATGCCTTCGGCAAGGCTTGCCATGGCGGCAACCGACCGTTGGCTCGTGGGGCCACCGTCTTCGGCAACCTTGCGCAGATATTCCGAGAGCGCCTTCATATCTTCCGACGAGCCGCCGGAGACGCCATCGAGCGCCGGCACCGGAATATCCGAGCCGACATCGGTAACAGAGGAGAGCCAGTTCTCCAGCTCCGTATAGAAACGGTTCTGTGCACGCCCGGCCTGCAGATCGAGGAAACCGAGGATCAGCGAACCCGAAAGACCGAGCAGCGAGGACGAGAAGGCCTGGCCCATGCCGGACAGTGGCGTCGCGAGCCCCTCCTTAAGCGTCGAGAGTACATCGCCCGTGCCGTTCGAACCGGCATCGAGAGACTGGATGACCGAGCTGATCGAGCCGATCGTGCCGATAAGACCCCAGAAGGTACCGAGCAGGCCGAGGAAGACGAGCAGACCGATCAGATAGCGCGAAACGTCACGCGATTCGTCGAGACGGTTGGCAATGGAATCCAGAATGGAGCGCAACGCCGTGGTCGACAATGCAACACCCGACTTGCGGTTGCCGATCAGCGCCCTCATCGGCGCGAGCAGCCGCGGATTGCGGTTCACCTTCTCTACGCTGCCTGCGGCGCGGAAGGAATTGAACCAGCGCACTTCCGGACGAAGCGACAGCACGTGATTGAAAACGAGAATGATTCCAACGGCAAGAACACCGAGGATGAGGCCGTTGAGGCCCGGATTATGCATGAAGGCGGTTTGAGTCTGGCGGAACAGGATCGCTGCTATGAAGCCGACGATGATAAGGAACAACACCATCGTCCAGAAGAACGACATGGGACTGGAGAGTTTGTAGGCGTAGCCACCGGCCGTCTTCTCAGTGGAGCCGAACTCGGCCGCATTCACATTTTCCATAGGTTCCTCGGCCTCCGGATTCATTGCAGCCGGAGACTAGATCAACATTGTGCCGAATTGAAGTATGCACCGCGGAAAAGCGGGACTTTACAACAGCCTGTTTCCGACACCCGTCAGCGGGTCGGAACCGGTCGCTTGACGACTTCCATCAGCGCCTTCTGGATATGCTCGTTGCCGGCGATGATCGAGCCCGTCTCCAGGATCGACGCGCCGCCATCCCAGTCGGTTGCAAAACCGCCGGCTTCGCGGATGAGCAGAATGCCGGCCGCCATGTCCCAGGGCGACAGTGCCGTTTCCCAAAAGCCGTCAAAACGGCCGGCGGCCACATAGGCAAGATCGAGCGAGACTGCACCCATGCGGCGAATGCCAGCGACTTCGCCCATGACGTGGCGGAGTTCGATCAGGAACTTGCCGTGATTGCCCCGGCCGAGATGCGGCACACCGCAACCGATGACGCTGTCGGAAAGCACCCGGCGCGAGGCGACACGCAGGCGGCGGTCATTGAGGAATGCGCCACCGCCACGCTCTGCCGTGTAGAGCTCGTCCGTCGCCGGATTGAAGACCACGCCTGCGACGATCTCGTTGTTGCGCTCGAGCGCGATGGAAACGGCAAAGGCCGGGATACCATGCAGGAAGTTGGTCGTGCCGTCGAGCGGATCGACGATCCAGCGGTGCGCACCGTCGGTACCCTTGATCTCTTCGCTCTCCTCGCCAAGGAAGCCATAGGTCGGACGAGCCTTGAGAAGCTCCTCCTTGACGATCTTCTCTGCCTTGCGGTCGGCATTCGAAACGAAGTCGCCCGGTCCCTTCACCGATACCTGCAGGTTCTGCACTTCCCCGAAATCACGCCCCAGCGACTTGCCTGCCTTGATGGCAGCCTGAACCATGACATTGAGAAGAGCTGAACGGGCCATGTGGGCATTTTCCTTGGATAATACGGGACGCGCTGTCAGGGGCGGGATATGTCCCTGAACGCCGAAAGCGACAGCGCTGCATAGATTGGCGGCCTCAAGACCACAAAATCAGGAAAATTTCAAGGGGAATGCCGCATGGCGGGGTTGCAACAGCAAAGGATAGTTCCCAAATTATTCTGGACAGATCAGTCTGGAAAGATTATTGAGGCGTCATGGCAAGGCATAAGGAATTCGATCGCGACACAGCGCTCAAGGCGGCCATCACCGTGTTCGCCGAACACGGCTACGAGGGCACCTCGACTGATGCGTTGCTGTCGGCCATGAAGATCAGCCGGCAAAGCATGTACGATACTTTCGGCGACAAGCGCAGCCTCTATCTGGCAGCGCTCGACCGCTACAATACCGACAGCGTCTCTCAACTCGTGGCCGACCTGGGCCGCGATACGACACCATTGGAAGCCTTGGAGGAGACGCTCATCGCCTTTGCCTCCCGCCCCGAGACCGAAGCTGGCCGTGGCTGCCTCGGCGTCAGCGCCGTATGCGAGTTCGGACGGACGGACAGTGAAATCTCCGATCTGACCGACCAGGCATCCCGCCGGCTTTCATCCGCCGTGAAGACGATCCTTGAGGAAGGAAAGAAACGGGGCGAGGTCGCAGATGAAGTCGATACCACCGATGCCGTGCAGTTCCTTGGCTCGACCCTCTCAGGCATGAAGGTCAGCGCCCGCAACGGTGCCTCCCCTGAAGCGCTCCGCGGCATAGCCCGTCTCGCCATTCGAAGCCTCCGCTAAAACCGGAAGTCCAAATTCGATTCCGCATACTCAATTCTAGACTAAACAATCCAGAAAGAAAGGAACTACAATGTCCCAACCACTTGCCGGCAAGATCGCCCTCGTAACCGGCGGCTCGCGCGGAATCGGTGCCGCAATCGTCCGCCGTCTCAGCAGCGACGGCGCGGCCGTTGCCTTCACCTATTCCGCCTCCGACGATAAGGCGAAGGCCATCGTTGCCGAAATCGAGGCGAAGGGCGCGAAAGCACTGGCCATCAAGGCTGACAGCGCCGATCCGAAAGCCGTCCAGAACGCGGTCGATCAGACCGTCTCGGCATTCGGCGGCATCGATATTCTCGTCAATAGCGCCGGAATTCTCATGCTGAATTCAGTAGAGAATTTTCCCCTCGAAGACTTCGACCGCATGTTCGCAGTTAATGTCCGCGCCGTCTTCGCGGGCACGCAGGCAGCCGTGCGCCACATGAAAGCGGGCGGACGCGTTATCACCATCGGCAGCATTGTCGCCGACCGCAGCGGTTTTCCGACCTCGTCGGTCTATGCCATGACCAAGGGGGCGGTCGCTGCCATGACACGTGGCCTTGCCCGCGATCTCGGCCCGCGCGGTATCACCGTGAACAATATCCAGCCAGGCCCGACGGCGACGGACATGAACTCGGACGAGACAGGCCATGAGCGACTGAAGCAATTGATGGCGCTCGGGCGCATCGGCGAGGATAAGGAAATCGCCAGCTTCGCCGCCTATCTCGCGAGCCCGGAAGCGTCCTTCATCACCGGCGCCAGCCTGACGATCGATGGCGGATATCTCGCCTGATTCCGAAAAAGCGGCGGCGCGATGCGCTGCCGCTCCAGCATTCAGTTCGGAATTCAAGACTTCTGCTGTGTGATCAGCACTTCGCGGGCGATCTGGTCGAGCGGCAGGATACGGTCCACGCCGCCCTTGGCGATCGCTTCCTTCGGCATGCCGAAGACGACCGAACTCGCCTCGTCCTGGGCAACGGTGTAGGCGCCGGCCTGATGCATTTCCAGCATGCCGCGCGCACCATCGTCCCCCATTCCCGTCATGATGATCCCCATCGCGTTCGACCCCGCAGAACGGGCAGCGGAACGGAACAGCACATCAACGGACGGACGGTGGCGGGAAACCAGCGGGCCGGGCTTGACGGATACGTAATATCGCGCGCCCTGCCGCTCCAGTAGCATATGCTTGTCGCCCGGCGCGATCAGCACGTGACCGCGCAACACCGGATCACCATCGGCCGCCTCCTTGACCTCGACTTCACAGAGACCGTTGAGACGTTTGGCGAATGCTGCGGTGAACTTCTCCGGCATGTGCTGGACGATGACCATGCCCGGCGCATTGGCCGGCAGCGCTTCCAGAAATTCGCGCAGGGCTTCCGTTCCGCCAGTGGAAGCACCGACGCAGACGACCATTTCAGTTGTCTTCGCCATTGCCCGACCGCTTGGCGGCGGCAGCATCGCATCGGCCGTCAGCTTCTTGGCCGGGCCTTCCGCCGAGGCTGAACGGACGCTTCCCGCAGTACGGCGCGTATTGGCAAGCCGCGCATGCGAAGCGCTCTTGACCACTTCGCGGATGCGCATGGCATCGTCCGCCAGGCTATCCGCCGCTCCGATCTTCGATTTCAGGATGATGTCGACGGCACCCGCCTCAAGCGCCTGCAGCAGAGTTTCCGAACCCGCTTCCGTCAGCGAGGAGCACATGACGACCGGAATCGGTCGTTGCGACATGAGCTTTCGCAGGAAGGTGATGCCATCCATGCGCGGCATCTCGACATCGAGGGTGATGACATCAGGGATCTCTTCCTGGATCTTGCGCGCCGCCATGAATGGATCGGAGGCGACGGCCATGACTTCGATCTCCGGGTCTTCTTCCAGAACCCGTGTCAGCGTCTGCCTGACGCTGGCGGAATCGTCGATGATGAGGACGCGGACTTTTTTGGCCATAGGACCCTCTCAGATGCGCTGGAACACCGTGTTCGAAACCTGCTTCAGGGGAAGGTCGAAGCCGGTGATCGATTCCGAGTGACCGATAAACATGTAACCGCCTTTCGCCAGGCAGCCGCAGAGACGGGTGAGCACACCGGCCTGCGTCTGCTTGTCGAAGTAGATCAGCACGTTGCGGCAAAAGATCAGGTGCATCATGTCACCGACGGGATATTTCTCATCCATCAGGTTCATGCGGGCGAAGCCGACACGGCTGCGCAGCTTCGGCGAGATACGAACTTCACGGCGGCCCTGCTGCTTGGCAACCATAACATATTTCTTCTGCAGGTCGCGCGGCACCGGGGCGACCAGATCTTCGGCATAAATACCCCGGCGCGCGGTCTGCAGGACATCGGTGGAGAGATCCGTCGCCAGCACATTGTAGGACACATCGCTGCGGCCCTCGGCGAATTCGGCCAGCACCATTGCCATCGTGTAGGGTTCGGCACCGGTCGAGCACGCAGAACTCCATGTGCGGATAGTCCGCAGGCCGCTGTCGGCAAGCGTCGGCAGGGCGACGGTCTGCATATATTCGAAATGCTTGGCTTCCCGGAAGAAGTCGGTCTTGTTGGTCGTTACGACATCGATCAGGTAGATGGTCTCCTGATCGAGACCACCCTCGTTGAACAGGAAATCGCAATAATCGTCGAAGCTCGCATGCCGCGTGGCGCGCAGGCGCCGGCGCAGCCGGCCCTCCAGCATCGTCAGCTTCGTCGGTGGCATCTTGATGCCGCTATAGTCGTAGATGAACCGCGCCAGCTTGTCGAAATTACGCTTGCTGATCCTGTCGCCCGGCAACTGGGCTTCTACCGCTGCCATACTCATAACACGCAACACTCCGGGTAGTCTTGAAGGTCTCAGGCGGCCGATTGCAGGACAGAGGCGTCCTCGCGCGACAGAAGCCGGGCAAGGTCAACGATGACAACGAAGCCGTTCTCACGACGCACCACGCCTGCAATGTAATCCGATCGCCAGCGTACGCCGATATCGGGCGCGGCTTCGATCTGGTCGCGGCGGAACGGCGTCACTTCGAAAACGCGGTCGGCAACGAGGCCGAGCGTCAGAAGGCGATTTTCCATGGGAACGTCGAGAACCAGCACACGCGTATGCGGCGTGGGCACCGTCTTCGACATGCCGAGCTTCAGGCGCAGGTCGATCGTCGGGACGCCCTGTCCGCGCACATCGCGCAGACCGAGCAGATAGTCGGGACCGTTCGGAATCTTGAACGCTTCGGCGTAGTCGAGGATTTCGCGCACCACCTCCACCGGAACGGCGAAGATCTCCTCGCCGAGGCTGAAGGTCACGAATTGAGCTTCCAGAGATGTTGTCGCCATGATCAACCGCTTTCCTTGGATTCGGGCGGCCCCATTATCGGGGACGCCTGTTAATATATTGGAAGGACCTGATACTCAGGCGCTTTCCTTGAACTCGGCATCGCCCTCGTCGGGACCACCCATCGACATGTCCAGAGCAAAGCCCTTGGCGCGTGCCTGCTGGGCAGAAACCGTGTTGGCGGGCGCGGCCTTCTTGGCGACCGGCTTGCGAGCCGCAGCCGGAGCCGGCGTGCGAACCGTGACCTTGGCAGCCGGAGCGTGCGACAGGCGGTTGCCGGCCATGTCGACCTTGAAGAAGGCGATCGAGGCCTGCAGTTCCTCAGCCTGGGTCGCCAGTTCTTCCGACGTTGCCGACATCTCTTCGGAGGCGCCGGCATTCTGCTGAGTCACCTTGTCGAGCTGCTGGATTGCTTCGTTGATCTGGGCTGCGCCAATATCCTGCTCGCGGCAGGCCGCACTGATCTCGGAGACCAGTTCGGCCGTCTTGCGGATATCCGGAACCAGGCGGCCGAGCATGTCGCCGGCCTCCTGCGCGGACTTGACCGTATCGCCCGACATCGCACTGATTTCAGCGGCGGCCGACTGGCTGCGTTCGGCAAGCTTGCGCACTTCCGAAGCGACGACCGCAAAACCCTTGCCATGTTCGCCGGCACGCGCGGCTTCGACGGCGGCGTTTAGAGCAAGCAGGTCGGTCTGACGGGCGATTTCCTGAACGATGCCAATCTTCTCGGCAATCGTGCGCATGGCTTGAACAGCGCGTGAGACCGCTTCACCCGACAGTTCAGCATCCTTGGCCGACTGGCGGGCGATCTTCTCCGTCTGGGCAGCGTTATCGGCATTCTGCTTGATGTTGGAGGCCATCTCCTCCATCGAAGCGGAAGCCTCTTCAGCCGAAGCCGCCTGTTCGGTCGCACCCTGCGACACCTGTTCGGAGCTCGCCGAAAGCTCCTGGCTGCCGGACGAGACGTTTTCGGCCGCAGCAATCGCGTCGGCAACAACACCGCGCAGACGTTCGACCATCTGCTCCAGAGCAATGCCCAGCGTATCCTTCTCCGACAGGGGCTTCGGAGAAACCGTAAGGTCGCCGTTCGAGATCTGGTTGGCGATCTGCGCCGTGTTACGCAGGTTGCCGGTCATCCTCGACATGGAATTGACCAGGTCGCGAATTTCGTCGTTGCTCTTGTGATCGATATTCTGTTCGAGGTCACCGATGCTGACGGCATCCGCAAGCTGAACGGCGCGCTTCAGGCCGCGCGAGATGTTGAGCAGGATCCAGATCGCAGCGGCCGAGGATACGACGATCAGGCCGATCGTCATCAAGATGAGCATGTTGCGTGACTGCGCATATTGTTCGTTGGTGGCCGCGTCGGTCTCGCCGACATTGCCCGTCACCGTATCGTTCAGCTTCGAGAGGATGGCGAGAAGCTGGTTCGTAACCTGCTGGCCTTCGCCCATCGAAATAGCGCCGGCTTGCGTGTTGGATTCATTGGTATTCTGCCTGGCGAGATCGGCAACACGGTCCTGCAGGGACGTCCATTTGCCGTAGAGATCGCCGAATTCGCTCATGCTGTTGCGGATATCCGGATCTGGCGATGCAGCAAGACGCGCCTGCAGTGTCTTGATCTGATCGCGGCTCTGGGAGATTTCGTCGACATAGCCGGTGATCTTCGTCGGATCCGTGTTGATGATCGCGTCCTTTTCGGAACGGATCGAGCGCATCACCGCATCGGAGAGATCACCGGAGTCACGCAGGTTGGCGACCGGACCGGCAACCATGACCGAGATGTCGTCATTGAGCGACGAGAGATTGTAGATCGAAAGACCGGCCATTGCACAGGTCAGGAGAACGATGAAACCGAACACCAGGCTCAGTTTGAGTTTGATCGTGAAGCGCATTCCAAGACCCCTTCAGGACTGCTGCGGATATCCCGCGAAATGACACATTGTGCCGCCGTAAAAACGCTTCATGCGTTGCCGGCTGGGCCGGTGTGTCCCGACGCGTCCATGCGCCGGCCATAACGGGGCCGCCGCTGCTGCGGCCCCGACCTCTGTCCGCAGGAAAGCGCCTATGCACTTTCCCGGAAATCATCGTCAGTCGTGTCCGGTCCGCCCATGGACATATCGAGAGCAAAGCCTTTGGCGCGGGCCTGCTGAGCAACAACGCCGTTGGCGGAAGCTGCCTTACGGGCTGCAGAAGGAGCCGGGCTGCGCGTAGTCACCTTGGCGGCCGGTACGCGGCCCTGGCGGCCACTCGCCGCCATTGCCTTGCCACCTGCCGTATCCACCTTGAAGAAGGCGATGGAGGTCTGCAGTTCCTCGGCCTGGGCGGCGAGCTCTTCCGACGTCGCAGACATCTGCTCGGAAGCGCCGGCATTCTGCTGGGTTACCTTGTCGAGCTGCTGGATCGCCTCGTTGATCTGCGACGCACCGACATCCTGCTCGCGGCATGCCGAACTGATCTCCGCCACGAGTTCCGCGGTCTTTCTGATATCAGGCACCAGGCGGCCGAGCATATCACCAGCCTCCTGGGCGGCCGTGACGGTATCGCTCGACATGGCGCTGATTTCCGCTGCTGCCGACTGGCTGCGTTCGGCAAGCTTTCGAACTTCGGAAGCGACGACCGCAAAGCCCTTGCCATGTTCACCGGCACGGGCGGCCTCGACTGCAGCATTGAGGGCGAGAAGATCGGTCTGGCGAGCGATTTCCTGAACGATGCTGATCTTCTGGGCGATCGTGCGCATGGCCTCGACGGCGCGGGAAACGGCGCTCCCGCTCATCTCGGCATCCTTGGCGGATTGACGCGCGATCTTTTCCGTCTGGGCGGCATTGTCAGCGTTCTGTTTGATGTTGGCGGCCATCTCCTCCATTGAGGAGGAGGCTTCCTCGGCCGCAGAGGCCTGCTCGGTGGCGCCCTGCGACACCTGCTCCGAACTCGCCGAAAGCTCCTGGCTGCCGGCCGAAACATTTTCGGCGGCCGCAATTGCATCAGCAACGACGTCGCGCAGGCGCTCCACCATCTGTTCCAGCGCGGTGCCGAGCGTATCCTTGGCCGAGAGCGCCTTCGGAGAGACTGTCAGGTCGCCCCCAGCAATCTGCGTGGCAATTTCGGCTGTGGCGCGAAGGTTGGCGACCATGCTTTGCATCGCGATGCCAAGCGTATCCTTGGCTGAAAGTGGTTTGACCTCGACCGAGAGATCGCCTTCTGCGATCTGGTTGGCAATATCGGCGGTGGCGCGCAGGTTGTTCACCATGCCGAGCATGGCAATGCCGAGTGTATCCTTGTCAGAGAGCGGTTTCGGCGTAACGCTGAGGTCACCATTCGAGATCTCGTTTGCGATGCCCGCGGTATTGCGCAGATTATCCGTCATGACGTTGATCGTGTTCACCAGATCCTTGATCTCGTCATTGCTCTTGATCTCGACCTTCTGGTTCAGATCACCAATGGCGACGGCGTTGGCGACATTCATGATCTTGCGCAGACCGCTGCTGATGCCGAGCGCGATCCACAGCGCGGCAGCGAAAGCGATGACGGAAGCGCCGATGGCAATGCCGATCAGCAGGTTTCTGGTGTTGCCGTAGAGGGTTTCCGTATCGTCGTCGGCCTGGGTCATCGCCTTCTGCTGATGCGTGACAAGCGCGGTGAAGACGTCTTCCAGCTCCGTGACGATGGCGCGAACCTCACCACCGGAATAAGCCGTGGCCCCTGCCCTGTCGCCGCTTTCGTGGATCACGGCGACTTTGTTGGATCCATCAACGAAACGTTTGCTCAGCTCGATCAGCCTGTCCCATGTCGGCTTGCTATCAGCCGTTGCGATCTGCTGACCGCCTGTCGCGAAGGCGAGCATTTCATCCATGCTTCTTGCCGAGTTTTCGTAGTGTTTCTTGGCCGTTTCAGGATCCATTTCCAGAAGGGCGTTCTTCTGCCACCTGATGGCATCGAGCTCGGCAGCTTTGGCTTCCAGAGCCAGCTCTAGGCTTTTTGAAGGGCCTGCGATCAGGTTGCCAACGGCATCGTTCAGCGAACTGAGGCTGATAATTCCAAAGACTGCACTACCCATTAGCAGCAGTATGACGAAGCCGAATGCGGCCGCGAGCTTGAGCTTGATCGTGATGCGCATCGCAATACCCCTATTTGAAAGCGACGGAATAAGTGTGGACCGGTGGTTTCCTTGGCGCGGCATCACGCAGCAAAAACATTCCGGCAGGCGAAAACGGTTATCGAAGAAATTGCGATCTTGCCTCCAGCGTTCCTGGGCACCGAAAGCCTGTGTCAGGGGCCGAATGCCGAGCCCCTGACAGCATCAACGTGGCAAGCGCTCAGGCACTTTCCCTGAACTCTGCATCCCCCTCGTCGGGACCACCCATCGACATGTCCAGAGCAAAGCCCTTGGCGCGTGCCTGCTGGGCAGAAACCGTGTTGGCGGGTGCGGCCTTCTTGGCGACCGGCTTGCGGGCTGCAGCCGGAACCGGCGTGCGAACCGTGACCTTGGCAGCAGGAGCGTGCGACAGGCGGTTGCCGGCCATGTCGACCTTGAAGAAGGCGATCGAGGCCTGCAGTTCCTCAGCCTGGGTCGCCAGTTCTTCCGACGTTGCCGACATCTCTTCGGAGGCGCCGGCATTCTGCTGGGTCACCTTGTCGAGCTGCTGGATCGCCTCGTTGATCTGGGCTGCGCCGATATCCTGCTCGCGGCAGGCCGCGCTGATTTCCGAAACCAGCTCCGCGGTCTTGCGGATATCCGGAACCAGACGGCCGAGCATGTCGCCGGCTTCCTGAGCGGCCTTCACCGTGTCGCTGGACATGGAGGAAATCTCAGCGGCGGCCGACTGGCTGCGCTCCGCGAGCTTGCGCACTTCCGAGGCGACGACCGCAAAACCCTTGCCATGTTCGCCGGCGCGAGCAGCCTCGACGGCGGCGTTTAGAGCAAGCAGGTCGGTTTGACGGGCAATTTCCTGGACGATACCGATTTTCTCGGCAATCGTGCGCATGGCCGCAACAGCGCGGTTGACGGCATCGCCAGAAGTCTCGGCATCCTTGGCGGACTGGCGAGCAATCTTCTCCGTCTGGGCCGCGTTATCTGCGTTCTGTTTGATATTGGCTGCCATCTCTTCCATCGAGGCGGAAGCTTCTTCAGCGGAAGCTGCCTGTTCGGTCGCACCCTGCGAGACCTGTTCCGAACTGGATGAGAGTTCCTGGCTGCCCGACGAGACGTTTTCGGCCGCGGCGATAGCGTCGGCGACGACACCGCGCAGACGTTCGACCATCTGTTCGAGCGCAACGCCCAGAACATCCTTGTCGGAAAGCGGCTTCGGGGAAACCGTCAGGTCGCCATTCGAAATCTGACCGGCGATGTGCGCGGTTGCACGCAGATTGGCGATCATATCTTCCATCGCGAGACCGAGCGCGTCCTTATCCGAAAGCCGCTTCGCATCGATCGAAAGATCGCCCGCAGCGATGGCATTCGCCACGTCGGCCGTGGAGCGCAGATTGGCTGTCATCACATTCATCGTCGTGACGAGATCCTTGATCTCATCATTGGTGCGCACGTTGATCGTCTGGTTGAGGTCGCCGATGGCAACCGCATTGGCCGCGCTGCGCACTTTGGAAAGACCGGTGATGATGTTGATCGCGATCCAGAGAGCCGCAACGATCGAGAGCACCACGCCGACGCCGGCAATGATCATCAGCGTCGTAAAGGTGCTGCGGAATGCCGCGTCGGCGCTTTCGTCACCTTCGCTGATCGAGGCGCGCGTCAGGCCAGCCAGGGATTCCGTCAGCGCGTCAAGCTTTTCCGAAGCGACATCGCCGTCCGTCTGGTTTACCTCGATTGCGCGGTCGCGCTGGCCATTGAGCGCCAGCTCACGGATGTTATCGTTGAGCTTCGTGTAGTCCAACCAGAAGGCGCTAATCGCTTCCCACTTTTCCTTGAAGCCGTCGCCAGCGCTTTCCTGACCTTCCTTCAGAGCCTGTTCGAATGCCTTGCGCTGCGCTTCCATCTCCGAAACTGCCTGCTGCGTTCTCTGAGGCGTCGTCGCAAGCAGAAGGTCGCTTTCCGCGAGATTGAGCGAGTCGAAGGCTCTCGCAAGGTTGGATGCATAGCCGTCCTGGCGAACCGGACCGGTCAGCAGGTCATCTTGCATGGAAGCGACGAGGCTGACGCCACGCATGCCGAAGCCTGCGCAGCAGAGGGTGACGGCAATGAGAAGCCCGAAGGCGATGGCTAACTTTGCCTTGATCGTGAAGCGCATTTGAATACTTCCTTGAAGTAGATCGACAGAGCTGGGGGCATTGCGCGACGTCCGGGCATGGATCGTCATTCTGCCGCTTATGACGGCATGCATGCAGAATATTCGGTTGCAGGAGATCATTGCCGCTCATTCCGCGTGCCCGTCGTCACGGACCCTGCCGGAAATTACGATCGGCTTGCAAAACCGCAGCGCGTCTGACTGCGGAAGGTCCCATCTTGTGGAAGGGAAATCCGATGCTCCGCCTGCCTGTATAACCTGGCAGGCGGACATCTGCCGATCGATACCGACGCATACACACGTCGGGTCTTTCAAGAAGCCGCGGGCAAGAAGTCCGCGGCGATGCTCGTATCGGCGAAGCGCTTAAGCGCTTTCGCGGAAATCGTCGTCACCGGCGTCCGGACCACCCATCGACATATCCAGGGCAAAGCCCTTGGCACGCGCCTGCTGGGACGCAACGGTATTGCCGTGATTATGGGTATGCGTCGCCGGAGCCGGCTTGCGTGGGGTGGCGGCGGCCGGAGCCTTCACCACCTTTGCAGAAGTCTTTGTGGCGGTCTTCCGTACGCCAGCGCGGGTCGCGCCTGCCGTATCAACCTTGAAGAAGGCGATCGAAGCCTGCAGTTCCTCGGCCTGAGCAGCAAGCTCTTCGGAGGTTGCCGACATTTCTTCGGAGGCGCCGGCATTCTGCTGGGTCACCTTGTCGAGCTGCTGGATCGCCTCGTTGATCTGTGAGGCACCGATATCCTGTTCGCGGCAGGCAGCGCTGATTTCGGAGACCAACTCCGCGGTCTTGCGGATGTCCGGAACCAGGCGGCCGAGCATTTCGCCGGCGTCGCGGGCAGCCTTGACCGTGTCGCTTGACATGGAGGAAATCTCCGCGGCGGCCGACTGGCTGCGTTCGGCAAGCTTGCGCACTTCCGAAGCGACGACCGCAAAGCCCTTGCCGTGTTCGCCGGCACGTGCGGCTTCGACGGCGGCATTCAGGGCGAGCAGATCGGTCTGGCGGGCGATTTCCTGAACGATGCCGATCTTCTCGGCAATCGTGCGCATCGCATCGACGGCGCGGTTGACGGCGTCGCCGGAAGCTTCCGCGTCCTTGGCGGATTGGCGGGCGATCTTCTCGGTCTGCGCGGCATTATCGGCATTCTGCTTGATGTTCGCAGCCATCTGCTCCATCGAAGCGGAGGCCTCTTCAGCGGAAGCCGCCTGTTCGGTCGCACCCTGCGAGACCTGCTCGGAGCTGGCCGACAGTTCCTGGCTGCCCGAAGAGACATTGTCGGCTGCAGACAGTGCATCGGCGACGACACCGCGAAGGCGTTCGATCATGACGTTGACGTTGCCGAGCAGTTCGCCGATCTCGTCATGCGTGGTGATTTCGGCCATCTTGGTCAGGTCGCCTTCGGCAACTTCACGGACAACAGTGTTGGCGCGGTTGAGACCCTTGCTGATGGTATTTGCGATCCAGAACGCCGTGAGGACAGCGATCAGCAACGCTGCGGCAGCAACCGCGATCATCATCGTGCGTGTCGTGCCGTACTGCTGCTCGGCGCTGTCGTCTGCATCCTGCATGCGCTGTTTTTCGAGCGCCAGAATTTCGTCGAGCGTGGCGTCTATATCATTGGCGGCCTGGCGAGCCGTCGTAACCGAGATATTGTTGGCGCCGTCCATATTACCGGCCTTGATGAAATCTCGGATCTGGTCGTCGGCCTGATTGAACGTCGCGGAGAGTTGGGCAACGCGCTCCCAACGCGCCTTGCCTTCCTCGGTGGCGAGTTTCGTCACGGCAGCGAATGCATCGGCGAAGTCCTTGCGGGCCTTGGTGCCCTTTTCGATGGCGCCGGAAGCGTCATCGGCGTTGCGTGCAGTCAGAAGGTTCTTCTGCTGGCGGATGGCTTCAAGCTGGGCGATATTGATCTGTTGCGCCAGGTCGAGGCGCGCAGCAGGACCGGCAAGAAGGTTGCCGATCGTATCGTTCAGCGAGCCGAGGCTGAAGATGCCGTAGGCGGCCGTGCCTATCAGCATGAAAATGATAAAGGTGAACGCTGTCACCAGCTTTGTCTTGATCGTCAATCGCATCGTCTTAACCCCTCAGTGATTGGCCCCCGGCTAGTTGACGGCCCCCGCCGTCTCATGCCTCGATGAGAAAATCGCCTGCAAATTCGGGAGGATGATGAACTCACCACCCCTCTTGACCAGGCAGTTGATGTAATCCGCGCGCCAGCGCATACCCACGCTCGGCGGCGGCTCGCTGGCGTTTTTCGTCAGCGTCGTCACCTCGTTCACCTTGTCGGTGCGGATACCGACGAGTGTCTGCTCCCCCTGCAGATCGACCTCGATGACGATGATGCGGCTGTCTATTGTCGCTTCCGAAGCCTCCATCCCGAAGGCGAGGCGAAGATCGGCAAGCGGAATCACCTTGCCGCGAAAGTTGATGACGCTGGCAACGAAAGGCTGGGCGCCCGGTACTGCGGTCTCGGGAAGCAGATCCAGGATTTCCTGTACGATGACTGCTTCCAGAGCGAAGGTTTCGCCATTGAGATCGAAGGTCAGAACCTCGACTTCTTCAGCGTAGTTCCAGTGCTTGTCGAATTTTTCGGCTGTTGCTGTGCTCATCCTGCCACGCGCAATTGCGCCTCCTGTTGCTGACCCGCGGCAACGAGATGCCCGACGTCAAGAATGAGAGCGACGCTGCCGTCGCCGAGAATGGTGGCGCCGGAGAAGGTCGCCACGTCGTTGTGCAGTTTCGACATCGACTTGATGACCGTCTGGTGGTCGCCGATGATCTGGTCGACCACCAGACCGACACGTTCGGTGCCCGTCGAGATGACGACCACTTTCTGGTGGACGTCCGGCTTGGTGCCTGTGCGGAAGAGATCGCGAAGCCTGAGGAACGGAACCAGGCTGTCGCGCAGCGAGATGAAGGAGCGGCCGCGCGAGCGGAGATCTTCTTCCAGCGACAGTTCGAGGCATTCCTCGACCGCCGAGAGCGGGATGACGTAGCGGCCGGAACCCACTCGCACCAGAAGACCGTCGATGATGGCGAGCGTCAGCGGAATGCGGAGAGAGACTTCCGAGCCTTGCCCGGGCAGGCTGACGATGTCGATCGTGCCGCGCAGCGCCTCGACCGTCTTCTTGACGACGTCCATGCCGACACCGCGACCGGACAGATTGGTGATCGCCGCTGCGGTCGAGAAGCCGGGAGCGAAGATGAGCTGCAGCAGCTCCTGATCGGAAAGCGGCTGGCCGGGCGCGATGAGGCCGGAGGATTCCGCTTTGGCGCGAACGCGGTCACGGTTGATGCCACGGCCGTCATCCTTGATGGAGATGATGACCTCGCCGCCGGACTGGTGGGCAGCAAGCGTCACCGTGCCGGCTTCGGTCTTGCCGGCGCCAAGGCGCTCGGCCGGCGGCTCGAGACCGTGGTCTATCGAATTGCGGACGAGGTGGACCAGCGGATCGGCCAGACGCTCGATGACGGTCTTGTCGACTTCGGTGGTCTCACCTTCGGTAACGAGCTCGATCACCTTGCCAGTTTCGCGGGCGAGATCGTGGACGAGACGGCGGAAGCGCGAGAAGAGTGTCCCGACCGGCACCATGCGCAACACCATCATCGTGTCGCGCAGCTCGCCGGAGAGACGTTCGATTTCTTCCGAAACCGAGCGTAGCGCTATATCCGAGCTGGAGCTTGCCAGCTGACTAAGGCGCGACTGGGCAATGACGAGCTCGCCGACGCGGTCCATCAGTTCGTCCAGGCGTTCGGCCGGAACGCGGACGTTTTCCTGCGCTTTCGCCTGGGCTGCCGCCTGAACAGGAGCTGCCGCCTCGCGCTTCACCGGAACCGCCTCGACGGGGCGGAATTCCGGAGCAGCGGCGGGCACTGGAGCGACAGCTGCTGCGGCAGCTGCGGCAGGAGTTAGGTCTTTCTTTGCTTCGGCCGTTGCGGTCTGCGGACCGGCGATTTCCTGAACATCGAGCTCCATGTCATCCATGACGAAGATAAAGACGTCGTCGATGGCGGAACGGTCCTGTTCGCTCGTCAGAACGACGTCCCAGGAAACGTGAAGCTCTGTCGGGACCAGATCGTTGAGTAGCGGAATGCCCGATCTGTTTGCGCGGACGGTACATTCGCCAAGATCGCGCAATTCATCCAGAAGGCCGAGCGGGTTGGTGCCGTTGGCCATGGAATTCGCCGGAAGGCTGAAACGGATGCGCCACGTCGTTTTCTTCTTGACGGGAGCGGCGACGACAGGTGCTGCAGCCACAGGCACTGTGGCCTCTTTGGCCTCCGCCTTGCCGCCGACCGCTGCCTGGAGCTGGGCAAGCAGCTTGTGACCGGTATCACCATGATCGGCATCGGGTTGCTCGACAAGGGCGCGCATATGATCCTGCGCCGCAAGAACGGCGGCGACGAGCTCGGCGGTTGCCGGCACCTCGCCCTTGCGAACACGGTCGAAGGCCGTTTCGCAATGATGCGTGAAAGCCGCAAGCGCCTCGAAGCCAAACATGGCACCCGAACCCTTCAACGTATGGAGGCCGCGGAAGACGGCGTCGACGAGATCCCTGTTTTCGAGGTCGTGATTAAGGTCGAGAAGGCCGGCTTCGATCGCCTCGAGGCATTCGGCCGCTTCGGTTCGGAAGACTGCGACTGGATCAAGCGAGCTCATCTGCCGAGAACCTTCTTCACGATCTTCACGAGGTTTTCCGGATCGAACGGCTTGGTGAGCCAGCCGGTGGCACCGGCGGCCTTGGCACGGGCCTTGAGGTCCGCATCGGATTCCGTCGTCAGGAAGATGATCGGCACGCCGGCCTGGGCGGGCAGCTTGCGCAATTCCTCGATCATCGTCAGCCCATCCATGACGGGCATGTTGAGGTCGGTGACGATCAGGTCGAAATTGCCGCTCTTGGCGGTTGCCAGACCCTCGGCGCCATTGACGGCTTCGGTGACGGTGTAACCTGCATTGGTCAGCGTGACCTTGGTGGTCAGCCGGATGCTGGCAGAATCGTCGACGGTCAGGATGTTTGCGCTCATAATGTCACCTCTTTATGCAACCAGAACCTCTGGTCTTCTTGATCGAAGACTTCCATAAATCCGGCGCGTTCAAGAACCTTGAGAAGCGAACCGCTGGCCGGAGCTGAAAGGGTAAAAGTCTTGCCTTCGGCCTTGGCCTGACGACGGGCGGATTCGATGAGCTGAAGAAAACTCAGATCCGCCTCCGCGTTTTCGGGAAGACTTACGGCAATACTATTATTGTCGCGAAAACGATCAATAATCTTCGCATATACTTCCGAAGCATTACGAATGCTCAGAGTTTCCGGAAGGGATATAGATTCGAAATATTTTGCCTGAGTATCCAATGCAGCCTCCATGGTCGGAGAAATACTTAACGACCATAAAAGGACTCTCATGACAGGCTTAACAGCGCGTAAACAGCGGTTGTAGGAAAGTGCAATTGGCGCGAGTCCCGACTCCCTGAATTCTTATCCGGGATAATTTATACTGAAGCTTTCTCATATTATAAAATAACCTGAAAAAACAATATGATAGATAACACTTTATAGGAAGCTTATAAAATCTTGCCGAATAGTTTTATGGGTTGTTAATCACAACGTTTACGAGTCTGCGGCGTTTACCTGCCGTTTCCATCCTGCCCGTAAAAATAGAGTCAAATTGCCTGTGTTCATAAGTAAAGGTACAAATGTGACAAACGCGACGGCATCGGCACAGACTGCATTTTTGGCATCAGGTTCGGATATCAGCCAGACCCTGGAGTCGGCCCGCGCCCAGGTGGAGGAACGCTTCCTCGAAGGTGGTACAGTCCTGCTTTCAGTGATGGATGTCCTCAATCGTCTGTTGACGTCACTGGACCAGATCACCAAGGCGCTGGACAACAATGAAGCGAGTGACACCAGCGCCGATCTCAATGCGACGGTCCAGAACCTGATCGAGCTTCCGGGCTCTGAGGAAAAACGCCAGCAGGCTCTGACGGCACTTGCCCAGACCGGCTCGGAACTGCACCGGCATGTCGCTGATATGCAGGAGACGATGCGCTACCTGCGCACCTTCGCAGTGACGGTAAAGATAACGGGTGCGGGCCTCGCCGAATTTGCAGGCTTCGCTCAGGAAATCCTTGAGCGCATCTATTCAGGGACAGACGAAGTCAACCGCTTCGCCACCCATCTCGACAGCCTCCAGAAGGAGGTCAAGCTCGCCCTCTCCTTCGGCAACAATCTTTCCAAGAGCTACGCCGACACCGTTCCGGCAGTCGCCAGGGCGCTGAAGGATGACGCAAAGAAGATTGCCGACCACCGCCAGAGCCTCGGCACCATCGCCCGCGATGTAGGCGCAATCGCCCGTGGCGTGCAGGGGAAGGTCGCCTCCACTCTTTCGGCGCTGCAGATCGGCGATATCACTCGCCAGCGCATCGAACATGTGCAGAGCACCTTCTCGCTGCTGGAGGATTTCCTCGCAAGCGAAGACGGCGCTAAGCTCGATGCCGATGGACGCAAGCGCCTGCAGAACGTCATTCATCACCTGACAGCCGCGCAGATGGCTGAGATGTGCACCGACTTCCAGCGGGATTCCCGTAATGTCGTAAAGACCATCGCAAGCTTCAGCCAGGATACGCAGGAAATTCTGAGATTGCGCGACCAGATGAGCGGTCAGAGCGACGGCAGCGGTGGGAACTTCATGCGCGCGCTGGAATCGAGCGTCTCCGCCGCTCACGAGATCGTCAAGCAGGTCGATGTGGCAAGCCGTCAAGCCGACCAGGTCAGCCAGTCGACGATCGGCACCGCCGCAACGCTTCTGCAGTCCATCGAGGCGATCCGCGCGGTCAAGACCGATATCCATTACATGGCGCTCAATACCAACCTGCGCTGCAGCCGTCTCGGCGAAGAAGGCAAGTCGATCAACGTAGTCACCGCCGAATTGCGCATCTTTGCCGGCAAGCTGGATGATTCAGCCGATGCCATCGTCAATGGCCTGCCTGCGCTCGAAGCCTCGGCGGGGCGCGTTGCCCCCGCCGCCGGCTCCAGGAACGGCGGCCTTGCCGAAAGCCTCACCTCGGCCGTCGGCACGATCCGCTCCGCGGCCAACCTGATGGAAGACGAACTCAAAGTCCTTGCCGAACATGGCCGCGAGGTCGCGACCAAGATCAACCTGCTGATCGGCAAACTCGATTTCCAGCATGATCTCGGTGACGTGCTTGCCCGCTGCGCCGACGTGCTGGAAACCGTGGCCGGCGACCAGATCGCCGATATTTCCGACATTGCCGAAGCAATTGGCCCGCTCGACCGCAAGATCTTCAAGCTCTACACGATGGTGCAGGAACGCAATGTCCATCGCAACATCATTCCCGCCAACGAGGAAACAACAACAATGGCGCCTGCCGAGCCCGCCAAAGCCCAGAGCGACGAGGACTTGTTCGAGGACGCTCTCTTTTAGAAAGGCCGCAGCTCAATTGATGCGGCGGAACTTGTTCGCCGCTTCGATCGCCGCCTTCTGCTGGTCGTCTTCGATGCCGAGATAGAAATCCTCAAGCGAGGGATCGCTCAATCCTGCACGCCGTGACAGGACGTACCACTTGGCCGCCTCGACCGGATCGGGTGCCGTGCCGATTGCATTGACGTAAAGATGTGCGAGCTTGTTCTGCGCAGCGACATTGCCCCGGTTGGCCGCAAGCTTCATCCATTCGAAGCCACGCACGTAATCCTTCGGCCCACCGACGCCGTTGATCAGCCAGATACCCATGTCGAGCTGAGCCGTATCGAAGCCCGCCCGCGCCGCGCGCGCCATCCATTCGCGTGCCAGTTGCTTCTTGTCTTCGGGCAGGTCGGGCACCTGCTGGTAGATCTGCGCTACCGCATATTGCGCGTCTGCGATGCCCTGCTCTGCTGCCTTTTCATAATAAGGCAGAGCAAGCTTCAATCCCTTGTCCCCGGGATTGTCGGCAACGAGCGTTTGGCCCCAGTTGAATTCGGCTGACGAATTTCCGCCATCTGCCGCCTTGCGCATATATTCGTCGGCCTTCGCCTTGTCGCGCGTGACATTGTTGCCCTCCATCAGGAGCAAGGCATATTTGAACATGGCGGTCGGATCGCCGCCCTCTGCCGCCTTGCCATACCAGAAGGCAGCGTTCTTCATGTCCCGCTTGACACCGAGGCCCTGCGACAGGATTTCGGCGATCAGCGTCTGGGCCGCCGGATCGCCGAGCTGTGCCCGCGGCAGCGCCCTGTCCATGGCGGTCAGATAGTAGCCACGCTGATAGGCGCCGAACGCCTCGTCGATCGCACCCGTATATGGCTTTTCAGGTGGCAGATCGGGCAGCTTCGCACCCATTCGATCGAAAACCCCGACGCCGTCAGACGGCTCGATACCCTGCGGGGGCTGCGGTCGGTCCGTACGGAATGTCTGGCTTGGCGTTGGCGAGCGCCCGTTGACGGTTTCATTCGCCTGTGCCTGCGCAAACTCCGTCCGAGCCGCCAATAAGGCGGCTATACAAAAGAGAGCGCATCTCGAAAAGCGGGCGGGGATCGGCATAAGCGCGATATCAATCCTCAAACCGTGGCGCTTTTTCGTCAAGCAGGGCATTGATCTGAGCCACGATCGAGGGCGCCTGAGCCGGCTCGGCGAATACGCCCAGGCGCATCGCCACGAACTCTGCCCCGGTCTGCGCAACCGCGAGGGCGGAGGCCGGATCAGTGCCGCCCATCACGATGCACGGGATTTCGATCATCGACGCCCACCACTCGGCAAGCGCCAGGTTCTTCGGATGCGCCTCCGGCTTGATGTCGCCGTCGAGCTTGCCGAAGAAGATGTAATCCGGCCGCTCCTCGCCGACTTCCAGCGCCGTATGCCGGTCGGCGGCATTGCCGCCGCCGACGATCAGCTTGTCCGCATAACGATCGATTGCATCGGCAATCTCGCTTGCCGGTCCGGTGATGTGCAGGCCATCGGCCTTCGCGCGGCCGACGACGCGGCTGTCGCCGGCAATCAGCGCCGCGGCACCCGCACCCTGAATAATGGGAACGAGCTTTTCCGCATGCTTCTGGAAGGCGCCATCGTCAAGACCGTATTGCGGCAGGATAACGGACGCGACATCACCGCCTTTCAGCGCATCGGCGACGATCTTCGCCCGCTCATCGGCATCGGCGATATCGGGCAGAACGAGAACAAGGCGGCAGCGGTTTTCCGGTTCGGTCATGAAGTCTTTCCATCTGCGGCGGTTTTTCCCGCTCTATGGCGGATCCGCACTCGTTTTGAGTGAGTAATTCCGATAGAGGGGGCTTGCAAGGGGAGGAACTTCAAAAGCATGCCGCAAGATCTGTCATTCTACTACGCCGCAATCCCGGCTGTCATTCTCGTCGGGCTTGCCAAAGGCGGGATGGGCGACGCTTTGTCGCTGATCGGCCTTCCCTTTCTCGCCCTCGTCGTCGCTCCCGTCGAAGCCGCCGCGATCCTGCTTCCCATCCTCGTCTTCATGGACATGATCTCGCTGGCGATCTGGCGCCAGCATGGCGACTGGACGACGCTGAAGATCATGCTGCCCGGCGCTATTCTCGGCATCACCTTCGGCTGGGCGACCTCCGCTCTCGTGCCAGGCAGCGTATTGCGCGTTCTCATCGGTGCCGTCACGGTGGCCTTCTGCCTGCGTTACTTCTGGAATAATTTCGGCCCCGGCAAGGGAATAGTCATCCCACCGCGTCCCCAACGCCCGGTACTGGCAAGCCTCTGGGGCACGTTTTCCGGCTATGGCAGCTTCGTCGCCCATGCCGGCGGCGCACCATTCCAGATTTATGCCCTGCCGCTCAAGCTGCCGCCACGCGAATTCACCGGCACCAGCGTACGCTTCTTCGCCATTCTGAACGCCATAAAACTTGTTCCTTATTTCGCGCTCGGCCAACTCGACACCCGCAATCTTCTGACCTCAGCCACGCTTGTGCCCTTCGCTCCGCTGGCAACGATGGCCGGCGCATGGTGTGTACGTCGCATGAAGCCGCAGATATTCTACCCTTTTATGTATGCTATGGCGCTGATCGCTGCCTTCCTGATCTTGCGCGAAGGGGTGCTTGGATAGGGTTGCATTCCGTTGCGATGCACAATTTCCTTGCTGGAAAGGCCCGTTTGACGTAGCTTTTTGACATGTCGAACACGGACCCCTTCTCTGCGATTGCCGATCCGAACCGGCGGTTCTTGCTGGAGGAATTGCGGCGCGCTCCAAAGACGGTCAATGAGCTTGCCGAGGGTCTGCCGATCAGCCGTCCCGCCGTGTCACAGCACCTGAAGGCATTGCTCGAAAGCAACCTTGTTTCCGTGACCTCGGAAGGAACGAGGCGCATCTACACGGTCAACAACCGTGGTTTCGACAAACTCAATCTCTGGCTGGATCAGTTCTGGGCCTGAAGGCGCCCTCTTCTCGCAAAAACGCCAGCCCGATGCCGCATGCAAGGGACTGGCGCTCGATTTCGGTTATTCACCGGGTCTTGCTTGATAGTCGAGAAAATTGGGGAATTTCACCTTTTCTTTCACAAGACTAATGTCCGGCGATAGCCTGGAAAGATCAATGGACGGATGACTTGAGACGCTCGATCTCGTCCTTGATGCGCAGCTTACGGCGCTTGCATTCGGCAAGTTCAGTATCGGAAATAGAGGGAGATGTTCTCAGGGCATGCAACTCCTCCTCGAGAGCGACATGCTTTTTCTGGAGCGATTCAAGATGAGCTTGAACAGTCATTTGACCCTTCCTTCCTCTTACCCTTCCCCAGCCATCCATTGCCAGGGATCCAAGGTGTCAACCAGCGGACTGTGACACATTTTTGAAGGCTTGTCGAAGGCCAAAAGATGAAGACTAAGCGGCAAATTCATGATCAACACTAACTTCCCGTTACCTCTATTTGGTGATAGGAGCTTGCGGAAATTATCGGCAGACCGGACAAGGTCCGAAGACGATTATGGGGAATGCAAATGGCCGATCAGGAACAGGCGGAAATCAGGCTCATGGCGGCGCGTCTGCGTCAGGAGCACGAGGATTACGATGCCGCGATCAACGCCATGATTGAGACGGGCTGCGACGCCCTCCGCATCCAGCGCATGAAAAAGAAGAAGCTGGTCATCAAGGACAAGCTCTCCAAGCTGGAAGACCAGATCATCCCTGACATCATCGCCTGAAGGAACGATTGTGACGATAACAGACAGACCGCCAGTCGCCATCATCATGGGCAGCCAGTCCGACTGGGAGACCATGAAGAATGCTGCCGATACGCTGGAGGCGCTGGAAATCGAGTATGATGCACGCATCATCTCTGCTCATCGTACACCTGACCGGCTCGTGACGTTTGCCAAGGGCGCGCGCGCCGAGGGCTTCAAGATCATCATCGCGGGCGCTGGCGGCGCGGCTCACCTTCCGGGCATGACGGCGGCCATGACGCCGCTGCCGGTTTTCGGTGTGCCTGTGCAGTCCAAGACCATGTCCGGCCAGGACAGCCTGTTGTCCATCGTCCAGATGCCGGGCGGCATCCCCGTCGGCACGCTTGCCATCGGCAAGGCCGGTGCGATCAATGCGGCCCTTCTTGCCGCTGCCGTGCTCGCCCTTTCCGACGACGAGATCGCCGAGCGCCTCGACGAATGGCGCGAGCGCCAGAGCGCCTCCGTCGCCGAATATCCGATGGACGATCTCTGATGGTAAGGACGATAGGCATCATCGGCGGCGGCCAGCTCGGCCGCATGCTTGCCATGGCCGCAGCACGGCTGAATTTCCGCACGGTGATATTGGAACCGCAGGCTGATGGCCCCGCCGCCCAGCTCGCCAACAGCCAGATCACCGCCGCCTATGACGATCCTTCAGCGCTCGCCGAATTGGCGGGGCTCTGCGACGTCGTCACCTACGAATTCGAGAACGTGCCCGTCGCCGCTGCCGAAACGCTGGCAAAGAGCGTGCCGGTCTACCCGCCCCCGAAGGCGCTGGAAGCTGCTCAGGACCGGCTGGTCGAAAAGCGCTTCATCAACGGTTGCAACATTCCGACAGCCCTTTTCCACGCCATCGACAGCCAGGCCGATCTCGAGCAGGCACTGAAGGATTTCGGCGGCCAGGGCGTATTGAAGACCCGGCGCCTGGGCTATGACGGCAAGGGCCAGAAGGTGTTCCGCTCGCCGGCCGACAATCCTGACGGCGCCTATGCGGAGCTTGGCTCTGTGCCGCTCATCCTCGAAAGCTTCATCGCCTTCGAACGCGAGGTCTCGATCATCGCAGCGCGCGCTACCGACGGTACCGTGCTCTGCTTCGACCCGGCCGAAAACGTCCACCGCAACGGCATCCTGCATACTTCGACAATTCCGGCGACAATCTCCGCCACCACCGCCGAGGCGGCGCGCAAGGCGGCCGAACAAATTCTGGGCGCGCTCGACTATGTCGGCGTCATCGGCATCGAGTTCTTCGTGCTTGCCGATGGCAGCCTCGTCGCCAACGAGATGGCACCGCGCGTCCACAATTCCGGCCATTGGACGGAAGCGGCCTGCATCGTCTCGCAATTCGAGCAACATATCCGTGCCGTGGCCGGCTTGCCTCTGGGCAACCCGCGCCGCCACTCCAATTGCGTGATGCAGAACCTGATAGGCGACGATATCCTTGCTGTTCCGGACTGGTTGAAACGCGACGATACTCTGGTGCATCTCTACGGCAAGACAGAGTCACGGCCTGGCCGGAAGATGGGTCATGTGACGACGCTGACGGGTAAAGCCTCCTGAACTGGCGTCCCCCAGCGCCTGAAACCCACGGAAAAAAGCCTTCACGTGGTTGACACAGGGCAGAGGTCGGGTTATCTGCTCCCCCACCTAAAGAGCGCGCCCAGCCGGCGCGCTTTTGATTGTTAAAAGACACGGGCGAATGTGAATTCCCCCAGAAACATCGCGGATCAGAAAAATGAAGATCAAGAATTCGCTCAAGTCGCTCAAGGCGCGTCATCGTGACAACCGTCTCGTTCGCCGTAAGGGCCGCATCTACATCATCAACAAGCAGAACCCGCGCTACAAGGCTCGTCAGGGCTGATTGTACGCGTATCCGGTTGCGTGCCCACGGGCGCGCATATCGGTGGGTCACTTCGGTGATCACGTCAATTTTGTTTGATCTTCGGCAGTGGCGGGCTAATATGTCCGCCATGCGCTTTTTTGCTATGACCTCAGCGGCGCTGCCGCTTGCCCTCATCCTGTTTGCTCCTGCCCTTCCTGCTGTCGCACAGCAGAAGGATGTTATTGTCGAACAGCCTGATAATGCCGATTCGTCGCCGAAGCAGCGTCTCGACCAACTCTATGGTCAATTGAAACGCGAGCGCGATCCCGAAAAGGCAAGCAGCATCGCCAATCAGATCCGCATGGAATGGAACGATTCCAACAGCGCGACGATCAATCTCCTGATGCAATGGGCCGACAAGGCGATCGAAGACAAGCGTAATCCGGCAGCGCTCGATTTTCTCGATGAAGCCATCGCGCTTAAACCAACCTATGCCGAAAGCTGGAACCGTCGTGCAACGCTGAACTTCGTGCTCGGCAACTATCGCAAGTCGATGGCCGACATCGAACAGGTGCTGAAGCTCGAACCCCGTCATTTCGGCGCCCTCTCAGGCATGGCGGCCATCCTCGCCACCACAGGCAATGACGAGATTACACTCAAGGCCTGGGAGCGAGTTCTGGACGTCTATCCTGCCGATCGTGCTGCACAGGAGCAGGTCAACACACTCTCGGAAAAGCTTGCCGGCAACCGCACGTGACAGATCCGGCATGGGCTTGACCGCGTAAGAAGACGCACAATCTTAGCTTGATGATATCGTCACTGTGCAGTTGAAGCTATGCTTGCCGAAGTCTCCGCCCTCCTCGCTCCCATTGCCGCCGCCATCGGCTATTCCTCCTACAAGGCCCGTCAATTCGAGCATGCCTATCCCAATATCGGAGAACTGACCGATATTGGCGGCTATCGCATGAACGCAGTGCATGTTCCGCGCCCGGATGCCGCCGATCTTCCGCCCCTGGTCTTCATTCACGGTGCAAGCGGCAATCTACTCGACCAGATCGGCGCTTTTCGCGAACCACTGGAGGGCCGCGCCGAGATGCTCTTCGTCGATCGACCTGGTCACGGCTACTCCGAGCGGGGCGGGTCGGAAAACGCGCTGCCATCGGGCCAGGCCGACGCCATTGCCAAACTGATGGAAAAGCGTGGGATTGAAAAGGCGGTTATCGTCGGCCATTCCTTCGGCGGCGCGATCGCTGCTGCCTTCGGCGTGCGCCATCCCGAAAAGACAGCCGGCCTGCTGTTTCTGGCACCTGCCTCCCATCCATGGCCCGGCGGCATCGACTGGTATTACCATGTCGCGACAACACCCGTTATCGGCTGGCTCTTCAATCATGCAGTCGTCGTCCCCCTCGGCCTACGGCGGCTGGAGCGCGGCACGCTGAATGTCTTCCGCCCCAATCCCCGGCCCCTTGACTACGTCGCCAGAACCGGGCCCTCGCTGGTGTTGCGACCACGCGCCTTTTACAACAACGCCACCGACTTCAAACGGCTTCATGAATATCTGACGGTCAACGCGCCGCACTATTCCGAGATCTCAGCGCCATCAGTCATCATCACCGGCGACCAGGACGAGATCGTCTGGGAACATCTGCATTCGCGTGGCCTGGCGCGGGATATCAGCGGATCGGAACTCGTTACCGTCAGAGGTGTCGGCCACAAGCCTGACTATCTTGCGACCGATGTTGCCATTGCGGCCATGGAGAAGATTGCCGGCCAGCCGCGCGACCTTGCGACAATAGCCCGCAAGGCGGAGGAGCGGCTTGCCGGCTCTTCCGTCGATCAGACGGTCGGAACAGTGCCACCGTCAATCGTATATTCCGCACCATGAATGGAGGCGGCACGCGGCGAGGCGAGGAAAGCCACGAGCTCAGCCACCTCTTCCGGGCGGCCCGGCCGGCCGATCGGTATGCCGCCAAGCGAATCCATCAACAGCCTGCGGCCGCCGTCCTCGTCGGTGCCGGCCTCTGCAGCAATGCGCTGGATCAGGGCGGTCGCAGCCGTGGTTTCGATGAAACCGGGCGCAACGACATTCACCCGGACGCCCTTCGACCCGACCTCCTTGGATAATCCCTTGCTGTAATTCGAAAGTCCGGCCTTGGCCGCAGCGTAAGCAAGCGTGGCTTCATAGAGCGGCAGCCGTCTCTGGATCGAGGAAATATGGATGATGACGCCGTGGCCACGTTCGATCATGCCGGGCAGGAATGCCCTGTCGAGCCGCACCGGCGCGAGCAGATTGGCATTGATATCCGCCTGCCAGTGCGCATCCGTCAGAGCCGCAAAACCGCCACTCGGCGCAGACGAACCACCGACATTATTCACGAGGATATCGAGGCCGCCGAAAGCCTCCGCCACGCTCGAGGCGACGGCGTTGACGCCCTCCGCCGTGCTGATATCAGCCTGGACGAACAGCGCAGGCGCCTGGCCCTCCGGAAGGGGCGAGCGCGCAGTCGTCGCCACCCTCGCGCCAGCTGCTGAAAGCCGACGCACAATCGCCTCGCCCATACCCTTCGTGCCGCCGGTAACAAGAACGCGCTTGCCGTTGAATTCGTTCGGATCGAACGGAAAAGCCGCTTCAGCCGTCATGCATCGATCTCCAGATGGGTAATGGCGCCGCCGGCAAGCGTGAAGCGGTAACGCAAGGTGACCGGACTGCCGGGAAAATTACCGGTCACCAATGCAGCCACGACCGGCTTGTCGGCTTCGCCGGAGATCTTCCTCGGGTCGACCGTCACGCCATATTTGCGTGTCGTCTCCTCCATCCATTCGCGGATTTCAGCCCGACCACGCCTGTCCTCGCCCTCGTCGCGCACGCCGGCATCGGCAGCAAAACAGGCAAGCATGCCGTCTATATCCTTCTGATTCTTCGCCGCGTAATAGGCCGCCAGCGGCTTCGGAAGCTCTATGCTCATTCGCAAACTCCTCTTCGGTTGCTTCCCGAAAAGAATGGGCATAGGCTTTCCAGATGACAAGAACCTACAAAAAAGTCAGGTACTTACCTGAAAGTAAGGTACTGCGATGACACCCTATTCAGCCGCATCAGGCGTCGAAAATGTGCTGAAGATCCTGGAAGGACGCTGGAAGCTCATCATTCTCTTCCACCTCTTCGGCGGCAAGGTGCTCCGCTTCTCCGATCTGGAACGCGCCATTCCTGCCATCTCCCAGAAGATGCTCATCCAGCAACTGCGCCAGATGGAAAACGATGGCATCGTGCTGCGCATCGTCCATCATCAGGTTCCGCCGAAGGTGGAGTATCGCCTGACCGATTGGGGCCAGGCCCTTTGTCCCGCTTTGGACGCCCTGTTGAAGTGGGCGGCGCTGAAGGACAAGGACCTGACCGGCGTGGTTTTCGCGCCGGAAGAAACCGCCGGCGGGACGGCCTGACGCGCTCAAGCCGCGAGGTGAATGCCGCCGTCGCAGGTTAGAACATGACCGCTCATGAAACCGTTCGAAACCAGGAAGGCGACTGCCTTGGCGACATCGACTGGCTCGCCGATACGGCCGACCGGCGTGCGCCCGGCAAAGTCGCGGAAGACAGCCTGACGCTGTTCCGCAGGCAGAAAATCCCACCACGGCGTATCGATCACACCAGGCGAGACGCCATTCACGCGTAGTGGCTTCAACTCGGCAGCAAGCACCCGCACCATCGCCTCGATCCCCGCATTGATGGCGGCAAGACCTGCGGTTCCCGGCATCGCGGCTTGCGCACTGACGGCGGACACGAACGTGATGCTGCCGGCTGGCCGCAGGAAGGGCAAAGCCATCTGCGCCGCTGCCGCATGCGGGATAAGCTTGGTCTGGAAGCCGGCCAGCAGATCTGCCATGTCGAGCGTGGCAAAGGGACCAGCCCCATGGCCGCTGCCGAGCGCCAGCACGAGATGATCGAAGGATGCGAGGCGCTCGAAAGCCTGCTTCACCGAGGTGGTATTTCTGGCATCGATGGCGACCGTTCCGACCTCGCCGGAAAGATGGTCAGCGGTCGCCTTGAGCTTCGCCTCGTCGCGGGCAGCGACGGTGACCTGAAACCCTTGTTCCAGAAGCAGTTTGGCAGAGGCAAGGCCGATGCCCGAAGAGCCACCGATAATGACTGCATGCTGCGATGACATGAGAATACTCCTTTGGATGATCGAACTTCCGGCTGTCGTTGCCGGCAGCGGTTTCATCTTGAAGTCTCCGAAAATCGCAAACAGGCCTGATTTTATCCTGGTATCGATACTGATATGATCGCTTCCATGGATCAGAAGCTGGACACGTTCGAAGCCCGCCGCCGCGAGTTCGCGGCCTTCCTGCGTTCCCGTCGTGAGCGTCTGCGCCCTGCCGATGTCGGCCTGCCTGACGGGTTCCGCCGCCGCACGCCGGGACTTAGGCGCGAAGAGCTCGCCATGATCGCCGGTGTCGGCACGACCTGGTATACCTGGCTGGAACAGGGACGCGACATCCGCCCCTCCCCGCAGGTTCTGAATGCACTGGCAGACGCGCTTCGTCTTGATGACGCCGAACGCCAGCACCTCTTCACACTGAACAGCCGCCAACCGCCGCAGCCGTTTTCTTCAGCCCCGGAACTCGTCGACGAGCCGCTTCGCCGGATACTGGACAACCTGACCCATCAGCCCGCCTACGTGCTGGGTCGCCGCTGGGATGTTCTGGCCTGGAATCGCGCGGCAGACTTGCTGTTCGGCGGTTATGACCGGCTGGGCCCGGACGAACGCAACACTATGCACCGGCTTTTTGCCGATGATTTTCACCGCAACCTGCTGGTCGACTGGGAGGCGGTTGCCCGCGTTTCGCTTGCCATGTTCCGTGCCGACAGCGCCCGTTATGCCGGCGATCCCGACTTCGAGCGGCTCATCGCCCTGCTGAAGCAGCAAAGTCCGGAATTCCGCGCCTGGTGGCCGCGCCATGAGATCGTCGCCCCGCTCACCGGTGTGAAACGTGTGAATCATCCGCTAAAGGGCCTGATGGCCTTCGAACACACAGGCCTTGCGCTGATGACCCAGCCGGACATGAAGCTGATCGTCTATACGCCTCTCGGCGAGCACGACACAAACAGGAAACTCGCCGAGCTTCTCGCCTGATCATTGTCTGCCGCCGAAGTGACGCCATATCTTCCCCATCGCCGTCCTTCGAGGGGAAATTCATGGACCGCCGTCCCAGACAATCCATTAGCATTCTCGCCGCCATCTCGCTTTGCCTCGCACCCCTGCCGGCTCTCGCCGCCTCTCCGGCACCTGTCGAAGCCGAGCATGGCATGGTCGTGACTGCCCAGCATCTGGCAACCGATGTCGGCGTCGACGTGCTGAAGAGCGGTGGCAATGCCGTTGATGCCGCAGTCGCCGTCGGTTATGCGCTGGCGGTCGTCTATCCGACAGCCGGCAATCTCGGCGGCGGTGGTTTCATGACGATCCGGATGAAGGATGGGAAAACGACCTTCCTTGATTTCCGCGAACGCGCACCGCTCGCCGCCACCAAGACCATGTATCTCGATGCCAAGGGCGATATCGTGCCGCGCGCCAGTCTCGACGGCTATCTGGCCGTCGGAACCCCGGGTTCGGTCATGGGCTTCGAAACGGCTCGCGAGAAATATGGTACCAGGAAGCGTGAAGAGCTGATCGCCCCGGCCTTGAAATATGCGAAGGAGGGCTTCACCCTGGAACAGGGCGATGCAGCCTCTTTCGCGAGTGGCGCCAAACGGCTCGCCAAGGACGAAGAGGCGGCAAAAATCTTCCTGAAAACCGGTGGCAGCCCCTATGTGTCCGGTGAGAAACTGGTGCAGCCCGATCTCGCCGCCGTCCTGCAATCGATCTCGGAGAAAGGCCCCGACGCCTTCTACAAGGGCGCACCGGCCGAGGCGATCGTCAAGGCCAGCCAGGCCAAGGGCGGCATCCTCGCCAAGGAGGATTTCGAGCAGTACAAGGTGCGGGAACTGAAGCCGATCGAATGCAATTATCGCGGCTATGACATCATTTCCTCGCCGCCACCCTCCTCCGGCGGCGTCATCATCTGCGAGATCTTGAACGTCCTCGAAGGCTATCCGCTCTCTTATCTCGGCTACGGATCGGCCGAGGCCGTGCACATCATGGTCGAGGCCATGCGCTATGCCTATGTAGACCGCAACGCCGCACTCGGCGACCCTGACTTCATCGACAATCCCGTCTCCAAACTGCTGGACAGAAGTTATGCCGCGTCAATTCGTGCCAAGATCGATCCGTATCGGGCAGGCACTTCCGCCAACCTGAAGCCGCTCGGCGGCAAGGAAAGCACCGAGACGACACATTATTCAGTCATCGATGACGAGGGCAATGCGGTCGCGGTGACCTATACGCTGAACGGCTCCTTCGGCGCTGGCGTCGTCGCACCGGGCACCGGCGTGCTACTCAACAACGAGATGGATGATTTTACTTCCAAGCCGGGCGTGCCGAACCTTTACGGCCTCGTCCAGGGTGAGGCCAACGCCATCGCCCCCAAGAAGACGCCGCTCTCCTCCATGAGTCCGACCATCGTCACCAAGGACGGCAAGCCCTTCATGGTGATCGGAAGCCCCGGCGGCTCCCGCATCATCACCATCACACTGGAAGCAATTCTGAATGTCGTGGATTTCGGCATGGACATCAGTCAGGCGGTCAATGCTCCGCGTATTCATCACCAGTGGCAGCCGGACACGGTCTACCTGGAACCCTACGCCCTCTCGCCGGATACCGAAAAGGCGCTGGCCGCCATGGGCTACAAGTTCGATGGCGGTAATAATACGCCCGTCTGGGGTCAGGCGGCCGGTATTCTCGTCGGCGGCAAGAGCCTTGCGGCGATCGAGAAGGGCGGCGGCGCCCGTTACAACGGCGCTATGGACAGTCGCGCAACCGAAGGCTCCGCCAACGGCTATTGAGCAGGCGCCTCAGCGGATTCTCACCCGAACGAAATCGCCGTCGATCTCGACACGCGGTTTTACGCCCGGCACACTTGGCTGCCGGGCATCGACCCAGGAGGCCTGCGCCGCCACAGTGTAGTCGACCGGCACATTGTCTCCGAAGCCAAGATAGGCGTCGAGCGCGCGAGCCCGGATTGACACGTTTTCGTCCGCTTCTACCTTGTCGAAGTCGAGGGAAGCCTTCACGGCATCCCCGCGGATATCGATGCCGCGGGCATGACCGTCGAGGATGATGTCGGCCGCCTTTCCGGCAATGGCAAGCTCGGAAAAATGACCAATGAGCCTTGCGCTGAAGGCACTCTGATCGATCCGGAGGGCTGCGCCGGCAGGTACGTTGGCATTGACCTCAACCACGCAGTCGGATGGATCCAGCCAGGACGATGCAGCGATATCGATATGCAGCACCGTACCATCAACCCGCATGTCGCTGTTGTCGCGGCAATCGGCAAAGTACCAGCTCGAATACCAGGACGAGAACCAGCCCTTCCGTCGCCCGCTGAGCGATGCGCCATAGGGCTGGTCGCTTCGCGTGGTGATGTTGATCGAGCTGGCGTCACCACTGATGGCGACCGCACGCACGCCGGAGAGATCGGGAATTGCTGTGGTCGATACCTTGTCGGGCAGAGCGGAAGCGGTAGCTGCCAGAAGCACCGGCATCACAAGAAGAATGGTCATCGAAATCCGTCCATGAATGAAGCCCTCCCGTCGAGGACAGTTTCAGGATGTTTTCTCAGGCTCTATTTCGAGACCTCGATCACGATCCGGGTCGACCGCGAACGCAATCGGGTTCATTCTGAGACCATTCTTCCATTGTTGCAGTTCGGATATCGCCGATGATCTTCGTTCCCCTGCCCTTCGTCGTGGCTCTGCTGCTTGCCATCCTGCTTGTCCGCATGCTGCGGCAGGGAGACGGATCGCTCGCCGAAAGGCGGCCTTTCCTGCTGTTGATCGGCTTCTACACCCTGCAGTCCATAGTGATCGGCATCCGCTGGGGTTACGACGTCGTCGAGATCATGCCGATCCAATCGTTGATCGCGACAACGATTGCGGCGCTTGCCTGGGTCTGCTTCAAAGGGCTGACCGAGGAAGAGCAGCCCACTCTTTCCCGTTTCTGGCCGCACCTTCTGCCGACTGCGACAATCGCCATCTTCATAGCTCTCTACCCGGAACCGATCAGCCTCGCCATTATCCTGATCTTCTTCGGCTATGGCGCCGCACTGCTCTGGCTTGCCCGGCATGGCCCGGATGCGCTCGTCGCCTCCAGGCTCGATGGTGCAGTGCTTTCTTATCGCTCGCTGCAGATCACCGGCTTCGCCCTCATCGCCTCTGCTCTCACCGATGTCATCATCAGCTTCGATTTCACCAGGACAGGCGGCATCCATGCAGGCGCCATCGTCGCACTCGGGAACGTCATCGCGCTCTTGATCCTCGGCACGGCCGCTTCCGTGGCAAGCAGCGGCAGCACGGTCGAAGCGATATCAGTGGAGCCACCTCCACCACCACCGGCAACAGAGGAAGACGAAGCGGTCGCTGCGGCACTCGATACATTGATGCGCGCCCGCCAGCTCTACCGCGATCCCGAACTCAACCTGACCCGCATCGCTCGCAAAATGAACCTGCCCGCCCGGCGCGTCTCCACGGCCGTCAACCGCATCCACGGCATGAGCGTCTCGCAATATGTGAACGACTTCCGCATCCGCGCCGCCTGCGAGCAGCTGGTCGGCACCGATCATCCGATAACGCAGGTGATGTTCGACTCCGGCTTCATCAGCAAGTCCAACTTCAATCGCGAATTTGCGCGCATGAATGGCGAAAGCCCGACACAGTTCAGAAAGCGGCGTATCCCGCGAGAATCGGGTGGCGCGGCGTCCAATGTCATATTCATGTCACCGTGACAAAGTCGCCGTTCACAAGCAAAGATGTGCGCTCTATGCATGAGCGGCATTAAAGCAGAAGAGATTCCCATGGCCTCCATTGAAATGATCGTTGCCGCCAGGGCCCGCCTGCGCGGACATGCGCGGCGCACGCCGCTTCTCTCCTCCCCCTTCCTTGATGAAATCGCCGGCCGGCGGCTGTTCGTGAAGGCCGAATGCCTGCAGCATTCCGGCTCCTTCAAGTTCCGTGGCGGCTGGTCTGCCGTCTCGGGCATCGATCCGGAACTGCGCAGGAAGGGGGTTATCGCCTTCTCCTCCGGCAACCATGCCCAGGGTGTGGCACTTGCCGCCCGCATGCACGGCATCCCCAGCGTCATCATCATGCCGAGTGACGCGCCCAGGCTGAAGATCGCCAACACCCGCGCCTTCGGTGCCGAAGTGGTGCTCTACGATCGCGCCAATGAAGATCGCGACGAGATCGGCGCGAAGCTATCATCCGAGCGAGGCCTGACGCTCATCAAGCCCTTCGACGAGCCGCTGGTTATTGCAGGCCAGGGTACGACCGGGCTGGAGATCGCCGAGCAGACGGAAGAGGAAGGCGTCAAGAACGCCGAAGTCCTCGTTCCCTGTGGCGGTGGCGGTCTGAGTTCGGGCATCGCCCTCGCGTTGGAAGCAAGTGCGCCGGGCTTCCGTGTCCGTCCCTGCGAACCGGAAAATTTCGACGATACCACCCGCTCACTTGCATCAGGCAAGATCGAGCGCAACGCTGCAATGACCGGCTCGATCTGCGATGCGATCATCACGCCGCAGCCCGGCAACATCACCTTCCCGATCCTGAAGCGTCTTGCCGGACAGGGTATCGTCGTGACGGATGACGAGGCGTTACGCGCTGTCGCCCTCGCCTTCAATCGTCTCAAGATCGTCGTTGAGCCGGGCGGGGCTGTTGCACTGGCTGCAGCCCTCTTTCACGGCGACCAGCTGGACAGCGATACGGCTGTCGTCGTCACC
The DNA here is from genome assembly GCA_039725955.1 of Sinorhizobium sp. B11. NCBI lineage: Bacteria > Pseudomonadati > Pseudomonadota > Alphaproteobacteria > Hyphomicrobiales > Rhizobiaceae > Sinorhizobium > Sinorhizobium sp. B11. The sequence continues at coordinate 3,885,257 of CP091034.1, forward strand.
TCGGGCGGCAATATCGACGCCGACGTGTTCACCAATGCACTGGAGCGTTTCGGCTAACGCTCGACAACGCTCTCGAAGACCCTGATCGCGATCGGTGACGACCTCGATCATGATCGGGGTCTCCTCGGCACCAAAAAGCAGCAAAACCTCCCCGTGCCGCCATGTGGCGGTCATCGTTTCGAGGTTTTCATGATACATCTTCTCATCCTGCTGCTATCGGCATGGCTTCTTGCCGCCGATATGCCGGCGCATGAAGCCAATGCCGTTGGCCTCTCCTTTCTATCGGTCTCCGTTGCAGAGCGGCACGGCATCATGGACATCACGCTTTGGTATCCGGCCACAAAAGGCGGTACTCCCGTTCTGATCGGCGACAGCCCGCTTTTCAAAGGCGAGATCGCTCGGCAGGACGCACCTAAAGCTGCCGGCAGTCATCCATTGATCCTGCTTTCTCACGGCGGCCTGAAATCCGGTCCGTTCATTGGCGCTTGGATGGCATCGCGCCTCGCTTCGAAGGGCTTCGTGGTGGCAATGATGCGACAGCCGGATCCGCATACGATGACGAGCGAGGAGAGCATCCGCGAGATATGGCTGCGACCTGCCGATCTCTCCGCGGCCCTGACGGCAATCGAAAGGGACGACACGCTGTCCGGCGGGATAGACCGCAACCGCATCGGCGTTCTGGGCTTTCTGGTGGGCGGAACATCCGCGCTTTCGATTGCAGGCGGCGACATCGACCCGGAAAGCTTTGCGCGCTCCTGCGATCCCGGTGGCACCGGTATCGACTGTGTAGAGTTCGCCACCGCCGGCATCGATCTCCATTCCGTCGACAGGCAGAAGCTCTCCCGCTCTCATCTCGACCCACGGGTGAAGACAGCCGTTGTTATCGATCCTGAGTTCGGCGCCAGTTTCACACCCGAAAGCCTCGCGCAGATATCGATCCCGGTGCGGCTCATCAATCTCGGCACACCGAAAACCGTCTGGCCGGGGCTGCGCGCATCGGATCTGAAAAGCGCAATATCCGGTGCACGCTACGATCTGATCATGAACGCTTCGCAATACAGCGCTTTCAGCGAGTGCAAGCCGGCAGGCGCCTCTATTCTTCGCGAGGAAGGTGAAGAACCTCTCTGCCAGGATCCCGAAGGAACGAACCGTGCGGCTATCCACGACAGTCTGGCGGAGATGGTGGCGGCAGCCTTCCACAGCGATCTCCCGCAATAGAAACAATGTCCGCAGCACCTGCTGCGGACATTGGCGTTCTCTGTTCTCGCTCAGGCGACCTTGTAGCGCGGAGCCGGCACTGAACGCGACAGGTTCGGCATCAGTGCCTGACGGGCCTGCTCATAAGCAGCGAGCAGGCCGGCATCTTCAAGCGCCGGGATCGTTGCAAATTCACCCTCGGCAAGACCTGCCAGCGACGCATCGACCATGTTTTCGGCCGACATGACGATTTCGCCTGGCAGATGCTCGACCGGCGTGCCGGCAATGCCCCAGAATTCGGTGGCCGTGGCGCCCGGCAGCACGGCCTGAACGCGGATATTCTTGTCGGCAAGCTCATGCTTCAGTGACTGGCTGAAGGCGAATACAAAGGCTTTCGTGCCGCCGTAGACACCATTCAGGATTTCAGGCGCGATCGCGACTATCGAGGCAATATTGATGATGGTGCCGCCGCCGCGAGCAACGAGGCCGGGCACAGCCGCATAAGTCAGCCGCATCACTGCGCTCACGTTGATATCGACCATTTCCTGCATCTTGTCGACGTCGGAGCCAAGGAGTGGTGCGGTGCCGCCGAAGCCGGCATTGTTGACGAGCATGGTGATGCTCTGGTCTTCCTTCAGTACCTTCTCGACTTTCGCGAGATCTTCCTTCTTGCCGAGATCGGCAGACAGCGTCTCGACCGTGCGGCCCGTTTCATCGGCCAGCCGATTTGCCAGCGTCTTCAGCCGCTCGCCATTGCGGGCAACGAGGATGAGATTGTAGCCCTGCCTTGCCAGACGATGTGCGTAGATTGCGCCGATGCCCGAGGATGCGCCGGTGACCAGTGCGGTACCCTTGTCTTGATGTGCCATGATCGTTTCTCCATTTTGTACGCCGGCCCGATGCCTTGCGCTTGAGGAGAGTTTTACGCCCGATTGCCTGCGTCCCAAATGTCATATATACCACTTTTTAGGACATCCACTTTTCAGGGCATGATGACCATGCAGCAAATCGGTTTCCTGCTCTTTCCCGGCTTTCAGATCATGAGCCTCGCTGCCGCCTCGGCCTTCGAATTCACCAATCTCGAGATCGGCGAAAAGGTCTACGACATCCATTATCTCTCGGAGACCGGCGGCCCCATTGCCAATTCTCTCGGCATGATCGTCGAGACAGAGGCTTTCGGCGATCCCGCTTTCGACACGCTGATCGTTACGGGTGCACCCGACATCAAGCTTCCCAACGAGGCGGAAGCAAAGTTCATTCGCGCCGCGCTTGCCGCCACCCGTCGCCTCGCATCGATCTGCACCGGTGCTTTCCTGCTCGCCGATGCCGGCATTCTCGACGGCCGCCGCGCCACGACCCATTGGTACCTCGCCCGTGACTTGCAAAGCCGCTATCCGGCAATCCGGATGGAAGAAGACCGCATCTACATCATCGACGGCTCCGTCTGGACCTCTGCCGGCATGACCGCCGGCGTCGATCTGGCGCTCGCCATGGTCGAGAAGGATCACGGGCTGGAGATCGCCCGCGCCGTTGCCCGCAAGCTCGTCGTCTATCACCGTCGCGCCGGCGGCCAGTCGCAATTTTCAGCCCTTCTGGAACTAGAGCCGAAATCCGACCGCATCCAGAAGGCGCTTGCCCATGCGCGCAGCAATCTGAAAGCGACGCTCTCCGTCGAAGAACTGGCCGAAGCCGCACATCTCAGCCCCCGCCAGTTCAGTCGCGCCTTCCGCGCCGAAACGGGCCAGTCGCCGGCCAAGGCTGTCGAGAACCTGCGGCTGGAAGCGGCCCGCCTGATGATGGAGCAGGGACGCCATCCAATCGATACAGTGGCTCGTGAAACCGGCTTTGCCGATCGTGAACGCATGCGCCGCGCTTTCCTGCGCGCGTTCGGTCAACCGCCGCAAGCAATCCGCAGGGCCGCGCAGCAGGAACTGCAAGCGTGATGCACCCGGCAGGGCCGGATGCATCGTCTCTGGCTTATCGCTCCTGAAGCGCTTGGCGGATGGCGATTTCGACAGGCGAATAGGCGCCATCATCACGCACAAGCCTTAGCGGCTCGGAAGGTGCGAGGCCCGGCTGCGCCATGAAGCGCGGTTCCTCGCCGCGGTGCATCTGTGCTGCATGGATGAGGAACGGATGGCACAGATAGACCGTACCCGCCTGCCCCGTCGCCAGGGCAAGCGGCCTGTCCCCACCCACATGCTCCAGCCACAGATGCGCCATGCCGGCCTCACCAGCCGGCTCCAGTAGCCTTGCGATATCCTTGTGCGACCCGACCCGGATACGCGTCGGCGCGTCTTCTTCGCCGACATCCGAGAACAGGAAGAGCATCAGGAGCGCCCGCCCGCGTGAGTTGATATTCACCCGCCAGGCGGAAAAATCCCGCTGCTCGTCGGGATTTCCATCCTCTCCCGAAAAGCTCAGGTCCACATGCCAGCCGGCATCGCCGGGATCGTCCGGATGTGGAAAGCGGACCGGGAAGCTGCCAAGACCGCTCCGCGGCTCCCAGCGCCCCTTGCCGACGAGCTGATCGAAAGCCGAATGCAGCACGGGCATGTTGACCGCCGTCTCGAACGGCCCGCCGCCATAGCCGGCAAGCCGGACGACCGGCCGCACCCAGGTTTTCGGATCATTGGGATCGAAGGGAATATCTCGCCACATGATGGCACGGGCTTCCTCGGCCACGTCGCGGGGAAAAGCAGCGTCGATCCGTACGAAGCCGTCCTTGATGAATTGCTCGATCTGCGCCGCGCTGAGCGCTGGCGGGTAATCAGTGGATGTCATGAAAAATCTCTCTATCGCCAGACCCTGCCGGCACCATTCATTCGCCTGACGCAGGGTGGTTACAGTCCACGGCAACGCTCCAGCCAACCGGCTGGTGAAGCGGCCGCATCTCCTTTTGCCAATGGCAGAACCTTAGAGGCTCAAGAAGAAGACCGTAGCGATGTTGAGAGTGATCATTTTCATAGCGAAGAAAAGCTAGCGGCATCCGCAGGGAGGGTCAACACCTCACCCGGCTCGCCTCAATCCCTTTTCCTGATCGGAGGGTGTGGAAACATCCCGTACTGCGTCATGCACGGATTGCAGCACCAACTCCGCCAGTCGCGCCGTTGCAGCATCCGGCTCCGCCTCTGCGCGATGCAAGACCAGCCCAAGTTTCGGCAACTCCGGCAGGCCCGCTTCACCGGGCGCCAGCATCCGCACCTTGGCGGGCAGCCCGATGGGCGTGCGCACCGTAATGCCCAATCCTGCGGCAGTCGCTGCCCAGAGGCCACCGAGGCTCGGACTGATAAAGGACAGGCGCCAGGAGATGCCGGCCTCGTCCAGCACCTTCGTCGCGGCGTTCCTCAGCAGGCACGGAGCCTCGAGCGAGGCGAGCGGCATCGGCTCGCCGCTTCCAGCCGCCCATGCCGGCAGGCCGTTCGCCGGGCCGATCCAGCGCATAGGCACGTCGGCAATGTGCTCGCAATGCGCAGTCAAGGTGCCGATACTCCACGCGAGTGCAAGATCGAGCTTACCCGTCGTCACCCGTTCGAGAAGCTCGGCATTGCGCACCACACGGGCCTCGATCCGCACCTTCGGATGCGCCCGAGCGAAGCGTCCGAGCACTTCAGGCAGCAGATTCTCGCCGAAGTCTTCCTGCAGGCCGAGCCGCACCCAGCCTTCCAGCTCGACACTCTGCACCGCGGCGACTGCCTCGTCGTTCAAGTCGAGCAATCGCCTGGCATAGGCAAGCATCGTCTCGCCGGCTTCCGTCAGCGCCAATCCGCGCCCGGATTTGCGGAAAATCGGTGTACCGGCTTGCTCTTCCAGCTTCTTGAGTTGCGCACTGACCGCCGAGGTCGAGCGCCCCAGCCGGTCCGCCGCCCTGGCGAAATTGCCGAGATCCATGCCGGTCGCGAAGGTCCTCAGCACGTCCAGGTCGAATGTAATCCGTCGCATCACACAATCCCATTTTTCAGGATAATTCATCCATAAAATTCTGATTTTTCGCATTATGGTGTCGTGGCATGCTTCTTCTGTCAAGCCGAAGAACTAAGGAGGCATCAATGCCATTCGCTCGTATCTCTCTTCTGAAGGGCAAGTCGCCGGACTACCTGCGTGCCCTTTCGGACAGCATCCACCAGGCCATGGTCGAGACCTTCAATGTGCCGCCGGCCGATCGCTTCCAGATCATCCACCAGCATGAACCGGGTGAACTGATCTTCGATCGCAATTACCTTGCCGGTCCGCGCTCCGATGATTTCGTGCTGATTTCGATCACGACCGGCAAGCCGCGCACGACGGAAATGCGCAAGGCTCTCTTCCGCCGAACCGTTGAACTATTGCATCACTCCCCCGGCTTGCGCCCGGAAGATGTCATGATCGTCATCTCCACCAGCGAACCGGACGAATGGTCCTTCGGCGACGGCCTGGCGCAGATGGCCGAGCCCGGATGGGAAGCGCGTTCCAGGGGAGTTCCGGCATGAGCACGCGCAACCCGAAGACGATGACGGTCCGCCGTCCCGGCGGTGCCGTCCGTTCTCCCGAAGGCATTGCGAATAGGTCCTTCTGGGTCGAAATGCTGCTCGAAAGCGAGATCGACGGAGAGAATACCGCCATGCGCGCAACGCTTGATCCCGGCACGGTCACCCACTGGCATACGCATCCCCGCGGCCAGCTTCTTTACGTCCTCTCGGGTGTCGGTCTCGTGCAGCGGAAGGGCGAACCTGCCGAGGAGGTCAGAACCGGTGACGCAATATGGTTCGCCGCCGATGAGCTTCATTGGCATGGCGCGTCAGCCGACAGTCCCTTCAGCTATCTCAGCATCCAGGGATTTGATAACGGACGTTTCGTCGACTGGCAGGACAATGGGGAACCGCAACCATGATAGCCATGCAATATTCCTTCACCCTCCCCGCAGATTACGACATGGAGATCATCGATCGCCGCATACGCGACAAAGGCCCGGCGATGAATGGCTTCCCACAGCTCGGTTTCAAGGCCTTTCTCAGTGCTCGTCAGGGGGAATACGGCAGTCGGGAAAACCTGTACGCACCTTTTTATCTTTGGGATCAGCCGGAAGGCGCCAGCAGCTTCATCTGCGGTCCGGGCTTTGCCGCACTGAGCGACACCTTCGGTCGGCCGCGGATTCGCCATTGGATCGTCTGGCATGCTCATGTCTCACCCGACCTTGCCGCCGCCCGCTTTGCTCACAGCGAACATCTCGCGATCGAACCGCATGCTTCTCTATCCGACCTGCGACAGCAGGAGGTTGACCTGGCAAAACAAGCCACCCGCGACAGACACGCGCTTGCCTGTGTCGTCGCCTTCGATCCGTATGATTGGGCGACGGTGCGTTTCGGGCTCCACGCAGAAGCTCCGCCTGCCTCGAGCACCAACCAGATCTATCGCGTCGGCCACCTCTCGCGGGGCTGAGGCAGCAGCGGCAAAATCGCAAAACAAAAAGCGCCCCTCTTTCGAGGAGCGCTTTTTTGTATTCAGACCTGAAAGCGATCAGATGCCGCTCTGGCCGTCGGAACCGATATAGGCGATGCGCAACATATTGGTCGCGCCCGGTGTGCCGAGCGGTACGCCGGCAGAGATGATGATGCGATCGCCCGGCTTGCCGAAGCCTTCCGACGCGACGATACGGCAGGCGCGGTTGACCATGTCATCGAGGTCGGTCGCGTCATGGGTCACGACGCAGTGCATGCCCCAAACAACGGAGAGGCGACGTGCCGTCTTGATGATCGGCGACAGCGCAATGATCGGAACCTGCGGGCGCTCGCGCGAAGCGCGCAGACCCGTCGTACCGGACGAGGTGTAACAGACGATAGCCGACAGCTTCAGCGTCTCGGCAATCTGACGGGCGGCAAGCGAGATGGCATCCGCACCGGTCGCTTCCGGCTGGGCGCGCTGCGCATAGATGATGCCCGAATAGTGCGGATCCTTCTCGACCGTGCTCGCAATCGAGGCCATCATCGAGACGGCTTCAACCGGATAAGCACCGGAAGCCGATTCGGCCGAAAGCATGATCGCATCGGCGCCTTCGAAGACGGCGATGGAAACGTCAGAAACTTCGGCACGGGTCGGAACCGGCGAAGAGATCATCGATTCCAGCATCTGCGTGGCAACGACCACCGGCTTGCCCGAACGGCGGCAGGCGCGGATGAGCTGCTTCTGGATGCCAGGGACGGCTTCGAGCGGCATTTCGACGCCAAGGTCGCCGCGGGCGACCATCAGGGCGTCAGAAAGTTCGATGATTTCCTCGATACGCTCCAGAGCCTGCGGCTTTTCGATCTTCGACATGATGCCGACGCGACCGCGGGCGATCTTGCGGACTTCGGCGAGGTCGTCGGGGCGCTGAACGAAGGAGAGCGCCACCCAGTCGACATCGTCGGTTGCCAGAACAGCATCGAGATCGACGCGGTCCTTGTCGGTCAGCGCGCCGACGCCGAGCAGTGTGTCCGGCAGGCTGACGCCCTTGCGGTCGGAAATGCTGGTACCAGCGATAACCGTGGTGACGATGCTCTTGCCGTCGCACTTTTCAGCGCGCAGTGCCAGCTTGCCATCATCGATCAGCAGGCGATGGCCCGGCTGCACGGCTTCGAGAATTTCGGGATGCGGCAGGAAAACGCGGGTGTTGTCGCCGGGAGTGTCGTTGTTATCGAGCGTAAAGGTCTGGCCAGGCTTCAGTTCCACTTTCACATCGGCAAACTTGCCGACGCGCAGCTTCGGTCCCTGGAGGTCAGCCAGAATGCCGATCGGCCGGCCCGAACGGGCCTCGACGGCGCGGATACGCTGCACGAGTGTGCGCATCACATCATGGCTTGCATGGCTCATGTTGATGCGGAAAATATCCGCACCGGCCTGGTGCAGCTTCTCGATCATCGATTCCTCGGAAGAGGCGGGTCCGAGGGTGGCGAGGATTTTAACTTTGCGGTTACGCTTCATCAATTCTGGCTTTCTTGCGTCCCTGGGGTGTCGGAGAGTTGAACCATCCAGCTTCCCTGGCGGCCCGTATCGTATTCCTTGAATCCCATTTTCTGATAACCCCGAGCATAGCAGTCCTGCACGCCCGCGATCTTGAATTCGTTTTCCGCTACGCACATCTGCACATCACCCGTCCATCGGCCTCCCCGGGCGGCATCTTCTGCGTAGAGGTAATAATAACGCGACTGTAATTCTCCCTCGATCAGCGTGGCGCAGGTCGTTGCTGGCACCTGCCACCAACCTTCTGTGACCCAACCTTCCTTCGCCCGGTATCCGATCGCAACGCCAACCAGATTTTGCGTGCCGTTGCATACACGGAAATCCGCGCGCGCGGCATCTGCAATGAAGAACGGCGAGACGGCTGCAAGAGCGAACAATGCGAGACGAACCATCGGTCCGGACCGCGTGAGGAAACTTGGCGCAGCTTGGATCAACACGGCTCCCAAATAGCTCCACGGTTATTCGTTATCCGTGTCTTCTTGCGCCGCCGTCAAGCGAAAGTCAACGCAATGCTAATCGATTATATTTCCTTTCATAACCGCCTATCGGGCGCATCTTGTCGCGCCGGCCCGCCCATCGCGCTTGAACCGGCCGAACGCGCATGCGATCACTGGGCGAAGACGCGAAATGACAATCGGCAATTTCCTGATGGACCACTTCCAATCCTTCGAAACCCTACCCGGCCAACATGACAAAGGCATGGTGATCCTCGGCGATCATGCCATGAACCGCCTGCCGGAACCCTATGGCCGGCTCGGCCTGCCGGAAAGCGCCTTCTCCAGGCACATCGCTTACGACATCGGCATTGAGGGCCTTACCCGCAAACTGTGCGCACGACTGGGCGTGCCGGGCGTGCTCGGCGGTTTTTCGCGCCTGCTGATCGACCCCAACAGGGGTGAGGATGACCCGACCCTGATCATGAAAATCTCCGACGGCGCCATCATCTCCGGCAACCATCCGATATCCGAAGAGGAGTGGAACTACCGGATCGAGACCTTCCACAGGCCCTATCACAATGCCGTGTCGGAGACGATCGACAGGGCGGCGAACGCGACCGGAAAGGCGCCGCTGGTACTGTCCCTCCACTCCTTCACGCCTGCCTGGAAGGGTGTTCCCCGCCCCTGGCATGCAGCCGTGCTCTGGGACAGCGACCACCGCGCTGTCGCCCCGTTACTTGAAAATCTGCGGGCCGATCCCGATCTCGTCATCGGCGACAACGAGCCCTATGACGGCGCCCTGAAGGGCGACACCATGTATCGTCATTGCATGATTACGGGCATTCCGCACGCGCTTCTGGAAGTGCGTCAGGACCTCATCAGCGATGAGGCCGGCATCGAGGAATGGGCGGTGCGTCTGGCCGCGATCTTTGCGGAGATGAACGCCGATCCGGCCCTTCATGCATACAGCGTGCACGCGTCACGCACTGGCCCCTATTGAGTGAAAGGACCTGACCATGACCACACTCAGCAAAGAACAGCAGACGGAATTCGAGGCGGCCGCGTTCCGCCGGCTCGTTGCGCATCTTCGCGAACGAACCGATGTGCAGAACATCGATCTCATGAATCTCGCCGGCTTCTGCCGTAACTGCCTGTCCAACTGGTATCGCGAGGCTGCGGAAGCTGAAGGCGTTCCCATGACGAAAGACGAATCGCGCGAGATTGTCTACGGCATGCCCTATGAAGATTGGAAGAACCTTCACCAGTCCGAAGCATCGCCTGTGCAAAAGGCAGCTTTTGAGGTGAACAACCCGCACAAATAGGCCATACGGTCTCAAAGCGCCTTGACGCTGGCGACACTTCGCGGCAGTCACTGGCAACCCGATGCATATCCCGAAATCAGGAGAACACGATGTCTGATGCACATGGCGTCGCTCGCGATCAGCTTCGCGCTTTTGTCGAGCGTATCGAACGCCTGGAAGAAGAAAAGAAGACCATCGCCGACGACATCAAGGACGTCTATGGCGAAGCCAAGGGCATGGGCTTCGACACCAAGATCCTCAAGAAGGTCGTTGCGCTGCGCAAGAAGGACGAGCAGGAACGCATGGAAGAGGATGCGATCCTCGATACCTATCTGCATGCGCTCGGCATGATCGAGTCTCCGCCGGAAGGCTGAGGGCCATCTAGCCATACTTTCAGAGAGCCGCCTTCATGGCGGCTTTCTTTTGGCTCCTTCAAGCGCCAGCGCATTTTCGCCCTGCCGCTGGTCCTAAAACAAAAAACCGCCGGAGACGATCCAGCGGCTTCTGTTTATTTCAAGATCTAGCGGATCAGCGCGTATTGAATTTACGCACTTCCATGAAGTTGACAGCCGTACCGCTGAAGCGGCCAGGATCGATCGAAGCAGTCTTCTGGAAGCCTTCGGCATAGACCGAGGTTGGCTGAGCGCGCAGCTCCTGGCTGACGAAGCGCGGAGCCTGTACCTTCTTGGACGCCATTTCGAGGCGCGCATTGGTCAGAGCCCACTGCGAGATCATCTTCTGCGTCAGCTTCGGTTCCGTACGAACGGTCTGCCGGCTTTCATCGGCGGCCACCGCTTCCTGCTTCGTCGGACGACCGCCCTTGGCGGGCAGGCCCTGTGCGACCGGGCTCTCGACGGCAACAGACTTCGGCGCCGCGACAGGAGCAGCAAAGGCTGCTGACTTCGTCATCGGAGCAAGTGCGGCGAGCTGCAGCGGCGGCTTGTCGAGTGCCGGCGGGTTCTTCGGGGCGGCAGCATTGATTGCCTGCTCCACGGTCTGCGGCTCTGAAGGCGCGTTCATAGCAACCTCACCACCACCACTCTGATCCTGCTGTTTTGCCAATGCCGCCGCCATGGCGGGCGAAAGCGTATCCTGATCGGCTTCGTCTTCACCCGCTTCAGGATCGGCATCCTGTGCAGCAAGCAGGTTTTCAGCAACGGCCGGACGTTCAGCTGGCATCGGAACGCCTGTCGACATCAGGTTCGGATCGACAGAGGCAAGTTCGGCGTCACCCGGGGAACGGCGCTGCCCAAGAAGCGACGGAACCGGAATGCTGTAACCACTGAGATCGGCGAAATGCTCAGGCTCTTGCGGCTGGCCGGCCGGCATCGCGGCAAGGGCCTGCTGGGCAGCGTTACCTGCAGACGGCGGCACCAGTGCATTGGCAACCTCGTTGCCGGCAAGCTGGTTGCTGAAGGCCGGACGAACCTGCGGCACCGGTGCATTCACGCTTGCGACTTCGGTCTGCTGTTGAGGTTCATCAGCTGCCGGGACTGCCTCAGGCTTCGGCGGCGTTGCCTTGGCGACGGCCACCGGCGTGCTGTCCTCCGAATTATCCTCTTCCTCGTCGGCGCCACCGCCAAAGAGGTAGGCAAACAGCGTCTTCTGCTTGCGAGGTTCGTCATCGGAAACGGAAGCGCCGGCGCTGGCCATCATGATCTGGCTGCCGTTCGTCACGCGGCGCTTGTAATCGGCCATTGCCTGCTGGTAGCCCGGCAGCGGCTTGCCATCGGCAGGAATATGAATGGTATTGCCGTCGGGGAAGAGCCTGACCAGCTCATCGCGGCTCATGCGCGGCCAGGCGCGAACGCCACCGACATCCATATGGACGAAAGGCGAACCGGACTTCGGATAGAAGCCGACGCCGCCGACCTGCATCTTCATGCCGATACCGCGCAGCGTGGCGAGCTTCACGTCGGGAATGAAGAAATCCATCGCCTTGCCGAGCATATGCTGGCTCTTTTCGGCAACGCCGGAATTGCGCGAACGTCCACGCAGCATCTCGTTGGTACCGGGAGAGCGGAAACCGCAGACGACGTTGATGTAATCCCTGGAGCCGGACTGGCGGTAAACTTCCCAGATGAGGTCGAAGAGGCGCGGGTCCATCTTCGTCGGCTGATTCTTGCGCCAGTCGCGAAGGAAGCGGTTGAGCTGCTCAAGGCCCTTGGGGTCGAACTTGCCGTTTCGCTTGTAGGTAATGACTGCCTTTTCACCGGTATGGATGAAATAGAGCTTCAGGCTGCGGGTATCGCCTGCAGCCTGAGACGGTGTGCTTACGAATAGAGGTGAGGAAACCGCGAGCGCAAGAAGGGCGGCCGCTGCCGTCCTAACTGCCCTTCCGCCAATCTTGGCGCACAAGCGCCAACTCAAGCGCGAAAGCTTGGTATTCCCATTCAAATTCGGCAACTCGATCCCCGTCAGACAGTCAATGTCCCGTGCTGTCTCAAATGGCTGTCAATTGCGGTCACACGATGGCAAAAATGCCACACATGATCAACCTTTTCTTTACATAGTGAACGAGCCGCTAACAAGTGGTTTATGGATGGTAACGAAATATGGTTGCCCCATTCTTAATAAAAAGGCGCTTATGCCGCATCTTTCTGAGGATTGTCGGGGTCAATGCCGTAGTCCTTGAGCTTTCTATAAAGTGTGGATCGCCCGATACCTAGCTTTCTTGCCACTTGACTCATTTGCCCTCGATAGAACTTCAGGGCAAAACGAATCAATTCTTCCTCGACATCAGCGAGACGCCGAACGTCACCAGATGGATTGACGCTCGATATTGCGTTGTCGGAAGCGTCAGTCCCGCGGCGCATCGTTTCGGCGGCGGATTCCGCTGGATAATCCTCGGGAAATTCCGCGTCCGGATCGAGGTGCGAATTGTCGGCAACGAGCGCCAGGTGATCGACGACCTCGTAGTTTGGAAGCTGGGCGGCGATCTGCGGGAAATCCGCTTCAGTCAGTTCCGGACCCTCGGCAAGCACGACAGCCCGGAAGATCGCGTTTTCGAGCTGGCGGATATTGCCAGGCCAGTCATAGGCGGTCAGCAGTGCCAGCGCGCCGGCATTGACCGTCATGCGCCGGCCGTTCTTCTGCTCGCTTGAGAAGCGTTCGGCAAAGACGCGCACCAGATGCGGAATGTCCTCCTTGCGCTTGCGCAGCGCCGGAATGGTGATCGGGAAGACGTTCAGGCGATAGTAAAGGTCTTCGCGGAAGTGGCCGTTCTTGACCTCTTCGATCAGATCCTTGTTCGTCGCCGAGATAAGGCGAACATTGACCTTGTGTGCAGTGCGCGCACCAACGGTTTCGATCTCGCCCTGTTGAACGGCGCGCAGAAGCTTCACCTGCACCTCGAGCGGCAGGTCGCCGATCTCGTCGAGGAAGATGGTGCCGCCGTCGGCTTCCATGAACTTGCCGATATGCTTTTCGGTTGCGCCGGTAAACGCACCCTTCTCGTGACCGAAGAGGATGCTTTCGACGAGATTGTGCGGAATGGCGCCGCAATTGACCGTCACGAACGGCTTGCTGGCGCGATCGCCGCCCGACTGGATGGCGCGTGCCACCAACTCCTTGCCGACGCCTGATTCGCCTTCGAGAACGACCGGGATGTTGGACTGCGAGGCGCGCTGCGCCAGATCGATCACGCGGATCATCGCCGGGCTTGCCGAAACGATATCATCGAAGCCGACGGAACCCGAGCGCGAACGGCGGCCGGCGCGGGCTTTCACCTCGCGGTGGTCGAGCTTCATGGCATTGGAGATCGACGTATTGATGCGCTCCGGAGAGACCGGTTTGACGACGAAATCGAAGGCACCGGCGCGCATGGCCTGCACGACCGTTTCGATGCCGCCCTGCCCCGTCTGGACGATGACCGGGATCTGCGTGCCGAAATCATGCAGAGCTTCGAGAAATTCGAGGCCGGTCATTTCCGGCATCATCAGGTCGAGCACGATGACATTGAAAAGGGCGGGATCACGCTTCACCATCTCCAGCCCGATGCGGCCGTTCTCGGCCTGATGCACCACATGGCCGCTACGCTCGATCGCGTTTTTGAGCAGACGGCGCTGCACGGGATCGTCCTCGACCACGAGGATCTGCCCTGCCCCTTTGAGCTCATTGTAACCGGTCATTGTCGCCTCACTTCATGCGAAACCATGAAGCGCACTCTGACAGAAAGGCTTGAACATCCTGTTTTGAGAAACAATTGCATTTTAACTGTTATGACCGGCCGCTTTCGTGCCGTAACAGGGCCTTTTTCGCGCCGAAAAACCCTTGCTGACAGGCGTTACGACGCTTAGACAGTCAGACCTGTCATAAAAGAGGAAGAGGAACCGCCCCATGAGACATATGCTTGCGCATGCCGATCTTCACCTTTCGGCAACGGCTCCCGCTGCAGCATCGGACCCGGCTCTGGGCGAGCTTCCCTCTTGGCGGCTGCAGGATCTCTACCCCTCGGCCACCTCCACCGCCTTCGTTGCCGATATGGAAAAGGCCGGCAAGGCCGCTTCCGCTTTCGAAGACAAATGGAAGGGCAAACTTGCCGAAGCAGCCGCGAAGAAGCGCGAGGAAGGCATCGGCCAGGCGCTGAAGGAATATGAGGCGCTCGACGATATCATGGGCCGCCTCGGCTCCTTCGCCGGCCTTACCTATTTCTCCGATACGTCCAACCCGGCAAACGGCAAGCTTTACGGCGACGTCCAGACCAAGCTTACCGACTATTCCGGCCGCTTGCTGTTCTTCGCTCTCGAACTCAACCGCATCGACGATGCGGCGATCGATGCCTGCATGGCGAACGATCCGCTTGCCGGCCATTACCGCCCCTGGCTGGTCGACCTGCGCAAGGACAAGCCCTACCAGCTCGAAGACCAGCTTGAGCAGCTCTTCCTCGAAAAGTCGATGACATCAGCTGCCGCCTTCAACCGTCTTTTCGATGAGACGATGGCGGAACTGCGCTTCGAGATCGACGGCGAGAAGCTGCCGCTGGAAGTGGCGCTGAACATGCTGCAGGAAAAGGATCCGGAAGTGCGCCGCAAGGCGGCAATGGCGCTCGCCGAAACCTTCAAGACCAACATCCGCATCTTTACGCTCATCACCAATACGCTCGCCAAGGACAAGGATATCGCCGATCGCTGGCGCGGCTTCGAAGACATTGCCGACAGCCGCCACCTGGCGAACCGCGTCGAGCGCGAAGTAGTCGACGCGCTTGCAGCCGCCGTCAAGGAAGCCTATCCGCGCCTCTCGCATCGCTACTACAAGATGAAGGCGAAATGGCTCGGCATGGAGCAGATGAATTTCTGGGATCGCAATGCGCCGCTTCCCGAAACCTCTGGTGCTGTCATTTCCTGGTCCGAGGCCAGGGACACGGTGCTGTCCGCCTATGGCAATTTCGCGCCGGAAATGGCTGAAATCGCCAAGCGCTTCTTTGACGAACAATGGATCGACGCCCCCGTTCGCCCCGGCAAGGCGCCCGGTGCCTTTGCTCATCCGACCGTTCCGTCGGCCCATCCCTATGTACTCGTCAACTACATGGGCAAGCCGCGCGATGTGATGACGCTCGCCCACGAACTCGGCCACGGCGTTCATCAGGTTCTTGCCGGCGCGCAAGGCGCCCTCATGTGCCAGACGCCACTGACGCTCGCCGAAACAGCTTCCGTCTTCGGCGAGATGCTGACCTTCCGCGCGCTGCTCGAACGCACGAGCGACAAGCGCGAGCGCAAGGCCATGCTTGCCCAGAAGGTCGAGGACATGATCAACACGGTCGTACGCCAGATCGCCTTCTACGAGTTCGAGCGCAAGGTCCACACCGCCCGCAAGGCCGGTGAATTGACCGCCGACGATATCGGCGAACTCTGGCTTTCCGTCCAGTCGGAAAGCCTCGGCCCGGCGATCAAGATTTCCGAAGGATATGAGACCTACTGGGCCTATATCCCCCACTTCATCCACTCGCCCTTCTATGTCTACGCCTATGCCTTCGGCGACTGCCTGGTGAACTCGCTCTATGCCGTCTATCAGAAGGCCGAGAAGGGCTTTCAGGACAAGTATTTCGACATGCTGAAGGCCGGCGGCACCAAGCATCATTCCGAACTGCTGAAGCCCTTCGGCCTGGATGCGACGGATCCTTCCTTCTGGACCAAGGGCTTGTCGATGATCGAAGGCTTGATCGACGAACTTGAGGCACTGGACAAGGCATAAGACCGCCGAAACCTGCAGTTTCGCTGGAAAAGGCAATGGCAGCCTCTGAACCTTTCATCCTGTTCCGGGACGACACGACCGGCGAAGTTATGCTCTTCGCCGGTCCGACCAGCATGATTATCGCCCGCACGAAGGCGGAATTCCTGCCGGCGCTCAAGCGGATGGAAGAGGCGCGACAGGCAGGCAAATGGCTTGCCGGCCATATCGCTTACGAATCCGGTCATCTCTTCGAAGAAAAGCTTGCTCCCTTCGCTGAAGACAACCGCGAGACACCGTTGCTGCTGTTCGGCGTCTTCGATGCTCCTCAGCCGGACGGTCATCCTCTCGCAAGGCCGCGGCAACGGCACGAAAACGAGGAATTCCTGACCGCACCGAGGGCCGGCTGGAATTTCGATACATATAAAGAGCGTTTCGACCGCCTGCACCGACATCTGCGCCTCGGCGATATCTATCAGGCCAACCTGACGATGCCGATCGTGGCTCGCTGGAGCGGCGACCCGTTGGCCGCCTTCTGGTCGCTGATCGACCGCCAGCCCGTCAGGTACGGCGCATTTGCCGATCTTGGCGGCCCCATCATACTTTCCCGGTCTCCGGAACTGTTTTTCCGCGCCGATGAAGATGGCTGGATCGAGACGCATCCGATGAAGGGTACGGCCAGGCGCGGTGCGACGCCCGCGGAAGACGCAGATATCGTTGAAGCCATGAAGGCCGACATCAAGACGCAGGCGGAGAACCGCATGATCGTCGACCTCTTACGCAATGATATCTCGCGCATCACCGAAGTCGGCACGCTGGACGTTCCAAAACTCTTCGAAATCGAGACCTATCCGACCGTCCACCAGATGGTCAGCCACGTTCAGGCGAAGCTCCTGCCCGATCTTTCCGTCCGCGACATCTTTGCCGCCCTTTTTCCCTGCGGCTCGATAACAGGTGCGCCGAAGATCCGCGCCATGGAAATCCTGCACAACCTCGAGGACGGTCCGCGCGATGCCTATTGCGGCGCAATCGGCATGATCTCGCCCGGCGGCGCGATGCGCTTTTCCGTCGCCATCCGTACCATGACGCTGTTTGACGGCGGCAAAGCAGTCTTCAATGTCGGCGGCGGCATCGTCTTCGATTCCACAGCTGAAGCCGAATATGAGGAATGCCTGCTCAAAGCCCGCTTTGCGGTCGGCGACCAATGGATTGCCCGATGACAGATTTTTCGCTGATCGAAACCCTGCGCTGGCAACCGGACGAAGGCTTCATTCGCCTCCGTCTTCATCTCGCCCGCCTCTCCCGCTCCGCCCGTCGCATCGGTTTTCCCGAGCCGATGGACGTGGTCGCGAAGCTGGAAGCGGCGGTAATCGAAGAAAAGGGACCTCGCCGTATCAGGCTGACTTTCGATCGAGAGGGTCGGATCGACGTTACCTCCGCCCCCTTCACGCCACTGCCGCAAGATACAGTCTGGAAACTCCGTCTCGCCGGCACACGTCTCGATTCCACTGACAAGCTGCTGCGCATCAAGACCACGCGCCGGGCTGTGTATGAAGCGGCGCGTGGCGAGTTCTCGCAGCAGCAGGCGGATGAAGTCATCCTGCTCAACGAGCGGCAGGAAGTATGCGAGGGAGCCATCACTTCCGTTTTCCTTGATGACGGCTCCGGCATCCTCAGGACTCCGCCGATCTCCTGCGGCCTGCTCGCCGGTGTACTGCGCACCGAACTCATCTGCCAGCGCAAGGCCCGCGTCGGCCGCATCACGCCCGACGAGTTGGACGCAGGTACGCTTTTCGTTGGAAATTCGTTGCGCGGGCTGATCCGCGCCTCGCTGCAAAAGGACTGACCATGCTGATCCTCGCCCTGACCTATGTGAAGCCGAACGAAGAGGCCGACAAGCATATGGAGCCGCATATGGCCTGGGTGAAGGAGGGATATGCCAAGGGCTGGTTCCTCGCCTCCGGCCGCAAGGTGCCCCGCACCGGCGGCGTCATTCTCGCCGTTGGCGAGCGTGCGGAGATCGAAGCCTACGTTGCGGCCGATCCCTTCACCATCCACGGTGTTGCCGAATATGACATAATGGAAGTCGCGCTGACGACAGTGACGGAAGGACTGGAGGCTCTCAAGCGCTGAGTAGCAAACCGCACGCCAATCGTCAGGCTCGAAAAGGAACGGCGATGAAACGTCCGACCTGCACGTCCCCAACCTATACACCCTATGACGGCTCGGCCCGACCCTTCACGATCGGCCTGATGCCGCTCGATACCGCTCGCTGGATCGAGCCTGACGACGAGCTCGAACGTTATATCAAGGAAAAGACGCGGCTGGCGGATGATTGCTTCGACGCCGTCTTCGTCGCAGAGGATGGGACGGAAGCTGCCCAGCAGGAGGCGCTGGATATTCTCCTCGCTCACCTTGCCGATCAGCATCCCGGAATGCTCCAGCTTGACGCTTCCAATCTGCCGCCGCTCTTCAAGGCCGGTTCGCTCATCCAGGACGATCTCGTTCTGATGCGCCGCAAGACAGATAGCTGGCGTCTCGTCGCCGCCCATGTCGCCTTTCCCTCCTCATGGTCGCTGCGCGAGAAATTCGGACGTCCGATGCATGAAATCCACGCGGATGTGCCGGGCTTCGGCGAAGGCACCCGCAATGCAACACTGATTACTCGCATCTTCGACAGCCTGCAGATCGCCCAGCCGGTCGAGCGGCTGAACTGGTCGGTGAACGCCACCGCCGATCTCTTCCTCCCCGTCTCGAAACATCGCCGGCCACCCTATGCCGAGGCCTTCACACTTGAAGAGCGCTTCGTCCGCGTCGAACGCCAGACCCTTCGCAAGCTGCCTGTGTCGGGCGACATTCTCTTCACCATCCGCATCTATATCGATCCGATCGCCGTCATCGCCCGCCATCCGCAGGCGCAAAAGCTCGCATCAAGCTTTGCCGATCAGCTGGAGGCGCTCGACGACCAGCAGACGGCCTACAAAGGGCTGAGCCTGCAACGGACGGAACTCGTGCGGAAATTGCGCGCGGTTTGCAGCGCCGATATTTGACCTTTGCGGGGGGAACACTCTTTATTGTGACGCCATTTTGTGGTTAGAGCCGGTCACCTCGCGAGCTTCGCGGCATCTTCACATGAATTCTTTAGGCTGAAGGCCTTCCTTCCCTTCCAACAGGAGAAAAGAATGACGGAACAGAACTATCCGGTATATGGCGAAATTACCGGTCCGATCGTCATGATCGGCTTTGGCTCCATCGGCCGCGGCACGCTGCCCCTGATCGAGCGCCACTTCAAATTCGACAAGAGCCGGATGGTTGTCATCGACCCGCGCACGGACGATGCCCACATTCTGGAAAAGCATGGCGTCAAACACATCCAGGCGCATGTGACGAAGGACAACTACAAGGAGCTGCTGAAGCCGCTCCTGACTGAAGGCGAAGGCCAGGGTTTCTGCGTCAACATCTCGGTAGATACCTCCTCGCTCGATATCATCAAGCTCTGCCGCAAGCTTGACGTGCTCTATATCGATACCGTCGTCGAGCCCTGGCTCGGCTTCTATTTCGACAAGGACATGAAGAACGAAGACCGCACCAACTATGCGCTTCGCGAAACCGTTCGCAAGGAAAAGGCCAAGAACCCCGGCGGCACGACTGCCGTTTCCACCTGCGGCGCAAACCCGGGCATGGTCTCCTGGTTCGTCAAGCAGGGGCTTTTGAACCTTGCGCGTGACATGGGCCTGAAGTTCGACGAGCCGGGCCAGGACGACCGCGAAGAATGGGCGAAGCTCATGAAGAAGGTCGGCGTCAAGGGCGTCCACATCGCCGAACGCGACACTCAGCGCACCATTCATCCGAAGCCGCTCAACGTCTTCTGGAACACCTGGTCCGTCGAAGGCTTCATCTCTGAAGGTCTGCAGCCGGCGGAACTCGGCTGGGGCACCCATGAAAATTGGATGCCGAAGAACGCCAAGAAGCACAAGAAGGGCAACAAGGCCGCCATCTACCTTGAGCAGCCCGGCGCCAACACCCGCGTTCGCACCTGGTGCCCGACGCCCGGCCCGCAGTACGGCTTCCTCGTCACCCATAACGAGTCGATCTCGATCGCCGACTTCTTCACGGTCAGGGACAAGGACGGCGACGTTACCTATCGTCCGACCTGCCACTACGCCTACCATCCGGCCAACGACGCGGTTCTGTCGCTGCATGAGATGTTCGGCAATGGCGGCAAGGCACAGCCGGTTCTCCACGTTCTCGACGAGAACGAGCTGGTCGACGGCGTCGACGAGCTCGGCGTCCTGCTCTACGGCCATGACAAGAACGCCTACTGGTACGGTTCGCGCCTGTCTCTGGAAGAGACCCGCCGCATTGCCCCCTACCAGAACGCGACTGGTCTGCAGGTGACCTCTGCCGTTCTCGCGGGCATGGTTTGGGCGATCGAAAATCCCAAGGCCGGCATCGTCGAAGCCGACGAAATGGATTACAAGCGCTGCCTCGAAGTGCAGCTGCCCTATCTCGGCCCGGTTGAGGGTCACTACACCGACTGGACCCCGCTCGACGGCCGCCCGGGCCTGTTCCCGGAAGACATCGACACCAAGGATCCGTGGCAGTTCAAGAACATCCTGGTTCGCTGAACCCTGCCATACGTCTTCGAAGATGCCCGCTGTCAGGCGGGCATTTTTGTAACGCCTTCTGTCTAAATGCCGGCCGACCTCCGTCGAAGGCTTGCCTTCGTGGAAGGCCCGCGCCATGTTTTTGGCGGACTGTCGCGGATAGTTTCCGCCTAGATTCGCCGGGAGAAGCCCTATGAAAGTCAGAACTGGTCTCGTTCTTGCGGTTGCATCGGCAGCCCTTGCTGCCTGTGTTTCCTCCGGCCCACGCCCCCTTCCCGTCGCATCGGCACCCGCTCCTGCCGGTGTCGAGGGCACCTGGGCCGATCCGAACGGGATCGTCTCCACCTTCCAGTCCGGCACCTTCACGACGCGCACGACAGACAGCAACCAGCTTCTGGCCTCGGGCACCTATACCAATAAGTCGCCGACGCTGGTGGAAATCAACATGACCTCGCTTGTTCGCAACACCCAGTCGAAGGTCAATTGCGCGCTCGTCACGACGAGCCAGCTGAACTGCACCTCGGATGCCGGCGCACAGTTCGTCCTGAGCCGCCGCAGCTAAAACAGCAGATAGGGCGAAGGCCAGGCGCCATGCGAGCTTTCGCCGGTTACCTCGTCCTGTTGCTCGCAACGCCGCTTGCCGCACTTGCGGTCATTTTGCCGGCTAATGTCTATCGTGCCCAAGGCATCGCCGCCCCAGATTGCGACGGTCCGCTGCAGGTTCTGATCTTTGCCCTGCCGGCTGTCCTGATCTACGGTGCAGGCGCGTTCGTCGCCTATCGGGCCCGCCGACGCGTTCACCGCATTCTTTCCCTTCTTTGCTTGATCGTTGCGCTCGCCACGTTTTCGAATATTGCAGCGGCCACACAGGAACTCTACCGAAACGCTGCAGCCGGCGATTGCGCAGGGTAACCGGCCGGCTTTTTTGCCTGGCTCCCCTTGGAAAGCCGCTCCCCTGGTCCAGCTTTCCCTTGCGGCTCTCCATCGTCTGATGGAACATCCGCCAGCCGGGAAACCGCCCCGGTGGATTATGGAAGGGGCTGGCGAGGATCAGGGGATCTTCGCCCCTAATCAGGAGAACAGGGATGACGAAGTCTTTCAGCTTCGGTCTTTTGACCGCGTCTATTCTGGCGCTGAGTACGAGCGCCGCATTTGCGGATTACGAACTCAATATTCTTCATATCAACGATTTCCACTCGCGCATCGAATCGATCAACAAGTTCGATTCCACCTGCTCTGCCGAGGAAGAGGGCAAGAATGAGTGTTTCGGTGGTGCCGCGCGCCTGAAGACCGCGATCGACCAGCGCCGCCAGGCTTTGACGGGCAAAAACACGCTGCTGCTCAACGCCGGCGACAATTTCCAGGGCTCGCTGTTTTACACGACCTACAAGGGCGCAGCCGAAGCCGAGATGCTGAACATGATGAAGTTCGATGCGATGACCGTCGGCAATCATGAATTCGACGACAGCGAAGATGGGCTCGCGACCTTCCTCGACAAGGTGCAGTTCCCCGTCGTCACCGCAAACGTCAAGGCAAGTGCTGCCTCCAAGATCGGCGACCGTGTCAAGCCTTCGCTCGTTCTTGATATCGGCGGCCAGAAGATCGGCATCGTCGGCGCCGTCACCAACGACACGCCCGAGCTTTCCTCCCCCGGCCCGAATGTGACCATTGCCGACGACGTCCAGAGCATTACGGCTGAAGTTCAGAAGCTGAAGAGCGAAGGCGTCAACAAGATCATTGCGCTTACCCATGTCGGCTACCCGCGCGATCTCGCCATGATCGCCAAGATCCCTGATGTCGACGTGGTCGTCGGCGGTCATTCGCACAGCCTGCTGTCGAACACGGATCCGAAAGCCGAGGGCCCCTATCCGACGATGGTCGACAATCCCGGCGGCTACAAGGTGCCGGTGGTGCAGGCCGCCTCCTACAGCAAATATCTCGGCGATCTCGTCGTCAATTTCGATGATAACGGCGTCGTCAAGGAAGCCAAGGGCGACCCCATCCTGATCGATTCCTCCTTCACGCCCGACCCGGCCGTCGCGGCACGCATTGTCGAACTGGCAAAGCCGATCGAAGAGCTGCGCAAGAAGGTGATCGGATCCTCGGAAGGCCCGATCGAGGGCGACCGCAAGGTCTGCCGCGTCAAGGAATGCTCGATGGGCAACCTGGTCGCCGATGCCATACTTGACCGCAGCAGGAACCAGGGCGTGACCATTGCCATCCAGAACGGCGGCGGCCTGCGTGCCTCCATCGACGGCGGCGACGTCACCCAAGGCGAAGTCATCACTGTGCTGCCCTTCCAGAATACGCTCGCAACCTTCCAGCTGACCGGTGCCGATATCGTCAAGGCGCTCGAAAACGGCGTCAGTCAGATTGACCAGGGCGCCGGCCGGTTCCCGCAGGTCGCCGGCCTGAAATTCACCTTCGACCAGTCGAAGCCGGTCGGCGGCCGCGTCAGCGACGTGCTGGTCAAGGACGGCGACAATTTCGTGCCGATCGACAATGCCAAGACCTATGGCGTCGCCACCAACAACTTCATGCGCGCCGGCGGCGATGGCTATGTCGCCTTCAAGGACGGCCAGAATGCCTACGACTTCGGTCCGGATCTGGCCGATGTGACGGCCGAATATGTCGCCGCACACTCGCCCTATAAGCCCTACACGGACGGCCGCATCACTGAAATTGCGCAGGCTGCTCCCTCCACGGAGGCTCCGGCAGCTTCGGCTCCCGCTGCTCCTGCACCCGCGGCTCCGGCGCCTGCTGCGCCGGCTCCATCTGCAGAACCCGCACCGGCCCCTGCCACTCCCGCTCCGGCAGCCTCCGCAACCGCGGCGCCCTCGACACACGTCATCGCTGCCGGCGATACGTTCTGGGATCTCGCCAAGACCTTCTACGGCGATGGAGCCGAATGGCGCAAATTGTCGGAAGCCAATGGCAGCCCGAACCCGCGCCATTTGCGGATCGGCGAGGAAATCCAGGTTCCCGCCAAGTAAGACGATTTGTCCCGATCATGAGAGCCGGTCCGGGGTTCCCCGGGCCGGCTTTTCTTCTTATAGGGTGAACCGTGACCGGCCGGCTGCGTATGAGCCGGCGAGGCACGAAAGCGCGTTGGGGCCAGAATGACAGATACTTCACTCCGCCCGGCGGATCATCCCGCCGTCAAATTCGGCAAGGTCGGCGTCCTGCTGGTCAATCTCGGCACGCCTGACGGCACCGATTACACGTCCATGCGCCGCTACCTGCGCGAATTCCTGACCGACAAACGCGTCATCGAATGGTCGCCCTGGAAGTGGTATCCGATCCTGTTCGGCATCGTACTCAACACGCGCCCGCAGAAAGTTGGCAAGGCCTATGAGACGATCTGGAACAAGGAGCTGAATGAAAGCTGGCTGCGCACCTATACCCGCAATCAGTCGGATTTCATGGCTGAACGCCTGAAGGACCTGCCAAACGTCAAGGTCGATTGGGCGATGCGCTACGGCACCCCTTCGATCCCCTCGCGCATCGAAGCGCTGAAAGATGAAGGCTGCGACCGCATCCTGCTCTTCCCGCTTTATCCGCAATATGCAGCCGCCACCACGGCAACCGTCAATGACAAGGCCTTCCAGAAGCTGCTCACCATGCGCTGGCAGCCGGCATTGCGCACGGTTCCTGACTACCATGACGACGAGACCTATATCGAAGCCCTGGCAAAATCCGTCGAGCAGCATCTCGCTACCCTCGACTGGAAACCGGAGATGCTGCTCGCCTCCTTCCACGGCATCCCGCTCTCCTATTTCCAGCAGGGCGATCCCTACTACTGCCAGTGTCAGAAGACAGGGCGCCTGCTGCGCGAGCGTCTGGGGCTCACCAAGGAGAACTTCATGGTCACCTTCCAGTCCCGTTTCGGGCCGGAAGAATGGCTGCAGCCCTATACCGACAAGACCGTCGAGAAGCTCGCGCAGGACGGTGTCAAACGCATCGCCGTCATGAACCCCGGCTTCGTTTCCGACTGTCTGGAAACACTGGAAGAGATCGCGGAACAGGCCGCCCATTCTTTCAAGCACAATGGCGGCGAGCAGTTCGCACATATTCCCTGCCTGAACGACGGTGAAGACGGCATGCAGGTGCTGGAAAAAGTCGTGCGCCGCGAGCTGCTCGGCTGGGCTTGATCCCTGCGGCGCCAGATTTTCTGGCGCCTGCAATAGATAAAAGCGCTCTGCGCCCCAGATCTAGAGAATGGCCGGCAGGCGATTGCAATCGCGTCGCAGACACGACTGCATCCCGCACATTCACGGCCTGCCGCCTTATTGATCTGGACGCATTTGCTGACTTCGGGTTTGAGAAAATTGATTGTCTTCGCCAGCTTGCTCGTTATCGCAGGGGGCAGTTATTTCGTTTGGGAGCGTTGTCAGCGGATCTCTGCCAGCACCCCTCCGAAAGGCATCGTCGGGCAGGTCGCGTGTCAACTCCGCCTCCGCGATGTCAAAACCAGCAATCTGAGGCCGGACGATCAACCGTTTCTCACCAATTGCCTCATGGGCGGCTACATCACCAAGAGCGACCTTGACGACGTCGGCCTATCACCCTGATTTGACAGGCGCAGCCGTCATTCCTTCCTTGCAAATATCGTGCTAACTCACCACGTCAGTTAGGTGGGCTTAGGGAGGAATACATGCTGCTGGGCGGCTTCGATATCGTCGTGATCGTATTGGTGATTTTCGTCATCATGGTGCTCTTTGCGGGTATCAAGACGGTTCCGCAGGGCTATCGCTATACGATCGAGCGTTTCGGCCGCTACACACGCACGCTGGAACCGGGCCTCAACCTGATCACCCCTTTCATTGAGCGTGTCGGCGCCAGGATGAACGTGATGGAACAGGTACTGAGCGTGCCGACCCAAGAGGTGATTACCAAGGACAATGCTTCGGTCTCAGCCGATGCCGTATCCTTCTACCAGGTGCTGAATGCCGCTCAGGCCGCCTATCAGGTCTCCAATCTGGAAAATGCTATCCTGAACCTCACCATGACCAATATCCGCTCCGTCATGGGCTCGATGGACCTCGACGAACTGCTCTCCAATCGCGATGCAATCAACGACCGGCTGCTGCGTGTTGTCGACGAAGCTGTGCATCCCTGGGGCATCAAGGTTACCCGCGTTGAGATCAAGGACATCCAGCCGCCGCGCGATCTCGTTGACGCGATGGCCCGCCAGATGAAAGCCGAGCGCGAGAAGCGTGCTCAGGTGCTGGAAGCCGAAGGTTCGCGCAACGCGCAGATTCTGCGAGCCGAGGGCGCCAAGCAATCCGCCATCCTCGAGGCCGAAGGCCAGCGCGAAGCCGCCTTCCGCAACGCTGAAGCCCGTGAGCGCCTGGCCGAGGCCGAGGCCAAGGCGACGCGCATGGTCTCCGAAGCCATCGCCGTTGGCGACGTACAGGCGATCAACTATTTCGTTGCACAGAAATATACGGAAGCGCTGGCATCGATCGGCCAGGCGAACAATGCCAAGGTCGTGCTGATGCCGATGGAGGCTTCCTCCATTCTCGGTTCGCTTGCCGGTATCGGTTCGATCGCCCGCGAAGTCTTTGGCGACGGCAACAATCCGCCGCCGCCACGCCCGCGTCCTGGTCCGGTGCGTTCGACGCCTCCGGTCGCCCCGCCTGCGCCCAGTCCCTTCAATCCCAGTTCGGAGCGATGAGCGATGTTGGCGAAGATCGTCGGCGAACTTGGACCGTGGAGTTGGTGGGTGGCAGGTCTCGTGCTGCTTGCCGCCGAAATGGTCGTGCCCGGCTTCTTCCTCGTCTGGATCGGGCTTGCCGCACTTGCCGTCGGCGTTCTGTCGCTTCTCTTCTGGGATGCCGCCTTCTGGGTCTGGGAACTTCAGGCGATCCTCTTCGCCATCCTGGCGGTCGCTGCAACATTCATTGGAAGGCGGCTGACTTTGCGTAACGACAGGACGGACGAGCCGTTCCTCAATCAGCGCGGCGCGAGCCTTGTTGGTCGTACCGCGACACTACACGAACCGATCCGCGAAGGCCGCGGCCGCATTCGTCTCGACGACACGATGTGGCAGGTCATGGGGCCGAATCTTCCGGCCGGAACACAGGTCAGGGTCGTTTCCAGCAGCGGCCGCGACCTGACGGTGGAACCGACCTGATCAGGCGACTCCGATCCGCAAGAGATCGTGGAAATGAACGAGCCCGATCGGCCGTTGATCGTCGTCGACGACGATAAGCGCACCGATCTTGTATTGTTCGAGCAGCGCCATGGCCGCAGTCGCCAGGATCGTCGGCCTCACAGTCTTCGGCGCCTGCGTCATGATGTCGTCGACTATCAGCTCTGCGAGATTGCGGTTGAGATTGCGGGACATGTCACCATCCGTGACGATGCCGCAAAGCCGGCCCTCCGCATCCAGAACGCCGACACAGCCGAAATGCTTGTGCGACAGCACCCTGATTGCGTCAGGCACGGACGTGCCCTTGGAGACGAGCGGCAGGCGGTCACCGGTATGCATGACGTCGGCGACATGCATCAGGCTGGCACCCAGCTTGCCGCCGGGATGGAAGACATGGAAGTCCGTAGCAGTGAAGCCGCGCGCGTCCAGAAGCGCGATCGCGAGGGCATCGCCGAGCGCGAGCTGCATCATTGTCGACGTGGTCGGCGCCAGCCCGTTGGGGCAGGCCTCTTCCTCATTGGGAATTAACAGAGCAATATCTGCAGCAGTCGCCAGCGAGGACCGCGGGCTGCAGGTCATGGCGATCAGCGGAATGGAAAAACGGCGCGTGTAGGAAATGATGCTTTTCAGCTCCGCGCTCTCGCCGCCCTTCGAGATTGCGAGCACGACGTCGTCGCCGGCAATCATGCCCAGGTCGCCGTGATTGGCTTCCGCCGCATGCACGAAAAAGGCTGGCGTACCCGTTGAAGCGAAGGTGGCAGCAATCTTCGTGCCGATATGGCCGCTCTTGCCGACGCCGGTCACGATCACGCGGCCGGTATTCTCGCCAATCACCTCGACCGCCCGGGTAAAGGGTCCGGCCAGCCCATCATCGAAAGCACGCTCGAGTGCTTCCAGAGCGCGCCTTTCAATGCTGACGGTGCGCTTACCCGACTCCAGAACGCTGTTTTCGACGAGTTTTACCGCTCTTCTGATCATGGCAATGCGTTAGACCTTTTCACTTTACCTGTCCACCCGACAATCTTTCCCATGTATGAACACGCGGCCTGCGCGGCAACGAATGATTAACCACAAGGCTTTACGCTTGGGTAAGACTTCGAAGCATTTCAGGCGCGGATTGAATGGGCCAGGGAAAACAGACGAGCAGTGTGACGCCGCTCCGCGCCATGAGCCGTGCCGTCTCCATCACGGCTATCGGTTTGCTGCTCGTGCCCTCAGCTTTCGCGCAGCAGATCACATCGCAGCAACAATCGGCAGGCACGGCAAATTCCCGCACCACGGCCACGTCAGCCACGCAGCGCAGCGGCGCGGGCAACGCGGCGCCGGACGGCGGTGGCGCGGGCGATGATGCGACCGCCCCTGCCAACACCTCGACACCGGCACAGGACGCAGACAGCGCAATAGCACCCGCTCGATCACCGCTGCCCGACGACGAGATCACCGGTTCGATCCTGGACGAGGATATGCGCAGGCTGAACACCCGCGAGCCCCGCCTCGACGAGACACAGGCACGCAAGGTATCTGAGAGCGTCTCGACCGAGCAGACGCCGGGGATCCCGCTCGGCAGCTTTGTACTGCGCCCGAGCGTCACACAAACGATCAACACCGAAACCACGAAGGATGGCGGCACGAAAAAAAGCCGCGGTTTTCTCGAAACCGACATGGGCGCGACGCTGACCTCCGACTGGAGCCGGCATCAGCTGACCGTGACCTCCGAAGGAGCCTGGCAGCAGAACATCAGCGGCGAGGGTGAAGAACAGCCATCCTTCAAGATCGATGGCGATCTGCGGTTGGACCTGACACGCGACACCGTCGGCCACATCACCGGCGGCTATAATTTCTACCGCGAAGACACGGATGATCCGGATGCGATCACCAACGCGGATCAGCAATCCGATGTACAGGAGTTTACCGGCGGCGCATCCATCGAGCACGACTTCGGCATCTTGCGCGGAACCGCCGCTCTCGCACTCTCCCGTTCGATCTATTCGGACGCCGAGCTTTCGAACGGTACGACAGTTTCGATGAGCGACCGCAACGAGACTACGGGGACCGTGCGCGGCCGCATCGGCTATGAACTGTCGCCCGCCCTCATTCCGTTTATCGAAGCGTCTATCGGCAAGACGAATTACGATGAACGCACCGATTCATCGGGTTACCGGCGTTCGGGAGACAGCTACGGCGGCAAGGGCGGCGTGCAGGTCGATATGGGCGAAAAACTCAAGGGCGAGGTCGCAGTCGGTTATGCGACGGCGGATTTCGACGACAGCCGCCTGAAATCGATCGACACGGCAACACTCGATGCAAGCCTGCTCTGGTCGCCGATCCGCGGAACGAATGTCAATCTGGATCTGCAGACCAGCATCCAGCCGTCGACGGCGGCGGGCGAAAGCGGCTATGTCTCGCATCAGCTGACGACAACGGTCGATCATCAGCTGCGCGACAATCTGGTAACGACGGTTATCGGCGGGGTGACGCTACGCGACTATCCAAGCGGCAGCACGATCAGCGACGAGACGGTTTACACCGCCTCGACTGGTCTTATCTGGAATATCAACCGATACCTCGATTTGACCAGCACGCTTGGCTACGAGCTGACGACCCGCAAGGAAGGCGACGACTCGCAGCAATGGCGAGCCGGCGTCGGTCTCAAATTGAAGCGCTGAACAACCTTACTTCAGGCGGGCGAGCAGGTTCTTGAAACCGTCTTCGACGGTCGGGCGGATATCCGCGCGCTCAAGAGCAAAAGCAACGTTGGCGAGGATGAAACCGTCCTTTGCTCCGCAATCGTATGTCTCGCCCTTGAAGTGGTAGCCGGCGAAATCCTGTTCCTTCAGCAGTTTCAGCATGCCGTCGGTGAGCTGGATTTCGTTGCCGGCGCCGCGCTCCTGGGTCTCCAGGATCTTGAAGATTTCCGGCTGCAGGATGTAACGGCCGTTGATGAAGAAATTGGACGGAGCCGTACCCTTGGCCGGCTTCTCGACCATGCCGGTGATGCGGAAACCTTCGCCGACGGATTCGCCAACGCCGACGATACCGTATTTGTGTGCCTGGTCGGGAGCGCATTCCTCGACGGCGATGATGTTGCCGCCGCTATGCTCATAGAGATCGATCATGCCCTTCATGCAGCCTTTTTGAGCCTTCATGATCATGTCGGGCAGAAGCAGGGCGAAAGGCTCGTCGCCGATGATCTCGCGGGCGCACCAGACGGCGTGGCCGAGGCCGAGCGGCTCCTGCTGACGGGTAAAGCTCACCGTGCCTGCCTTGGGAAGCTGCTGCTGCAGGAGGGTGATTTCCGCCTTCTTGGCGCGCTCCTTGAGCGTCTGCTCAAGTTCGAAATGAATATCGAAGTAATCTTCGATGACATGTTTGTTACGACCAGTAACAAAAACCAGATGTTCAATGCCCGCTTCAAGTGCTTCGTCGACGACATACTGAATGATTGGCTTGTCGACGACAGTCAGCATTTCCTTCGGAACCGCTTTTGTGGCTGGAAGGAATCGCGTTCCCAGGCCTGCAACCGGAAATACTGCCTTACGAACTTTCTTATTCAGAGCCACACCGACCTCCTGTTTTGACTATACCGCTTTTAATTCAACGCTATATCGATTTGAACTAGTATAGAATTGCTACCGTTTTGCAAATGGTGACTGGACCGGCCGCCCATGGTAAAGAATTTGTTGACTCCGTTCCTGTAATTTCAGCGTAGGACGGGCATGACGTACTGCCCAGGCTAAAACTGAAGATGACGGATACGACTGCCGATGACCCAAAAATATATAAACTCCCTTCGTGGTCTTGCTCTCGCCCTCGTTGTCGCCACAGCGACCGGACTGGCCCCCAATAACGCAAAAGCGGATGCCCGGTTCCAGAAATGGATCGCGGACTTCTACCAAACTGCCGCGCAGAGTGGCATCAGTAAGGCAACCTATCAGAAAGCCTTTTCGGGGGTAAGCGAGCCTGACCCAACGGTACTGGAAAAGGCGACCTATCAGCCTGAATTCACATCTAAAATCTGGGATTACGTCGATTCCCGCGTCAATCCCTATACTGTGGAAATCGGCCGCAAGATGGCCGCCAAGTATGGCAAGACGCTGGATGCGATCCAGCGCCAATTCGGTGTCGACAAATCGATTCTGCTCGCCATCTGGTCGATGGAATCAAATTACGGCGCAGTTCTCGCTAAGGATGAGCGCCTTCACTATGTGCCGCGCGCATTGGCAACGCTTGCCTATGCCGACCCCAAGCGTGCCAAATTTGCCAAGAAGCAGTTGATCGCAGCGCTGAAGATCCTGCAGAACGGCGACGTGCCCGCCAAGCAAATGACCGGGTCGTGGGCCGGCGCCATGGGCCACACTCAGTTCATACCGACAAGCTATCTTCTCTACGCCGTCGATGCCGATGGCAACGGCCATCGCGACATCTGGAATTCGGTGCCCGATGCGCTGGCGACTTCGGCCAACCTTCTCATGAAGAACGGCTGGGACACCGGCAGGACCTGGGGCTACGAGGTTGCGGTGCCGGCATCCGCCGCCCAGCAGACCGGCAAGACGCGTACACTCGCCCAATGGGCGGCCCTCGGACTGAAGCGTCCGAATGGCAAGCCTTTCAAGGACGGCGATACCCGCGCCATGCTGAAGATGCCGGCGGGTGCGGATGGCCCAGGCTTCCTGATGACGGCGAACTTCTTCACCATCAAGAACTACAATGCCTCCGATAGCTACGCTCTTGCCGTCGGCCTTCTTGCAGACCAGATCGCCGGCTTTGGCGGCATGCAGCAGCGATGGCCGCGTCCCCAAGGTGCGCTGGACATCACCGAGAAGTTCGAATTGCAAACGCGCCTGAAGACGCTTGGCTACTATAGCGGCGATGTCGACGGCAATTTCGGATCCGGCTCCAAGGCAGCCATCGCAGCCGTTCAGGAGCGCATAGGCATGCAGCCGGATGGTGAGCCATCGCTCTCGCTTCTCGATGCACTGCGCCGTTAAGGCGCCGCACGTCCAGACACATGAAAGACGCCTTAACTCGTTGAATTTACGCATCGTGCCTTCCGGGAATCGATAATGATTTTCGAGCCGATGCTGTAGAAGCGGGGAAAGCCTGACCTAAATAATACGGGTAGAGTGGACGGAAAGCTGCTGCCTATGCAAAATGCCCGGCAGATGCGGAACTGCCCGATGACAAGAAAAATTAACCGGACCCGATGGATTCGTGGGCTTGCGCTCGCCGCAGCCGCGTTGTCTCTTTGCCTGGGTTCAATGCTGCCGGCCCATTACGCCGAGGCGCAGGAGCTTCGTTATCAGCGTCGCTCCATCCTCGATTTCTTTCTCGGCCGCCGTTACATCGACGAGAATCCACAGCCCGAAATGCGCGACCAGCCGCGGCGGCAACAGCAGCCCCGCAGGCGCCCGCCTGCGCAGAAGGCCGTGACACCAATGCGCACGGCGCCGGTCGCGCCCAGCCAACCCGTGGTCCAAAAGCTCGACAACGCCCAGAAAATTCTGGTCGTTGGCGACTTTCTGGCCGGCGGGCTGGGTGACGGCCTCACCGCTGCTTTCGAAACCTCGCCCGGTGTCGTGGTCGAAGCCCGCAGCAACGTCTCGTCTGGCCTCGTTCGCGACGACTACTACAATTGGCCCGGCGAATTGCCGAAAATGATCGACGAGCTGAAACCGGCAATGGTCGTCGTCATGATCGGCGCCAACGATCGCCAGCAGATGGTGACGGATGCCGGCAAGGAAAAATTCCGCACCGATGGCTGGTTCAGCGAATATCAGCGCCGCGTGCTGGCCTTCGGCAAGGAGGTAACGAGCCGCAAGATTCCGCTGCTCTGGGTCGGACTTCCCGCCTTCGAATCCGATTCGATGACCGCTGACGCCGTGCAGATGAACCAGCTCTACCGCAATCAACTGGAAAGTATCGGTGGCGAATTCGTCGATATCTGGGACGGCTTCGTGGACGAGAATGGCAAGTTCATCGTCACCGGCTCCGATGTCAACGGCCAGCAGGTGCGCTTGCGCACGACCGATGGCATCAACCTGACGCAGGCAGGTCGCCGCAAGCTGGCCTTTTACGTGGAAAAGCCAGCGCGTCGCCTTCTCGGCACTCAGGCGAGCCCCGATCTCGTGCGCCTCGATCCCGGCAACCTGCCGGCGCTGACGCTGCCCAACAATCCGGTTGAACACACGCAGCCGATCAGCCTGTCCGACCCGAACCTCGATGGCGGAGCGGAACTGCTCGGCGCCAGCAAGATACCGCCGGTGACGCTGACGAAATCGCCGCGCGATCTCTTGGTTGAACAGGGGGAAATGGCGCCGGCGCCGGCGGGGCGTATAGACGATTACCGCATGCCGACGCTGAAGACGACGGCGGAAGTCTCCATAAAATAGGAAAGGGCCGTTTGAGCGGCCCTTATTGACGTTCAGGACTTACTTGGCTGCGCCTGCGGCCAGGTCAGATAGTAGAAGTTCGAGCCGATCTGCCCGAAATAGGCATTGCTGTTGTCGAGCTGATCCACGTAGTGATTACCCTGCTTAACGAAGGACGCATCATCGCCGCGCTTCAGATGCGCGTTGAGGAAATCGTTCCAGCCGCTGGCGTCGATATCGGTGCCGGGCTTGCTGTCTGTATTCGCTTCATCCGGATTTTCGATATCCCAGGCGGTGACGGAAACGCCCTGCGTTGGATCGGAGACCGTCAGTGTGCCGTTTTCAAGAGCGGCCAGCATGTCATGCGCCGTACCGTCAGTCCCTTCCTGCTGGGCGGCCTCTTCAAGCTGCTTCTTAAGCATGGCCATGAAGGAAGAACTCGTCACATCGGGATTCTCGCCCGAAGTGTCGGCCGTCTCCTCGGCCTGATCGTTCTGCGTCGAGAGCGTATCGAGCAGGCTTGCCAGCGCATTGTTGGAAAGTAGTGACGACGTGTCGGGATCCAAACCGTAGCTGCTGAGAATGCTGGCAGCGCTGGAGGAATCGGTGGCACTCTGACTGCTGTCGCTGTCGGAACCGCGCAGGTTCTTCAGGGCATATTGGGCTGAGACCAGCCGCGTACTATCGATTGCGGAAACCATGGTTTTTCCTTTGATATGGTCCGCAGCAACCTTGTCCCTGCGCCACGGCCAACAGTAAACGCCTCACGACTGAACGGACGGGGGCATGTCCGGCCAGTCGTCGCGGGCCGGTTCGGGCCTGCGCACGCAAGAATCCTGCGGTTCGGGAATTGCATGGAGCTTGCCGGTGGCCACGGCGCGTCAACCGGTCGCACCACGAAAAACTCCGCCGGAATACGGCGGAGTTTTATCGCTCGACGAATTATTCGAAGAGGATCAGTTCGGCAGAACGGTGGAGCCCATCAGCGCCTCGTCGATCGCGCGCGCCGCCTGGCGACCTTCGCGGATCGCCCAGACCACCAGCGACTGGCCGCGGCGCACGTCACCAGCCGTCCAGAGCTTGTCGACCGAAGTCTTGTAGTCACGATCGTTGGCAACGACGTTGGTCGATCCGCGCTTGTCGACATTGAGCGTCAGCTTGCCGTCGAGTTCCTTCAAAACGCTGTCGTTGAACGGACCGCTGAAGCCGATGGCGATAAAGGCAAGATCCGCCTTGATGACAAAATCCGTACCCGGAACCGGGCGGCGGCGCTCATCGACTTCGCAGCACTTCACACCGGTCAGCACGCCGTCTTCACCGACGAATTCAAGCGTCGCGACCTGGAATTCGCGAATCGCGCCTTCGGCCTGCGAAGAGGAGGTGCGCATCTTCGTGGCCCAGAACGGCCAGACGGCGAGCTTGTCTTCCTTCTCCGGCGGCTGCGGCCGAATGTCGAGCTGGGTCACCTTGACGGCGCCCTGACGGAAGGCCGTGCCGACGCAGTCCGACGCCGTGTCGCCACCGCCGACGACCACGATATGCTTGGCGCCGGCCAGGATCGGGTCGGACGGCCAGCCGGTGCTGTCGATATTTTCGCGACCGACACGCTTGTTCTGCTGAACGAGATACGGCATCGCATCGTGAACACCGGCGAGATCGGTGCCGGGAATACCGGCTGCGCGCGGCGTCTCGGAGCCGCCGCAGTAAAGCACGGCATCATAATCGGCGAGCAACTGTTCGACCTTGACGTCGACGCCGACATTGACGCCGCAATGGAAGGTGACGCCCTCGCCCTTCATCTGCTCGACGCGGCGATCGATGAAGTTCTTTTCCATCTTGAAGTCCGGAATGCCGTAACGCAGCAGACCGCCCGGCTTCGTCTCACGCTCGTAGAGATGCACGTCATGACCGGCGCGGCCGAGCTGCTGGGCAGCCGCCATTCCGGCGGGGCCGGAACCGATGATCGCGACCTTCTTGCCGGTATGGATCGTTGCCGGCTGCGGGCGGATGAAGCCGAGCTCGTAAGCTTTGTCGGCAATCGCCTGCTCGACCGTCTTGATGGCAACAGGCGCATCCTCGAGGTTCAGCGTACAGGCCTCTTCACAGGGAGCGGGGCAGACGCGACCTGTGAATTCCGGGAAGTTGTTGGTCGAATGCAGGTTCTGGATCGCCGCTTCCCAGTTGTTGTTGTAGACGAGGTCGTTCCAGTCCGGAATCTGGTTGTGAACCGGGCAGCCGGTCGGGCCGTGGCAATAGGGGATGCCACAGTCCATGCAGCGCGCTGCCTGTTTCTGCACTTCCGGGTCCGACATCGGGATCGTGAATTCGCGGAAATGACGGATGCGATCCGACGCCGGCTGATACTTCGCCACCTGCCGGTCGATTTCCAGAAAACCTGTAACCTTACCCATATTTTCGTCCCTTACCCTCATGACCGCCTCGCCCGCGGCCAGTTGTCTGTTCAGCCTCGATCGCGGAGGCAGGTTGTTTGTCTTGACCGTCATCAGAACATATCCCTTGTCGCCATCCACGCGGTTGCGCAAGCTTCGGGCTTGCGGCTGATCGTCGTTGAGGTCATTGAGATATTTCGGTCATCCGCCACGCGCGCCTTGGAGCGTGGCGGATTGTTCGGTGCAATTATTCGGCAGCGATGCCCATCCGGCTGCGTTCCATTTCCTCAAGCGCACGCCGATACTCGACGGGCATGACCTTGCGGAATTTCGGGCGATAGTCGGCCCAGTGCTCAAGGATTTCCTTGGCGCGGGTGGAGCCCGTATAGTGCAGATGGTTGGAGATCAACTGGTAGAGGCGTTCCTCGTCGTGGCGCGTCATGTCACCAGAGACGTCGACCCGTCCCTTGTGCATGAGGTCGCCTCCGTGATGGTGCAGCTTCTCCAGCATGTCATCCTCTTCCGGAACCGGCTCGAGCTCGACCATGGCCATGTTGCAGCGGCTGGCGAAATCGCCTGTCTCGTCGAGAACATAGGCCACGCCGCCGGACATGCCGGCCGCGAAGTTGCGCCCCGTTCCGCCGAGCACAACGACCACGCCACCCGTCATATACTCGCAGCCGTGGTCGCCCACGCCTTCAACGACAGTGATCGCACCGGAGTTGCGAACTGCGAAACGCTCGCCCGCGACACCACGGAAGTAGCACTCGCCTTCGGTCGCCCCGTAAAGAACGGTATTGCCGACGATGATCGAGTTTTCAGCGACGATCCTCGAATTGTCAGGCGGGCGGATAATGATCTTGCCGCCCGAGAGACCCTTGCCCACATAGTCGTTACCGTCGCCGATCAGGTTGAAGGTGACGCCGCGTGCCAGGAACGCGCCGAAGCTCTGCCCGGCGGTACCTTTCAGGGTGACGTTGATCGTATCTTCCTTCAGGCCGCGGTGGTTATAACGCTTGGCGACCTCGCCCGAGAGCATTGCACCCGCCGAGCGGTCGACGTTCTTGATATCGACTTCGAAGGCGACGGGCGTCTTCGATGCCAGTGCCGGCTCGGCGGCCGCAATCATCTTGCGGTCGAGAATGTCGTCGATCGGGTGCTTCTGGCGTGTTGTCCAGTAGGTCTCTTCCTTCGGTGCATCGACCTTGTGGAAGATCTTGGCGAAGTCGAGCCCCTTGGCCTTCCAGTGCGCCAGCATCTCATCCTTCTCGAGCAGTTCCGAAGCGCCGATGATGTCATCGAGCCTGGTGAAGCCGAGGGAGGCGAGAATTTCGCGCACTTCGTTGGCGACGAAGAAGAAATAGTTGATGACATGCTCGGGCGTGCCCTTGAAGCGCTTGCGCAGGACGGGATCCTGCGTCGCGACGCCGACCGGACAGGTGTTCAGGTGGCACTTGCGCATCATGATGCAGCCGGCAGCAATCAGCGGAGCCGTTGCAAAGCCGAATTCATCGGCACCGAGCAGCGCGCCGACGACGACGTCACGGCCGGTCTTCAGACCACCATCGACCTGCAGGGCAACACGCGAGCGCAGTCCGTTCAGCACCAGCGTCTGCTGTGTTTCGGCAAGGCCGATTTCCCAGGGCGAGCCGGCATGCTTCAGCGAAGTGAGCGGTGATGCACCTGTACCGCCATCGAAACCGGCAACCGTGATGTGGTCGGCGCGTGCCTTGGCAACACCGGCGGCAACCGTGCCGACGCCGACTTCCGAGACGAGCTTGACCGATACATCCGAGGTCGGGTTGACGTTCTTCAGGTCGTAGATCAGCTGCGCCAGATCTTCGATCGAGTAGATGTCATGGTGCGGTGGCGGCGAAATCAGGCCGACGCCCGGCGTCGAGTGACGGGTCTTGGCAACGACCGCATCGACCTTGTGGCCGGGCAACTGGCCGCCTTCGCCGGGCTTGGCGCCCTGAGCGACCTTGATCTGCAACACGTCGGCATTGACCAGATATTCCGTCGTCACGCCGAAACGGCCGGACGCGATCTGCTTGATCGCCGAGCGCTCGGGGTTCGACGAACCATTCGGCAGCGGCATGTAACGGTCGCTCTCTTCACCACCTTCACCGGTGTTCGACTTGCCGCCGATCCGGTTCATGGCGATTGCCAGCGTCGTATGCGCCTCGCGGCTGATCGAGCCGAAGGACATGGCACCCGTCGAGAAGCGCTTGACGATATCGACGGCAGGCTCAACGCTGTCGAGCGAGACCGGCGTGCGGCCGAGTGCCTCGGCGCTCTTGATCTTGAAGAGGCCGCGGATCGTGTTCATGCGCAGTGCCGAGGTGTTCACCATCTCGGAGAATTCGCGGTAACGATCCTCGGCATTGCCGCGCACCGCATGCTGCAGGGCAGCCACGGCATCCGGCGTCCAGGCATGGCTTTCGCCGCGCATACGGTAGGCATATTCGCCGCCGATATCGAGGTTGCTCGCCAGGATCGGATCGCGGCCGAAGGCAGACTTGTGACGGATGACCGTCTCGTTGGCGATTTCTTCCAGACCGACGCCTTCGATGGTCGTGGCCGTGCCGAAGAAATACTTGTCGACGAATTCCGACTGCAGGCCGATCGCATCGAAGATCTGCCCGCCGCAATAGGACTGATAAGTCGAGATGCCCATCTTGGACATGACCTTCAGGATGCCCTTACCGACAGCCTTGATATAGCGATAGACGACTTCGTTGGCGTCGACTTCCTTCGGGAATTCACCCTTGGCATGCATGTCGAGCAGCGTGTCGAAAGCGAGATAGGGATTGATCGCTTCCGCACCGTAACCGGCCAGCAGGCAGAAATGATGCACTTCGCGCGGCTCGCCGGTCTCGACGACGAGACCGACCGAGGTGCGCAGCCCCTTGCGGATCAGGTGATGGTGCACGGCAGCAGTCGCCAGCAGCGCCGGGATCGCGATACGATCCGGACCGATCTGGCGGTCGGAGAGCACGATGATGTTGTAGCCGCCCTTGACCGCCGCTTCCGCACGCTCGCACAGACGGTCGAGCATTTCCGGCATGCCTTCGGCGCCGCGCTCTACATCATAGGTGAAGTCGAGCGTCTTGGTGTCGAAACGGTCTTCAGTGTGACCGATGGAGCGGATCTTTTCGAGATCGCCATTGGTCAGGATCGGCTGGCGTACTTCCAGTCGCTTGGCATTCGCCATACCTTCATGGTCGAGAATGTTCGGACGCGGACCGATGAAGGAAACGAGGCTCATGACCAGCTCTTCGCGGATCGGGTCGATCGGCGGGTTCGTCACCTGCGCGAAGTTCTGCTTGAAATAGGTGTAAAGCAGCTTCGACTTCTCGGACATGGCCGAGATCGGCGTATCCGTGCCCATCGAGCCGATCGCTTCCTGACCCGTCGTCGCCATCGGCGACATCAGGATCTTGGTGTCCTCGGTCGTGTAACCGAAGGCCTGCTGGCGATCGAGCAGCGAGACGTCGCGGCGAAGCGCGCGCGGCTCGACCGGCTTCAGGTCTTCCAGAATGAGTTGCGTGCGGTTGAGCCAGCTGCGATAGGGATGCGCGTTCGCAAGCTGCGCCTTCACCTCGTCATCGGAGATGATCCGGCCCTCTTCCATATCGATCAGCAGCATCTTGCCGGGCTGCAGGCGCCACTTCTGGATGATGCTCTCTTCGGGAACCGGCAGCGTGCCGGCTTCCGATGCGAGGATGACGCGGTCGTCATCGGTGACGAGATAGCGTGCCGGACGCAGGCCGTTACGGTCGAGCGTCGCACCGATCTGCTTGCCATCGGTGAAGGCAACGGCAGCCGGTCCGTCCCACGGCTCCATCAGCGCGGCATGATACTCGTAGAATGCCTTGCGTTCGGGCGACATGGACTGATTACCCGCCCATGCTTCCGGGATCAGCATCATGACGGCATGCGATAGCGAATAGCCGCCGCGCAGAAGGAATTCGAGCGCGTTATCGAAACAGGCCGTGTCCGACTGGCCTTCGTAGGAGATCGGCCAGAGCTTGGAAATGTCCTCGCCGAAAAGCGGAGAAGAGACCGAAGCCTGACGCGCCGCCA
Source organism: Sinorhizobium sp. B11 (assembly GCA_039725955.1). Taxonomy (NCBI): domain Bacteria; kingdom Pseudomonadati; phylum Pseudomonadota; class Alphaproteobacteria; order Hyphomicrobiales; family Rhizobiaceae; genus Sinorhizobium; species Sinorhizobium sp. B11. The sequence goes on from CP091034.1 coordinate 3,924,940, forward strand.
TCCAGTTGACATTGCCGCGCAGCGTGTTGATTTCGCCGTTATGGGCGACCATGCGATAGGGGTGCGCGAGCTTCCAGGACGGGAAGGTGTTGGTCGAGAAGCGCTGATGCACGAGGGCGACCGCGCTTTCGAAACGCGGGTCCGCCAGGTCCTTGTAATAGGCGCCGACCTGATAGGCCAGGAACATGCCCTTGTAGACGACGGTCGTGCTGGACAGCGACACCGGATAGAAATGGCTCTCCTCACCGTCGAACTCGTCATAGATCCGGTTGGAAATGACCTTGCGAAGCGTGAAGAGCCGGCGCTCGAATTCGTCGTTCGTCGCGGCATCCTTGCCGGCGCCGATGAAGACCTGCACGTGATGCGGCTCGGTCGCTGCAATCGCCGGCGCCTTTGACAGAGATGAATTGTCGACCGGTACGTCACGGAAGCCGATAAGGACCTGACCTTCTTCGGCGATAACGTCCTTGATCACCTTCTTGAAGTGTTCGATCTGCTTTTCGTCGCGCGGCATGAAGATATGGCCGACGCCATATTCGCCGGCCTTCGGCAGGGTAATGCCCTGCTTGGCCATTTCCTCGCGGAAGAAGCGGTCGGGAATCTGCACCAGAATGCCGGCGCCATCGCCCATCAGCGGATCGGCGCCGACGGCACCGCGATGCGTCAGGTTCTCGAGAATGAAGAGACCGTCCTTGACGATCTGATGCGACTTCTGCCCTTTCATATGCGCAACGAAGCCAACGCCGCAGGCATCGTGCTCATTGCGCGGATCGTAAAGCCCCTGTTTCTTCGGCAGACCGGAGGCGGATTTACGCGTATTGGCCATTGCGCGCGCGTCTGCTGCAAACTGGTCAATATGCGTGGATGGCGTCATCTTCGTCATCGTCTTTCCTCCTGTCGAAGCCCGCGGGGCTGCGGGCGGCTTTTCGTCGCGCACCGCACCTTTAAGATAGGTCCGGCGCGTGACAGCGCTGTTGCATCATGAAGATCCGGTCGCAGACATCTGCTTTCAGGGAAAGCAAACCGTCGCGTTCCGCGCCTGCCATTCGCTTCCGTGCGCCGCCATATGGAAGGCTCAGCGCTCGAAAGAACTATAGCGTGAAAGCCGGTCTGTTCCAGGGCTTTCGAGCGCCTCTTCGGCCGTGAAGACCAAAATAGGACAGCAACCCTGTCCTAGTTCGTCCGTTCAATGCCAGAAACAATTCCTCTTCGCAAGAGCGCCATCTTAAAAAAACGTCAATTTGCGACGGAAGATTGCCAGATCAACCAAAATGGCGACATAAAATTACCTTCCAACTTATCATTTTGTTTATTGATTGCGCAGTTCAATTTTTGTGATGCATCTAGGTTTCCGCCCTTGATCCTGTGAAGCTTTGGCGTAGTGTCCACTCCCGAAACTCCCTCCCCATCATTTTCAGTGGTTTTCTCTATGATTTTTGCTTCTGACAACTGGGCTGGCGCCCATAAATCCATTGCCGAACGCCTGCTCGCCGAATCCACCGGTTTTGCCGCCGCTTACGGCAACAGCGATCTCGACAAGCGAGTGGAAGCCCGCTTTTCAGAAATCTTCGAGCGCGAGGTTTCCGTCTTCTTCGTTGCGACCGGCACCGCTGCCAACTCCCTGGCGCTGGCGAGCGTCCAGCGCCCTGGCGGGATCACCTTCTGCCATTCAGAAGCCCATGTGATCGAGGATGAATGCGGCGCCCCAGAATTCTTCTCCGGCTCCGCCCGCCTCATGGCCGTCGACGGCGAGGCCGGCAAGATCGATCCGACCAAGCTCTCGGCAAAGATCGCGCACTTCCCGGAGGATGCCCTTCGTCATGGCCGCGCCACCGCTGTGACCATCACCCAATCCACCGAAATCGGTACCGTCTATTCGCTGCCGGAAATCGGCGAGATTTCCACGATCGCCAAGAAGCGAGGACTACCCCTGCACATGGACGGCGCGCGCTTTGCCAATGCGCTCGTTGCATTGAATGCAACACCTGCCGAAATGACCTGGAAGCGCGGCGTCGATATGCTCTCCTTCGGCGGCACGAAGAATGGTTGCTGGTGTGCTGAAGCGATCGTCTTCTTCAATCCGGAACAGGCGAAGGAAATGCATTTCATCCGCAAGCGGGCTGCCCAGCACTTCTCCAAGTCGCGTTTCATCTCCGCCCAGTTCGACGCCTATTTCGAAAACGGCCTCTGGCTTGATCTCGCCCGACACTCCAATGGCATGGCCGACGGCTTGCGCGCCGGCATCGGCGCCAGCAATTCGGCCCGGCTCGCCTGGCCGACCGCCTCGAATGAAGTTTTCGCGGTCATTCAGAAATCGGCGGCAAAAACGGCTGAGAGCAAGGGTGCAAAATTTTACGAGTGGCCGATCCCTGCCGGGATGCCGGATCTCGTTTCGGAGGGCGAAACTCTTGTCCGTCTCGTCACCAGCTTTGCAACGACCGAAGCCGATGTCGATGGCTTCCTCAAATGCCTGGCCGCCTGATTTCGCAAATGCCAGATTCGCGAGGGAAAATCCCGCCGTCGCCGGCGGGAATTCTGATTGAAGATCTTCAGGCCGACCGCAAGCCTCTGACCTTCTTTAGAATATCATCCGAAAGTGCCGCCACGAGCGCCTGATCGGCTCCCTTTCGCGGCACCAGTACGAACTCGACATCCTCCAGCACCGGTAGCCGGGCCGGCGAGATTTCCTTCAACCCCGAGGGAGCCATGCTGCGCGGCTGCACGAGCACTCCCATTCCGGCGCGTGCTGCTGCCGTCAGTCCGCTGAGGCTGCCGCAGGTGCAGACGATCCGCCAGTCCACGCCCTGCCGACCGAGCGCTTCCAGCGCAATGGCGCGCGTCACACTCGGCGGCGGGAAAGCGATCAAGGGCAGTGGACCGGATGCGAGCACATGCTCCGGATCACGCGCCAGCCACACCAGCGGCTCCCGGTACACGAGCTTTCCGTGCTCATCGCCGAGCCTTCGCTTGGCAAGCACGAGATCGATCGCCCCTGCATCCTGCATTTCATAAAGTACACCGGAAAGTGCCACCGTCAGTTCCATATCGACGGAAGGATGCGAGCGTACGAAATCTTCCAGCACCGCCGGCAAGCGGCTCGTCACAAAATCCTCGGAAACGCCAAGCCGCAGCCGCCCACGCAGGCTGCCGCTCTTGAACAGCGACTGCACCTGCCCCTCGATCGACAGCATCGCCCGCGCATGTGTCAGCAAGGCTTCGCCATCGCCGGTCAGCACGACCTTGTGCGTATCACGCTCCAGCAGCCGGCGCCCGAGTGACGTTTCCAGCCTCTGGATATGCTGGCTGACCGTCGACTGCCCAAGCCCCAGCCTTTCGGCGGCCAGAGTAAAGCTGCCCATCTGCTCGACGGTGACGAAACTGCGTAGCTGTGAGAGATCCAGCATCGGGGAGATCCAGATTTGCAATAACTGTTATTCCTTGCATCCTGGATCATAATGAGCGACAGAACAATGACTCTTTAAGTTAGGCGAGACAGCCATGCGGCGCTTTCTACCCGATACGTTCACCATCCTGCTCGTTTGCACCGTCATCCTCGCGTCGATCTTCCCCGCGAGCGGCGCCTTTGCCGGCTGGTTCGGGGTAGCGACCGATTTTGCCATTGCGCTGCTGTTCTTCCTGCACGGCGCACGCCTCTCGCGTGATGTCGTTGTTGCCGGTCTGCTGCACTGGCGCCTGCACCTCATGATCCTGCTGACTACCTTCGGCCTCTTCCCGATCTTCGGGCTGGCGATAGGCTTCATCCCGGATTCGATCCTGCCGCAGCCGCTTTATCTCGGCATCCTCTTCCTTTGCGTGCTGCCGTCGACGGTGCAATCCTCGATCGCCTTCACATCGATGGCCGGCGGAAACGTCCCCGCGGCGATCTGCTCGGCGTCGGCCTCGAACATCTTCGGCATGTTCCTGACACCGCTGCTTGTCGGCCTGCTCTTCTCGGTCGGTGGCCATGGCGGCTTCTCGTTCGACGCACTGGAACAGATCCTGTTGCAATTGCTGGCTCCCTTCGTTGTCGGCCAGATCCTGCAGCCCTGGATCGGCGAGTGGATCCGCTCCAAGAAGAAAATCCTGATGCCCGTCGATCGCGGCTCCATCCTGATGGTTGTCTACCTGGCTTTCTCGACGGCCGTCGTCGAAGGGCTATGGCACACCTTTTCGATCGCCGATATCGTCGCCGTCATCATCGCCGATATGCTGCTGCTGGCGCTCGTCCTCGTCATCACCATGCATGGCAGCCGCTGGTTGGGCTTCAACAAGGCCGACGAGATCACCATAACCTTCTGCGGGTCGAAGAAGAGCCTTGCGAGCGGTGTTCCAATGGCAAACGTCATCTTTGCCGGCCAATCGATCGGCGCGATCGTCCTGCCGCTGATGCTCTTTCACCAGATCCAGCTGATGGTCTGCGCCGTCATCGCCCAGAAATATGCCGCTGCCGCAGCGCGCCGCACATCGGAAAAAAAGCTGGAAGAAGCGACAAGCCCGGCCTGACCAGGTGAGACGGCTTCAAAACAAAAACGGCGCCCTTTCGGGCGCCGTTTCGGTCTGATCCGGTTGAAAGCGGATTAGCTGTTGACGACCTGCGCTTCGATCGACTTCGGAGCCTCGACCGGCTCAGCGGCAATAGCGATCTTGCGGGGCTTCAGAGCCTCCGGGATGCTGCGCAGAAGGTCGATATGCAGGAGGCCGTTCTTCAGCGAAGCGGCAGTGACTTCGACATGGTCGGCAAGCTGGAAGCGGCGCTCGAAAGCGCGCTTTGCAATGCCGCGGTAGAGATACTCGCCGCCATCGGCATTTTCTTCGCGCTTTTCACCCTTCACGGTGAGCGCGTGGGCATGCGATTCGATGGCGAGTTCGGTTTCGTCAAAGCCGGCAACGGCCATGGTGATGCGATAGGTGTTCTCACCGGTCCGTTCGATATTGTAAGGCGGATAGGTCGGAACCTGGTCCGGCTGGGAAAGGCTGTCGAGCATCGTGAACAGACGGTCGAAGCCAACGGTGGAACGATAAAGGGGAGAGAAGTCTACGTGACGCATGATGTCCTCCTAGGGAAGCGACGTGTTGCGATAGCATGTCCGTGAAACCCCATTCTTGGCGGCTCCGGGACGATTGCGCGGACCCTTCTGGCGTCCGCAAAGTTCAGATGGGGATGGCCTTCATGGACTTCAAGCCCTCTTCAAAACGCTGGGATTTCTGCGTGAACCCTGCATGAACGGCAGGTTCGGAGAAGGTTCAGCCGCCTCTCACTAGAGATAGGCGCATCGGGTGACACTGGCCCGACGGCTGAAGTGTATCGTCCCTTCTTCTTCAGCCTCAATTCGGCCGGCCAAGAGCTCCCTCAGCTCCGCCGGCCACTTTTCTTCAAGCATAGAGCTCTGCAAGTCGATCCGCGGATCGATATCGAGACAATCCAGCCGCAGATGGTCGAGCCGATTGATTGGCGGGCGCCGAAATTGACAGGCCGATGGAGGACCCGAATTCGTGACCGGCCTCCCGGCGCCCCAATCTTCAGTCATGAACGTGCGGATAACCGGCTTCATGCCGGGACAAATCTTTCGTTCTCACTAACTTTAGCGTGTCTCAGCTTTCGCCGAGCTTGTCGTATGGAGAAATCTCGTTCCATTATACTTCGCTTACATTAAGCAGTAATTTCGTCATTGATTTTCCCAATCCCTGCGGTATCCCCTAGTCAATATCTCACGCGAAGAAACACTGGCCATGGAACAGGTGCTTTACTCAACTCCAGACAATCCGGCGCCGGAGAACCGCACCGAAGGTTTTTTCGAGACACACGACGGCCATAGGTTGCGTTATGCCGTCTTCCGGTCGCAAACACCGGCGGCCCATGGAACTGTGGTGCTTCTGCACGGCCGTAGCGAATGTATCGAAAAGTATTTCGAAACGATCCGCGATCTCACTTCCAAGGGTCTCTGGGTCGCGACCTACGACCTGCGCGGCCAGGGCGGCTCACCACGGCTGATCAAGAAGCGCAATCACGGCCACCTGCGCCGCTTTTCCGACTACGAGCGCGATCTCGACACCTTCCTCGAGAAGGTCGTGCTGCCGGATACAAGGCTGCCCTTCTACATGCTCGCCCATTCGACCGGCGGACTGATCGCGCTTTCTGCCGCACCTTATCTTTCGACGCGTATCGAGCGCATGGTGCTGTCCGCCCCTTTCCTCGGCCTTATTGGCCAGGCCGCTTCCGAGGGGATGATCCGCGCGGTGTCGGCGACGCTCAGCACGATCGGCCTTGGTGCCTTGCCGCTCGGCAAGATGAAAGAATTGCAGTTCCCCGATAACCCTCTGACATCGGATGAAACGCGTTTCGAGCGAAACGCGGAGATCGCAAGGGCTCACCCGGAACTTGCTCTGGGAGCGCCGACTGCCCGCTGGATGCACGAATGCATGAAAGCGATCGACCGGGTGACCCAGCCCTATCATCTCTTCTCGATCACGATCCCCTCTGTCGTCATCGCACCGACGCGCGACGGCCTGGTGCCCTATACGGCGCAAGAGCGGCTTTCGCGCTATTTCCGTGCCGGCCAACTCGTGCCGATCAATGGCGCCCGACACGAGGTATTCCAGGAAAGAGATATGTACCGCGCCGCCGCGCTGGCAGCGCTCCACGCCTTCATTCCAGGCAGCGATGCTGAGGCGACCGAGGATGTGGCTGCGATCGGCGCATGAGCCTCAGCGCTGCAGAATCTCGACGGCTTCTTCATAAACCGCCCTGCTGCCGGCAGCGATGATCGAACCGCCATTTTCCGGCCGCCCGCCATCCCAGGTGGTCATGATGCCACCGGCACCCTCGATGACAGGAATGATGCCGCCGACGTCGTAAGGCTTGAGGCTGTTTTCGACAACAAGATCGACATGGCCCGCCGCCAGCAGCGCATAGGCGTAACAATCGCAGCCATAGCGGAAAAGCCGTACCTTGCTTTCGATTTCGCGGTACTTGTCCATCTCCTCGCCGACGAAGAGATGTGGCGATGTTGTGAACAGGATGGCATTGGAAAGAGCACCGCAATCACGCACCTGCAGCCGGCGCTCGCCCTCAGGTCCGCTGTAGGTCGAACCATTCTCGTCGCCGAAATAGCGTTCGCCGGTGAAAGGCTGCTCGATCATGCCGGCAATAGCCCGGCCGTTCTTCTGCAGGCCGATCAGTGTCCCCCAGACAGGAACGCCCGAGATGAATGCGCGCGTGCCGTCGATCGGGTCGATCACCCACACATGCTCGCGATCAAGGCCGACATTGCCGTGCTCTTCGCCGAGAATGCCGTGGTCGGGGAAATGCGCCTCAATCAGCGCGCGGATCGCGGTTTCCGCCGCCCTGTCGCCTTCGGTGACCGGGTCGAAGCCGGAGGACAGCTTGTTGGTGACATTGGTGCCCGAGCGAAAACGCGGCAGGGTTTCCGCCTTCGCAGCTTCGGCAAGACGGTTGAAGAACGAACGGTCAGGAAGCATGGAGAAATCCGTATAGCTGGCGGGAAATGGCGCTTTTCATAGCGAAAAAGCAGTGGAATGCAAATGAAACGGGCAATTTTGGCTTAGCTGCCTAAAGATTTTGCAGTGCAATATAATGCTTGACATTTGTGCAATGCAACAGTAGTTTCCTGATTACAGTCTTCTGACTGTAAATACCCTCCTTGGGTGTTTCCTCCCTAGACTTAGCCGCGCTGACAAGGCGCGGTTTTTTTTGACCTGATTGAGAAATTACTCGGCAGCAAGCGCCCGGTCGCCGGAGAATTTCTCGACGTAGTCGGCCATCTGCCGCATGAACGACGTAATGGCGGTCACCACGATGTCGAAATCGGGCCGCTTCTCCAGCGTGACCTCATCGACATAGATCGAACGATTGACCTCGATCTGCAGCGCATGCAGCCCGCGCGACGGGCGGCCGTAATGTTCGGTGATGAAGCCGCCGGCATAAGGTTTGTTGCGGATCGCGGCAAAACCCATTTCCTCGAGGATGCCGATCGCCGTGCGCGAAAGCTCTGACGAAGCGCTAGTCCCGTAGCGGTCGCCTATGATGAAATCGGGTCGCGCATTGCTGCCGGCAACGCGCACATTGCCGGGCATGGAATGGCAATCGATCAGGACGCCAAAGCCAAACTGTACATGCGTGCGCGCAATCAGCCGCCGCAGCGTCGAATGATAGGGCTTGTAGACGCTTTCGACACGTTCCAGCCCTTCCTGTACGGGCAGCCGGCGCGCATAGATTTCCATATTCTCGGCCACGATGCGCGGAATGGTACCAAGTCCACCGGCAACCCTCAGCGAATTGATATTCGCATAAGGCGGCAGCAGGCCGTCGAACATGCGCGGATCGAGCTCATACGGCTCTCGGTTGACGTCCAGATAAGCGCGCGGGAAGTTCGCAAGCAGGAGTGGCGCGCCGAGGTCCACGGCCGCACCGAACAGTTCATCGACATAATGGTCTTCGGACCGGCGTATCGAGATGCCTTCCAGCCGCGACTGTGCGATGAATTCCGGTGGATAAATACGGCCGCTGTGAGGGGAGTTGTAGACGAAGGGGATGGTCTGCGACACGGGCTCATGCACTTCAAAAAGCTCGTATTCGCGTATTTCCGGCACTTTCTGCCCTCTTTACCATGTCATCAAGTGGCTGTGAGGGCTATGTTGCCAGTTGCCTGCCCTTAAGTCCATACTACATGGAAGGGATAGCGGCCGCGGCTAGGGCGATTTCACCGGTTGTTTACCGGGCGAAGTATAGTGTAGACGGCTGGTATCCCATAAAAAACGTAGTGATCAGCGGTCCGGATTAATGACTCAGAAGATACTTCTCGCCGAAGACGACAATGATATGCGCCGCTTCCTGGTGAAGGCGCTTGAAAAGGCCGGCTACAAGGTCCTTTCCTACGACAACGGCGCTAGCGCTTATGACCGCCTGCGTGAGGAGCCCTTCTCCCTGCTCTTGACCGATATCGTCATGCCGGAAATGGATGGCATCGAACTGGCGCGGCGCGCGACCGAACTCGATCCCGACCTGAAGGTGATGTTCATCACCGGTTTTGCAGCCGTTGCACTGAACCCTGATTCGAAGGCTCCCAAGGATGCGAAGGTCCTTTCCAAGCCTTTCCACCTGCGCGACCTCGTCGAAGAGGTCAACAAGATGCTTGCCGCATAAGGCGTCTTGGCGGATCGTCACAAAACTTCAAAAAAGCCTATTGACGGCTCCGGAGGTTTTGTGGTCTATGCGCCGACATCGGATGGGCGTGTAGCTCAGCGGGAGAGCACTACGTTGACATCGTAGGGGTCACAAGTTCGATCCTTGTCACGCCCACCATCCTAATTCGCTGAAAAGCAAGGCCTTTCGAGAAATCGAAAGGCCTTTTTAGTTTTGGCGCTGTGGCCTTCGCAGGCTCTTCTAAGACCGGTGCGAAGTGTCTGCTTGTTCGTGCCGCATTTGCCGAAACTTCCCTGAAAAGTGGCTTGACCAAACGGTTGCAATGTTGCTTCGCTCTCCCTCATTGGGGGTGCACATGAAAATTTTCATCGGATTGATATTGCTGCTGGTGTTGAGCTGGAGCCCGGCTTCCGCAAAAGAAGACATGACGCTCCGCGCGCTCATGGAGAGCAAGGAGACAAGCGTCGTCACGATGCTGATTGGCGGGGCGGGATTGACACTTCGAATGGTGAACACCCACCTCGCAGCTGAGGGCAGGCCCCTCTTATATTGCTCACCGCGGAACGTCACGATTTCGCAAACCGAGTACGTCGAAATCGTGAAGAGATATCTTGAGCGGCACCCGGATATCGGTGAGAAGACGTTCCAGGCTTACCCCTTGGTCCTGCTCAGGTCATTGGAGCAAATGTATCCGTGCTGAGGCGATAGAAATCCATCTTCGACGCCAAACCAAATTCGGACACAGAGCCATGCCATGCGCGATAATGGAGCCCGAGGTGTTGATTCGCCTCGTCAGTTCACGGGGTTCGAATCGAAATGAAATTATCTGCGCTTGCCATCGCCGCCTTCTCCACCCTCACTTTTGCCGCAGCAGCGCAGGCGGATGACAATTTTCCGGGTGCGCCCGGCGTCATCGCGCTCGGCGGCAAGTGCCAGAAGCTGGTCGTTGCCAAGTTTGATGCCACGAAGGGCTGCAAGGGAGAGCTGGCAAGTGTGACGCTCGTCAACGGCACGGTCACCTTCATCTTCACCTCTGATGGCAAGCTGTTGGGCTTCCAGGGCGACGGCAAGGGCATCAAGCCCGCATCCAATGGCAATGCCCGCCTGCCACTCAGCCTCGTCACCACCGGCGTCGGCAACAAGATGACGGGTGAAGTGAAGGTTGCCGGCTTCTGCACCTTCGGCAATCCCTATGCCGGCAAGCCGATGGCCATCGAGTGCACGGCGGAAAGCAAGGATTCGGCCTTCACGGGCAGCTTCCGCACCAACGGCAAGGCGCCGGCACGGAAAAAACGGTGGAAAATAGAGAGCGCTGGACTGACGGCCTCAGGCGCACCAGGAGCTCGAGGCAGATCCCGGCTTCCTCGCCAGGCCCTCATTGATAAGACGCGTACCGAAGGAGCGCCCGTCGCGCGAAATGACACGCGGCGCGCCACGGTCATCCACCTTGCCGGCAGCATTCATGTTGAACGGACCGGCGTTCAGCAGCGCGAGCAGACGGGATTTGGCGGCAAAGGCGATCTTCCGTTCGTCTTCACAGCGAGCGCGGTCGACATCCGGGCTCACCATATCAGCGATGACGATCTTCTCACCCTTGTACCAGAAGGTGCCGGCATCGCCGACGCAATTGATATGCTCGCCTTGCCCGCAATATCCAAAGGCGGCCTTGGCGGTTGCCGAAGAGGACGGGGCAACAGGGGAGATAGAGGCCGGCACGATCTTTGCGGTCGGCACTGGAGCCGAGGGGATCGCCGCAGGCGGCACCGGATCGTTCGTCTGCCGCGGCTTGGCGGCAGGTGCTGCGACGGCAACTTGCTTCGGTGCTTCCTTGGGTGCCTGAGGCTTGGCTTCAGCCGCTTCGCGGATAACGGCAGCCGGTGCCTTCCCTAACATCGGGCGGATGGTCTTCCAGTTGTCATAGGCGGCAATGGCGCCCACCGCGGCGATGCCGAGCACCAACCAGGGCATCGCGCCTCCGGAGGATGCGCCGCTCTTCCTCTTTGCCGGCGCCTTGCGGCGGCCGCGTGTTGCTGTCTTGGCCATCGATCCGATTCCCTTGAACGGGGCGGATTATCGCAGCGCAATCCTTTCCGAAAGGTTGGCAAGGCATCGCCACGGATCGCTTTCCCAAGCCGAAATTCGCCGGAAACGAAAACGCCCGGCTTCATGGCCGGGCGTCTCGTGTAAATTCTACCTGGGACTCAGCAGCCTTGCGCTGCCGAAGGTGCCGCTGCGGGCGTCTTCGCTGTTTGCCCGCTCGGCTGCACAGATGGCATCTCGCGCTTGCCAATATCGATCCGGCGCTCGGCCGCATCGCGCACGGCCTGCCATTCATATTCGTGCTGGATGAAAATATCGCGCGGCACAAGATTGATCGTCATTCGTGTCTCACCTGTTTGATGGATTGCGGAACTGGTTTTCAGCGGACGGGTTTTGCGACATGGGCATTGTCGCTTTTGATGTCGGGACCGCCCTTTGAAAGATCGCTGCCGGTCACATGCGCCGGCACGTGAATGTCGTGGATAACACCCGGGGTCAGCGTCAGGTCCACATGATGCGGCGGCAGAACCTGTGCCTTCTGCATACGATTGGGTTTCGCCCGCTTGATGCGGTCCGAGGCTTCCGTGCGCCTGTCGGGAACATGGGTCGAATTATGCATCGTCGCCCTCCTTCAAGAATTCTGAGCTGCGTTCGTCGGCTCAGCTAGGTTCTAACGGGTGAGCGCTCGCATGGTTCCAAAGAAATCGGTAACCGTGACCGAGCCCACGTCTTGACTGGGGCAGCAACTTCACTACCTAGTGAGGCACCCGCGCCTCATCCAGACATCGGTTGCGGGGGAACCCTGGTGCCGGGCCCCTCTGGCGAGAGTTTTTACGGCGCTCTCGTGATGTCGGTACCGCCTGCAAATTAGCCGGCGGATTTTTCATCGATGAAAAAGCTCACCATGCCAAACGCGCATGCCCGTTGCGGTATGCGTTTTTCTGTTTTCACCTCATCTTCAAAAACGGTTTGCGGCTGCGAGGTGCAGTCATGAGCCAGCCTCAATCCCACAAGTCTTCGCTCGGCTATTTCCGCTGGGCCTTCATCGTCACGGCGCTCGGCCTTGCGCTCGGCGCATTTCTCGGCTGGCAATCGACCGGCACGCTGGGCGGCATGGCAACCGTCTTCTTCATCTGCAGCGTGCTAGCCGTTCTGGAGATCTCGCTCTCCTTCGACAATGCCATCGTCAACGCCAACAAGCTGAAGGAAATGACTCCGGTCTGGCAGCACCGGTTCTTGACCTGGGGCATCATCATCGCCGTCTTCGGCATGCGCATCGTCTTCCCGTTGGCGATCGTCGCCATCGCGGCCCAGATCGGTCCGTGGGAAGCGCTCGTGTTGGCGGCCCGCGAGCCGGCAGAATATGCCCGCATCATGAATGACGCGCATCTGCCGATCGCCGCCTTCGGCGGTACCTTCCTGATGATGGTCGGCCTTACCTACTTCTTCAACCATGAGAAGGAAGTCCACTGGATCGGCTCACTGGAGCGGATCATGGCGCGTTCGGCCGCGATCAAGGGCATCGAGATCGCCTTCGTGCTCCTGCTGATCCTGCTCTTCTCCTCTCTCCTGGAGGGTGAAGACGCGACCACCTTCGTCTACTGCGCCATCTACGGTCTCGTGACCTTCCTGGTGGTCGAAGTCATCGGCGGTCTCCTCGACGCATCGCAGCGCGCGATGAGCGAAGCGGCAAAGGGTGGCCTCGGCGCCTTCATCTATCTGGAAGTTCTGGATGCCAGCTTCTCCTTCGATGGCGTCATCGGCGCCTTCGCACTGACGCAGAATCTCTTCATCATCGCCATCGGTCTCGGCATCGGCGCCATGTATGTGCGCTCGATGACGATCATGCTGGTGGAGAAGGGAACGCTTGCCGAATACCGCTACCTGGAACACGGCGCCTTCTACGCGATCCTGATCCTCTCGGTGATCATGTATGTGCAGACCTTGACGCACATACCCGAGGTCATCACTGGCCTTGGCGGCGCTGCCCTCATCGGCATCTCGCTCTGGTCCTCGATCCGCTACAACAGACAGGAGCGACAGAAGGAAGCGCATATGCCCGAACGGGAGCGCCTTCACGCCTGATAAGCAAAAGCCGCTGCGGTCTGGCGCTGCGGCTCGGATAGTCCAAAAACAAAGCCCGCGACCATCGGTTGCGGGCTCATTCATTCAATATCTGATTTGGCATTCAATCTGCGCATTCGGCACGTCTTACCGGATGACACGGCCGAAACTTACCGGATCGATACCGAGTTCTTGCAGGTCGCGTGCGCGCGGCTTGCGGCCACCTTCGACAGCGGCGCTGACTGCGTTTGCGGCACCAAGCGCTGCAAAGGCGCGGGCCAGGAAACCATTGTGGATCGACTTTCTGAAAGCGGACATCTTCTTTTCCTCTCGCTCTTTCGTTGACCTTTCCTAGATGGGAAAATCCGCATGCACTCACAACGCGCAAGAAATCACCGCTGCCATGCAAAAAGCGCATATTTCTTTCGCCGGCAAATGAAAAACAGTCCGGGAAACGTTACTACAAATCCAATTTTATCATTCGATTTCAATCATATGATTGGAGAGGACAGCGGATTTCAGCCGGAAAAAATTGTTAAACGCCAAAAGAAAGGCCGGCCATGTTGCCACGGCCGGCCTGAATTAGGGGTCAGGTCGTCTTTTTGTTTTAGTCTTCATTTGCCGCGAGCTGAGAGAGAACCTGGCCGCGGCCACGCAATCTCAGGATCAGCGGGATGAGGAAGGCGGCAGCCGCCACGATCAGCAGGCCGCAGGCGATCGGCGACATGACGAGTGTGGTTACGTCACCCTGACTGATCGAGAGCGCACGGCGAAGCTGCTGCTCGGCCAGCGGTCCGAGAATGAGACCGACGACGGCAGGCGCGATCGGATAGCCGAAGATCCGCATGACATAACCGAGAACGCCAAAGCCGAGCAGCATGCCGAGTTCGAAGACCGAGGGGTTGGCGCCGATCGTGCCGAGCGTGGCAAACAGCAGGATGCCGGCGTAAAGCCACGGTTTCGGGACCGTCAGCAGGCGGACCCAGAGGCCGATCATCGGCAGGTTCAACACCAGCAGCATCGCATTGGCGATGAGCAGGCTGGCGATGAGACCCCAGACGAGCCGTGGGTTGGTGGCAAACAGCAGCGGTCCCGGCTGCAGACCATATTGCTGGAAGCCAGCGAGCATGATCGCCGCCGTCGCCGATGTCGGCAGACCGAGCGTCAGGAGCGGCACCAGAGTGCCGGCAGCCGAAGCATTGTTGGCAGCCTCCGGACCGGCAACGCCTTCAATCGCGCCATGACCGAATTCCTCCGGGTTCTTCGAAAGACGCTTTTCGGTGGCATAGGAAAGGAACGTGCCGATTTCAGCACCGCCCGCCGGCATGGCGCCGATCGGGAAGCCGATGATCGTGCCACGCAGCCAGGGCTTCCAGGAACGCGCCCAGTCCTGCGCATTCATCCAGAGCGAGCCGCGTACCGCCTCCACCTTGTCTTCGCCGCGCTTCCCCTGGGCGGCGATATAGAGTGTCTCGCCAATCGCGAACATCGCAACGGCAAGCGTCGTCACCTCGATACCGTCGAGCAGATCGGGAATGCCGAAGGACAGGCGCGCCTGCCCGGTCTGCTGGTCGATGCCGACCATGGCGAGCGCAAAGCCGATGAAGAGCGAGGTGAGACCGCGCAGCGCCGAATCCCCGAAGGCCGAGGAGACGGTGACGAAGGCAAGCACCATCAGCGCGAAATATTCGCGCGGACCGAAAACCAATGCCAGTTTGACGATGTAGGGTGCCACGAAAGCAAGGCCGAGTGTGGCGATAAGGCCGGCGACGAACGAGCCGATGGCCGCTGTCGCCAGCGCCGGTCCGCCGCGCCCTGCCCGCGCCATCTTGTTGCCCTCGAGCGCCGTGACGATCGAGGCGCTTTCACCCGGCGTATTCAAAAGGATCGACGTGGTCGAGCCGCCATACATGCCGCCGTAATAGATGCCGGCGAACATGATGAGCGAGCCGCCCGGGTCGAGCTTGTAGGTGGCAGGAAGAAGCAGCGCGACCGTCAGCGCCGGGCCGATTCCCGGCAGCACGCCGACGGCGGTGCCGAGGGTTACGCCGATGAGGGCGTAAAGCAGGTTGATCGGCTGCGCAGCAACCAGAATGCCCTGCCAGAGGAATTCGAATGTGCTCATGGTTTTTTCCCAAGCGGCGGCTCCTGAGGGGGCACAGGACCATCCGCGCAAAAGCAACGAAACTGAGAGCGCCCGGTGCGAGGCGAGCGCTATCAGAAGAACAGGTGTTCGAGCGGCCCGGCCGGCAGCGAGAGCTGCAGGAGCTGCGAGAAGATCGTCCAGACAATGAAACTCATGATGATGCCGATAGGCAGCGAGAACCAGATCTGGCGCTTGCCGAAACCGCGCGCGGTGAGTGCAAAGAGTACGCCCGTCGCAATCGAGAAACCGGCGGTGCGCAGGAGCAGCATCTGTCCGGCAAGGCCCGCCACAACCCAGATGACTGGCGCCACTTCCTGATGTTCGCGTTCCGGAAAATCGCCGCGCCAGGCTTCGAAAGCCGTCCAGATGCCAAGACAGAAGAGGCCGAGTGCTACGACTTTCGGCACTGTCGACGGTCCGATGCGGTCATACTGCGCGATCGTCTTCAGATGCGAGGCATCCCAGAAGACCACGACGGCGACCACGATGAGGAAAGGGGCAATGATCAGCGCCGCCCAATCGGGGCGGCGCTTCGTTGCCGATGAGGTATCGGCTTCACTCATTGAACGAGACCGATATCTTTGAGAATGCCCGCGGTAGCCGAGACATCCTTTTCGAGCTGCGCCTTGAACTCGTCGCCTGCAAGGTAGGTGTCGGCCCAGCCCTTGGTCTTCAGGGTTTCCTGCCAGGCGGCAGACTTGTGCAGCTTGTCGAAGTCAGCCGCAATCGAGGCGACTTCTTCATCGGTCAGGCCCGGAGCGGCGGCAACCATGCGCCAGTTCTGGATGGAAACGTCGGTACCGGCTTCCTTGAAGGTCGGTGCATCGACGCCGTCGATGCGGGCATCGCTGGAAACGCCGAGCAGACGCAGCGTGCCGGCTTTCACCTGCGATTCGAATTCGCTGTAGCTCGAAATGCCAGCTGTGACCTGGCCGCCGAGGATAGCGGCGAGTGCTTCGCCGCCGCCCGAGAAGGCGACATAGTTGATCTTGGTCGGATCGACACCGGAAGCTTTGGCGATCAGACCAACGGCGATGTGGTCCGTGCCGCCGGCAGAACCGCCGCCCCAGGAAACGGCGCCGGGATCGGCCTTCAGCTTGGTGACGAGATCGGCGAGCGTCTTGATGTCGGACGCGGCGGGAACGACGACAGCTTCATACTCGCCGGTCAGGCGAGCGATCGGGGTGACATCCTTCAGCGTGACGACCGACTTGTTGGTCAGCAGCGCGCCAACCATGACGTAGCCGCCGACGATCAGAGCGTTCGGATTGCCTGCGCTCTGGCTGCTGAATTGCGCAAGACCGATGGAGCCGCCGGCGCCGGGTACGTTCTGAACCTGAACGCTCTTGGAAATACCTTCCTGCTGCAGCACCGTCTGCAGTGAGCGAGCCGTCTGGTCCCAGCCGCCGCCGGGCGCTGCCGGAGCGATGATGGTGTAATCGGCGGCGTAGGCCGGCAGCGCAATAGCCGCTGCCAAAAGAGTTGCGATGAAAGTGTGCTTCACGATGTGTCCTCCGTACTGCGGCTGAGCGAACCGCCTGTGCTATTTTTTGAAAATGAGGAGAGATCACCGATCGGTGGACGCAATTGTCCTGATAGCGAGCGGAAGTCCTCCCGGAATTCTTCAACTCTCCGCCTCCACGGAGAAGAAGTAGCCCAAGCCATCATATGAAGCTGTCATTTAGCTGACATCCTCGGGATATCCAGTGCGCAGGACACTTTTTTGCCGCAATTTGGCTACCTTCGCGCGAAAGATGGCAGCACATACCCAGGGCAGGCATATGACTAGTACATTGTCTGTACTGGACGCCAGCGGAGACATGGCGGATACTTCGGCGCGGGGGACAATCGGAAGGCAAATGGCGGATGAGTACCTAGGCCGATTGCCATCCCGAGGCACGCTCCGCCTGCGAGCCGACCTGGAGCACTTCAAGAAACCGGTCGAAGGCTGCGCTCAAAACCTGAATTAGGCGAAACCGGCGAGCGATCGCGGCAATGGCCCATCCTCGCCGACATGAGGGGAAACATGCCATGCAAACCACAGGAGATGCCACAGCTCAACCCGCGCCGGATCTCGCCGCGCTGAAGTCGCGTCAGCAGTCGGCCTGGGCATCCGGCGATTATTCCGTCATCGGCGCCCGGCTGCAGATCGTCGGCGAAAATCTATGCGAGGCCCTCGACCTGCGTTCCGGCGAAAAGGTTCTCGATATTGCTGCCGGCAACGGCAATGCGACGCTTGCTGCTGCACGTCGCTGGGCCGAGGTGACCTCGACCGACTACGTCCCGGAACTTCTGGAGCGCGGCCGAGAGCGGGCGATGGCAAACGGCCTGGCGGTGAACTTCCAGCAGGCCGACGCGGAAGCTTTACCCTTCCAGGATGCAAGCTTCGATGTCGTCGTCTCCACGTTCGGCGTCATGTTCACGCCGGATCAGGACAAGGCGGCAAAGGAAATGCTGCGAGTCTCCCGGCGCGGCGGGCGCATCGGCATGGCCAACTGGACGCCGGAGAGCTTCATCGGCCAGGTCTTCAAGACGATAGGCAAGCATATTCCGCCCATGCCGGGCGTCAGGTCGCCTGCACTCTGGGGTACGAAGGCCCGGCTGGAGGAAATGTTCGACGGCCAGGCCGGCATCGAGGCAACGTCGCGGATGTATAATTTCCGCTATCGCTCGCCGGCACACTGGCTGGAGGTTTTCCGCACCTGGTATGGTCCCGTCTACAAGGCTTTCGAGGCTCTGCCGCAGCCGGGAAAGACGGCTCTCGAGGAGGACTTCCTCGCGCTCATCGCACGCTTCAACCGCGCCAAGGATGGCACCATGGTCGTGCCGGCGGAATATCTGGAAGTGGTGATTCACAAAGGCTGATTGCTGCGGTTATGGCAGCATCGATGCGAAAGGATGAGGTTTGCGGCAAGCGAGCTTCGCCCCTTGCCATTACCGGCGCTGCCAAGCGGCGGCACCGGCGAGCGGGTTCCTATTGCGTCCGCAGCACCTCATTCCAGTGCGCAATCAGCCGGGCGCGCTTCACCTGGTCGAGATAAACCATGAGACCCGGGCTGACCGGCACCGGACGCAACTGTGCGCCGAGCAGTTCCTGCAAGGTATTGGCGGTGTTCTCGCCGGCAACTTCCGGGCTGACGGCCGGTATCTGCAACTCGCGCGCCATGATCGTCTGGCCTTCCTTCGACATGAAGAAGGCAAGGTATCGCCGCCCGAGTTCCGGTTCGGCCGCCGCCTGAGGCACCAGGCCGATACGTGACATCACGACCGTATAGTCCTTCGGCAACACGATGCCGACATCAGGATGACGCGAAGCCCAATCGGCCGCATAGGAACCAAGAATATTGTAGCCGAGCACGAAGCGCCCGTCGGCGACCCGCTCGAGGATCGCCGAACTCGTGGAGTAGAGTTTCACGCCGGCCGCGCCCATCGCGCCGATCACCGACCAGATGTCGCCGAACTGCTCCTGATCGCGCGCCATGAACAAAAAGCCCACGCCGGAACGTTCGATGTCATAAGTCCCGATCCGTCCATAGACTTCATTGCCCTTGCGCTTGAGGTAATCGACGAATTCCGCTCGCGAACTCGGGACAGATTCATGGACGAAGCTCGGCTTGTGATAAACGAAGACGGCCGGTTCGAAGGTCAATGCATAGGCCGTGTTGCGCCAGTTCGCCCATTTCGGCCATTGGGCGCTCATCGGCAGATCGCTCACCTGCGCATAGCCGTCATTCGAAAGCTTTACCTGCAGGTCCATTGCAGAGGAGAAGGCGAAGTCCGCCGTCTTGTGACCTGCATCTGTCTCCTTGACGATACGGTCGTATATATCTCCTGTCAGCATGTCCTCATATTTGACCGCCACATCCGGATTGGCGTCCTGAAAGCCGGCGATCATGGGCTGGGCCAGCGGCTCGTCGAGCGAGGAATAGACGGTCAGCACCGGCGCGCCGGCATTGCCCGACCTCGCCGGATAGAAGACCTGATCCGCGACCGCAAAGCCGGGCACCAGGCACAAAAACAGAAAAAAAACGCTCCTCATCGAGCAAGAATGCCCGAGCTGCACAGGCCAGACAAGGGTCGGTTTCCAATGGTCGCTACCGTCGGGCTTCAAAGCTCGCGCTCGAAGAACAGCAGGATCGGCTTCAGATCATCGGGAATGTCGTAATAGGCGTCTCGCTCGCGAAAACCCAGGCGGCGATAGAGCTTCTGAGCAGCGACCTGCCGATGGCCGGTATCGAGCCGCATCATCCGGTAGCCATCCTTCTTGGCCTGAGCAAGGGACGCCTTACAGAGCGCCTGCGCTGCCCCGCTGCCGCGTGCCAGATCGGAAACGAAGAGCCGCTTCATCTCCGATATGCCCGGCGCGATCTCATGCTGCATCACGCAGCCGACAATCTCTCCATCCAGCCGCGCCAGGAACATTGCGCCCTGTGGTCTTGCGTGGATCTTCGGCAAATCGGCGAGCATCGCCTCGAATTTTTCCGGACTGTAGTAAAGTTCGATCTGGGCCCGCTCGTCCGGATAGTTGTCGTAGAGCCATTGTCGGAAGGCCCGGCTGAGATGCCGAACAGCATCGATCTCTTCAGGGCCTTCCACCAGTGCAACCGACAGATTCCCCATCCGCAAAGCCTCCCCGAGCTTCTCTCCTATATTTATCATGACAGGCTGCGCCCCGCCATCGGCATGTCGGCGCATCGACACTGGTCAACGGCGTCGCAGCGGGTCCGGCTCACGACATGCGGCGTATTTCTTCCCTCGGCAGTTTGCTGCCGCGGGGTGTGAGTTCCCACGCACCACTCTCCATTCACCAATTACCAGAATCGCTGTGACATCGGGCTGCCGTCCCTGATAAACTCCCTCAAAAATTCGAGGGAAACATCCGTTGCGCATCCTGCTGACCGAAGACAATATCGCGCTGGCCGACGGCCTGTCGGCGATCTTGCGTGGTACGGGCCATGCCGTAGATGTCGTCCATGACGGAGCCTCGGCCAACGCCGTGATTGCAGCCGAAAATTTCGATCTCGTCATTCTTGACCTGAACCTGCCTGAGATGGACGGGCTGGATGTGCTGCGCGCCATGCGCGCGCGCGGCAGCCGGGCTGCTGTGCTTATCCTGACAGCGCGCGGCTCCCCTGAAGAACGCGTCAAAGGGTTGGATCTCGGCGCTGACGACTATCTTATAAAGCCCTTCGACATTGCCGAATTCGAGGCGCGCGTCCGCGTGCTCCTGCGTCGCCAGGCTGGGCTGCATTCCTCGACCGTCAGTTTCGGGGCGATCTCGCTCGACCTTAACTCTCGCGCCTTTTCGGCCGGTAATACCCCGCTCGATATTCCCGCCCGCGAACTCGGCCTTCTGGAAATCCTCTTCATGCGTGCTGGCAAGGTTGTCGCCAAGGAAGCAATCATGCAGTCGCTGACCGCTTTCGATGACGACATTTCGTCCAATGCCATCGAGCAATATGTCAGCCGGCTGCGGAAAAGGCTCTCGCCGCACGGCCTGACGGTCAAGACCGCACGCGGCATCGGCTATTACCTCGACAAACTGCCCGAGGCCTCATGACGGCTGCCTATTCGCTCCGGCGCCGACTGCTTTTCTGGCTGCTTGTCTCGACCGCCGTCATCGGCACGCTGGCGCTTGCCGATACCTGGCGCGAGGCCGTGCAGACATCGAATATCGTTTCCGACCGCGTGCTGGCCGGCTCGGCACTGGCGATTGCCGAACGCGTGGTCGTCGCCGAAGACGGCACGCTCGAGGTCGACATTCCCTATGTCGCGCTGGAGATGCTCACCTCGGCAGCGCAGGACCGTGTCTTCTACCGTGTAGACGGCCCGCCCGGAACGTTCATCACCGGATATCAGGCGCTTCCTGTATTGAAGGAAACGCAGGGCGATACCGCCACCTTCGCAGACGATATCTTCCGTGGCGAGCCGATCCGCGTCGCGACCTTGGGACGATCCGCCTCGACCGGTATCCGCTCCGTGCCGTTCGTTGTCACCGTCGCAGAAACGACCATCGCCCGCCGTCAGCTCGCCCAGGCGATCCTCGTGCGCTCGGCCCTGCGTCTCGCTGTCATGATTGCCGGTGCTGCCGTCATCGTCTGGATCTCTGTCACGGTGGCACTGCGACCGCTCTACAAGCTTGGCGATGCCATCGGCGAACGCAGCCCCGACGACCTGCACCCGATCGAACAATCCGTGCCGAGCGAGGTGCAGCCGCTCGTCGATACCGTCAACTCCTTCATGGTGCGCCTGCAATCGGCCCTCGATGCGCTGCGCAATTTCACCGGTAATGCCAGCCATCAGCTGCGCACGCCGCTTGCCATCATCCGCACCCAGCTTGCCCTCTCCGCTCGCTCCAGCTCGCTGGATGAGGCACAGCACGCTGCCCTCAAGGGCGATCAGGCGGTCGCCCATGCCGAGCGTATCCTTGCGCAGCTTCTGCTCATGGCCAAGATCGATGCCGCCACCGCCAAGGAAGCGCTGACAGCCTCGGCCATCGATCTCACCGCCATCGCCCAGGAGATCACCGGCGAGCAGATCCCGCGTGCTGCCGAAGCCGGCATCGATCTCGGCTTCGAGGGTGAAGGCCCAGCCATGATCCGCGCCGAACCGCTGCTGATCGGCGAAATGCTGCGCAATCTTGCGGGCAACGCCATTGCCTATGCCGGCCAGGGCGCAGAAGTGACCGTGCGTATCCTTGAAGATGCCGAGACGGTGCGGCTGGAGGTCGAGGACAATGGCCCGGGCATTCCACCCGAAAAGCTCGAAGCGGTCAGAAAGCGTTTCTCGCGCGGCAATGAATCCGGTGCGCCCGGCGCGGGTCTCGGCCTGCCGATCGTTGAGGAAATCGCCAATCTTTTCAACGCAAGACTGACACTCATCCCCGGCCGCGGCGGCAGGGGCTTGAAGGCGTCGGTGACCTTCAACAGAGCTGCCTGAACGTCATCCCCGCGTTAACCTTTCTGCCTTGCATTCTTTCGCTGCATTGCACACACTGGCCTTGGGAACAGCTAAGCCGATCAACGGCGCGCGGACAAAAAGAGCAATATGTCGATCAAAGCCAGCATCTATCATCTGACCCATTATCAATATGACAAACCGGTCCGCCTTGGCCCACAGATTATCCGCCTGAAGCCCGCCTCGCATTCAAAGACGCGGGTCCTAAGCCATTCGCTGAAGGTCACGCCGTCGAACCATTTCGTGAACTTGCAGCAGGATCCATACGGCAATTACCTCGCCCGCTTCGTCTTCCCCGACCCGGTGACCGAATTCAAGATCGAGGTCGATCTCGTCGCCGACATGACGGTTTACAATCCCTTCGACTTCTTCGTCGAAGAGGAGGCGACGATGTGGCCCTTCGACTATCCGGAAACAATCCGCGAAGACCTGTCGATATACATGAAGCCGGAAGAGCCCGGCCCGCGCCTGAGGGCGTTCCTGGAAACGCTCGACCGCTCGGAGCAGAAGACCGTCGACATGGTCGTCGGCCTGAACATGCGTCTGCAGCAGCAGATCGGCTATGTGATCCGCATGGAAGCCGGCGTCCAGACACCGGAAGAGACGCTCGAGACTGCCAAGGGCTCTTGCCGCGACACGAGCTGGCTGCTTGTCCAGATATTGCGCCACCTCGGCCTCGCCACCCGCTTCGTCTCCGGTTATCTCATCCAGCTGACCCCAGACCTCAAGGCGCTCGATGGGCCATCCGGCACGGAATATGATTTTACCGACCTTCATGCCTGGGCCGAAGTCTATCTTCCCGGCGCCGGCTGGATAGGGCTTGACCCGACCTCGGGCCTCTTGACCGGCGAGAGCCATATCCCGCTTGCCGCCACCCCGCATTTCCGCAACGCCGCGCCGATCTCGGGTGGCTATTTCGGCGAAGCCGAGACCGAATTCGCCTTCGACATGAAGGTTGCCCGCGTCGCCGAGCATCCGCGCATCACCAAACCCTTTTCCGACGACGCCTGGGACCAACTCAACGAGCTTGGCGAAAAGGTCGACCACATCCTCGAAGCCGAAGATGTGCGCCTCACCATGGGTGGCGAACCGACCTTTGTCTCCATCGACGATTTCCAGTCTGATGAATGGAACACCGAAGCCGTCGGCCCGACGAAGCGCGAAAAGGCGGATGCCTTGATCCGCCGTCTGCGCACCCGTTTTGCTCCAAATGGCTTCCTGCACTACGGCCAGGGCAAGTGGTATCCGGGCGAAAGCCTGCCGCGCTGGACCTTCTCGCTGTACTGGCGCAAGGATGGCCTGCCGATCTGGTCGAATGACAATCTCGTTGCCACCGAGGGCCGCAACTATCAGGTCACTGAGGATGATGCCGGCCGGCTGCTGACTGCGATTGCCGGCGAACTCGATCTTTCGCCCGACTATGTCGCACCGGCCTTCGAGGACCCCGCCGAATGGCTGGTCAAAGAAGCGAGCCTGCCCGAAAACGTTGATCCTTCGAACTCCAAGCTGGAGAATGCAGAGGAGCGCAGCCGTATCGCCCGCGTCTTCGATCGCGGGCTGACCCGCCCGACAGGCTACGTTCTGCCCGTTCAGGCATGGAATGCGCGCGCCACCGGTCGCAGCTGGACGAGCGAGAAATGGTCGACACGGCGCGGCCGGATCTTCCTCATGCCGGGCGACAGTCCGGTCGGCTATCGCCTTCCGCTCAACTCCCTCGCCTATATCCCGCCGTCGCAATATCCCTACATCAATCCGCTCGATCCCTTCGTGCAGCGGCCCGAACTACCGGATTTCGTACGAGATAGCGGGAGAGCGTTGCAGGCCGCACACTTCCAGCCTTTCACCGGCCAACAACCGACCATGCCGCAGTCGGCCAGCGAAATTGGCGGACACATTCGTACCGCCCTTTCCGTCGAGCCGCGCGATGGCCGCCTCTGCGTATTCATGCCACCAACCGAGACGCTCGAAGATTATCTCGATCTCATCGCCTCGACCGAACGCGCCGCCGCCGCTCTTGGCCTTGCCGTCCATATCGAAGGTTATGCGCCGCCACAGGATGAGCGCATCAACGTCATCCGCGTGGCGCCCGATCCTGGCGTCATCGAGGTCAACATTCACCCTTCCTCGACCTGGAAGGAGACGGTGGAAATCACCACCGCCATTTACGAGGAAGCGCGAGAGAGCCGCCTCGGCGCCGACAAGTTCATGATCGACGGCCGCCACACCGGCACCGGCGGCGGCAATCACGTCGTCGTCGGCGGCAGCAATCCGAACAACAGTCCGTTCCTGCGCCGTCCGGACCTGCTGAAAAGCCTGGTGCTGCACTGGCAGCGCCATCCGTCGCTCTCCTATCTCTTCTCCGGCCTCTTCATCGGCCCGACCAGCCAGGCGCCACGCATCGACGAAGCCCGTCACGACAGTCTCTACGAACTGGAAATCGCGCTGGCGCAGATCCCCGCTCCCGGACGCGGCCTGCAGCCCCTGCCCTGGCTCGTCGATCGCCTGTTCCGCAACCTGCTGATCGACGTGACCGGAAATACCCATCGCGCCGAAATCTGCATCGACAAGCTCTTCTCACCCGACGGCCCGACCGGCCGCCTCGGCCTCGTCGAATTTCGTGGCTTCGAAATGCCGCCGAATGCCCGCATGTCGCTCGCCCAGCAATTGCTGGTGCGGGCACTCATCGCCCGCTTCTGGACGAATCCGGCCGAAGGCAGGTTCGTGCGCTGGGGCACGTCACTGCATGACCGTTTCATGTTGCCGCACTATGTCTGGCAGGACTTCCTCGATGTGCTCTCCGACCTTCGTGAAAACGGGTTCGATCTCAGCTCCGACTGGTTCAAGGCTCAACTCGAATTCCGCTTCCCCTTCTGCGGCGAAGTCGAATACGAGGGCTCGAAGCTGGAGTTGCGCCAGGCGCTGGAGCCCTGGCACGTCATGGGCGAACAGGGCGCGGTCGGCGGCACCGTACGTTATGTCGATTCCTCCGTCGAACGCCTGCAGGTTCGCCTCGAATCCAGCAATGCCTCTCGCTACGCCGTCACCTGCAACGGTCGCATCGTACCGCTGACGCCGACGGGCGCATCTGGCGTGTCGATCGCAGGCGTGCGTTTCAAGGCCTGGCAGCCGGCTTCCGGTTTACATCCCGTGCTGCCCGTGAATACGCCTTTGACTTTTGATATTTATGATACATGGTCGAAACGTTCGATTGGCGGCTGCATCTATCACGTTGCCCATCCGGGCGGGCGGAACTATGACACCTTCCCGGTCAACGGCAACGAGGCGGAAGCGCGCCGACTCGCCCGCTTCGAACCGTGGGGACACACGGCGGGCGGTTATATTCCGCGCGCCGAGACGGTCTCGCCTGAACTCCCGCTCACGCTGGATCTGAGGCGACCCGCTGGAATTTGAAGAAACTGGGTCTGATGGGCAAGAAGCCTGCATTGGAATTGAGGGACGAAATCGAGGAACGCGCCGGCGCGGATGCGGCCTTCGACTATGCTCCCTTGCCCGGCATCGCCGACGAGATGGTGGACAACAGCGGCGCAATCCGCCCGGTCTGGCAGCGTTTCCTCGCCCATCTGAACCTTATGCCGGAAAAGGATCTGGCCGAGCGTTTCGCCCGCGCCGACCGCTACCTGCGTGATGCAGGCGTCTTCTATCGCGCCTACGGCGCCAAAGGCAGCGGCGAGCGCGCCTGGCCGCTCTCACACATTCCGGTTTTGATAGACGAGCGCGAATGGCAGGCTCTTTCGGCAGGCCTCGTGCAGCGCGCCAATCTCCTCGAAGCGATGGTTGCCGATATCTATGGCGACAACAAGCTCGTCGAGGAAGGCATTTTGCCGCCCGCGCTCATCGCCGCCAATCCGGAATTTCAGCGGTCTCTGGTTGGCGTAAAGCCGGCGACCGGGCACTATCTGCATTTCTGCGCCTTCGAAATCGGCCGCGGGCCCGACGGCAACTGGTGGGTGCTCGCTGATCGCACGCAAGCGCCATCCGGCGCGGGCTTCGCGCTTGAAAACCGCGTGGCGACCACGCGATCCTTCTCCGACGTTTATGCCGAAACACCGGTTCACCGCCTCGCTTCCTTCTTCGGCGCCTTCCGCGACG
Source organism: Sinorhizobium sp. B11 (assembly GCA_039725955.1). Taxonomy (NCBI): domain Bacteria; kingdom Pseudomonadati; phylum Pseudomonadota; class Alphaproteobacteria; order Hyphomicrobiales; family Rhizobiaceae; genus Sinorhizobium; species Sinorhizobium sp. B11. The sequence continues at coordinate 3,951,420 of CP091034.1, forward strand.
CTCTGCAGACGATGAAACATTCGGGCGACGACCGCATCGCGGTTCTGACGCCCGGCCCGGCCAACGAGACTTATTACGAACACGCCTATATCGCCCGCTACCTCGGCTTCATGCTGCTGGAGGGGGAGGACCTGACTGTCGTCAACGGCCGTGTCATGGTTCGCACCGTTGCCGGCCTGAAGCCGATTGGCGTGCTTTGGCGGCGTCTTGATTCCGCCTATGCCGATCCGCTGGAGCTGAACCAGAACTCGCATATCGGCACGCCTGGCCTTGTCGAAGCGTTGCGCGCCGAAACCGTTACGATCGTCAATGCGCTCGGCACCGGTGTTCTGGAAACGCGCGCCCTGCTCGCCTTCATGCCCGCCGTCTGTCGCCAGTTGCTGGGCGAGGATCTTCGCCTGCCCTCCATCGCGACATGGTGGTGCGGCCAGAAGGACGAACGCGACCACGTGGCGACCAACATCGAAAAGATGGTGATCGGCCCAGCCTATTCCCGCGCCCCCTTCTTCGATGATAGTGGCGAATCCGTTCTCGGCTCGTCGCTGCGCGCCACTGCGAAGACTTCGATTGCGGATTGGCTGACGAGCGACGGTGCAAAACTCGTCGGTCAGGAAGTCGTCACCCTCTCGACGACGCCAGCCTGGGTCAACGGCAAACTGACGCCCCGGCCGATGTCGTTGCGCGTATTCGCCGCCCGCACCGCCAACGGCTGGCAGATCATGCCCGGCGGCTTTGCCCGTATCGGCGCGGGAGACGATGCCGCCGCGATCGCAATGCAATCCGGCGGTGCTGCAGCCGACGTCTGGATCGTCAGCGACAAACCGGTCGAGCGTCACACGCTCCTGCCCGCCGAAGGCAGCTTCACCCGCAATATGCCGGGCAGCCTGCCGAGCCGTGCGGCCGACAACCTCTTCTGGCTCGGCCGCTATATCGAGCGTGCCGAGGGAGCACTACGCATCCTGCGCGCTTGGCACGGACGCTACGCCGAAGCTGCCGACCCGAGCCAACCGCTGCTTGCCGACGTCACGCAATATCTTGCCGCCGTCGATATCGACACGACCGAGCCGGTGCCGGAATCGCTGCTGCGCAATATCGACAGCGCCGTCTATTCGGCGAGCAATATCCGTGACCGCTTCTCGCCGGACGGATGGCTGGCACTGAACGATCTCGCCAAGACTGCCCGCCGCTTCCACTCGACCATCCTGGCCGGCGACGATGCCAGCCATGCGATGACCATCCTGCTGCGCAAGCTCGCGGGCTTTGCCGGTCTCGTGCATGAAAACATGTACCGCTTCACCGGCTGGCGCTTTCTCTCGCTTGGCCGATATATTGAACGCGGCCTGCATATGACACGGCTTCTCGGCCACATGTCCGGCCCGGAAGCACCCGATGGCGCGCTCGACATGCTGCTCGAAATCGGCGACAGCGTCATGACCCATCGCCGGCGCTACAACGTTAATACTGCCCGGCTGACAGTCACCGATCTTCTGGCGCTCGATCCTCTTAATCCGCGCTCGATCCTCTTCCAGATGAACGAGATCCATCGCGAAGTCGAACAGCTTCCGAACGCCTTCATCAACGGCCAGATGTCGCCCTTCTACCGCGAGGCGATGCGGCTGCATTCCGGTCTGGCTGTCATGACCCCGGAGACAATGAACGGTGATGTCTACCACAGGCTCGAACGCGAGTTGGAACATCTCTCCGATCTCTTGGCGCAGACCTATCTCGGATGACGGCCGTGCTCTACGATCTCACCCTGCACATGGGCTACAGCTATGACACGCCGGCATCCGGCGCGCGCCATATCATGCGTCTCATGCCACTCTCGCTGACGAACCGGCAGCGGCTTGTCGCAGGCTCGATCAGCATTTCGCCGCAGCCGGACGAACAGTCGCATTTCGTCGATTTCTTTCAGCATCCGGCAACGTCCTTCCTGCTGCGCTCGCCGCATGAAACGCTCGATATCCGCATGCAGGCCCGCGTCCAGGTCGAAAGCCAGGTCATATCGGCGGATTTCTCGCCGTTGCTGGCGGATCTGCCGGACGAGGTCTCGGGGATCTGGTCGCTCGATCCTGAATCGCCCCACCATTTTCTTGGCGACAGTCCGCGCCTGACGGAAACCAAGGCGATCAGCGAATACGCAAAGAGCTGTGTCCAGCCATCGCTGACCGTCATGCAGATCGCCTATGCGCTCTGCGCCCGCATCAACAAGGATTTCACTTACGATCCGGAAGCGACGACTGTCGACACGACACCGCTGGAGTCTTTCAAGCTGAAACGCGGCGTCTGCCAGGACTTCACGCATGTCATGATCCTTGCGCTACGCAGCCTCAGTATTCCCGCCGGTTATGTCTCCGGTTTCCTGCGCACCATCCCGCCGCCGGGCAAGGAGCGGTTGGAGGGCGCTGATGCCATGCATGCCTGGGTCCGCGTCTGGTGCGGTGAGATGGCCGGCTGGATCGAGCTCGATCCCACCAATAATATCCCCGCTGGAACCGACCATATCGTCGTCGCATATGGTCGCGACTATGCCGATGTCGCTCCCGTTATCGGTGTACTCAAGAGCTATGGCAGCCAGCGTTCCGTGCAGGCAGTGGACGTAATTCCGCTCAAATAATCCCGAAACTGGAAAAAACAGCCAGTTGCCGACAATTTTACACACTGGCTTTAGCGGCCATTAAAGTCATCTGGTCCATGAAGAGCCTGATAGGGCTCCTTGAACCGGTGGACATGATGAACACCCTGCATTCGCTTTTTGATCGCCTGCGGCGCGACCGTGGCGGCAATTTCGGTATCATGACGGCCATCCTGCTGCCTGTGCTTGTAGGCGCTGCAGGTGTCTCCATTCAGGTAACGGACATGCTGCTTTCAAAACAGCAATTGCAGGAAGCGGCAGACGCTGCCGCGCTCGCCACCGCGACAGCCCTTGCAAACAAGACCATCCAGCCCGCCCAAGCAGAAGGCTTTGCCCGTGATTTCGTTGCCGGCCAGATGGCAAACTATCTTCAGGATACAGATCCTTCGACGACCAATATCAAGAACAGTACTGCAGTGAATGTCTCGACAACGACCTCAGGCAAATCTGTCTCATACCAAGTCACAGTAAACCCGAACTATACGATCAACCTAAACCCGATGATGCGGGTGATCGGCTTCAAGACACAGAACATCACGGCATCGGGCACCACGGTCAGCGGCCATTCGGAAACCCAGGGCTCGGTCTCCATGTATCTTGTCCTCGATCGTTCCGGTTCGATGGCTGAATACACCACGACGGTCAACGCCTCGCAGCCGACTAAGGACGAGGATTGCAGCTATACCGACCCCAAAACCAACAAAAAGGTGAAACAGACCTGCACAGTTACGAATTACTACGCCAAGATCGAGGCGCTGAAGCTCGCCGTTTCCAGCCTGGCCGGTCAGCTCAATACTGCTGATCCCGATAACTCCTACGTTCGCACAGGCTCCGTTTCTTATAACGACAAGATGCAGACCGCACAGGCGCTTGATTGGGGTACGACCAAGGTCGTGAACTACGTGAATGATCTGACGGCAACGGGTCGCACGGATTCCAGCGCGGCTTTCAAGAAGGCCTATGACAGCCTGATGGATGCGAAGGAAGATCAGGCGCACCAAGGCAAGACCGGCCAGACGCCGACCAAGTATATTGTCTTCATGACCGATGGCGACAACAACATATCTTCGGCTGACACGCTAACCAAGAAATCCTGCGACGACGCTCGCCAAGCGAAGATTCAGGTCTACACGATAGCCTTCATGGCACCTGCCGGCGGAAAAGCTTTGCTGAGTTATTGCGCAACCACTCCCGCCCACTATTTCGCGGCGGAGAACATGACAGCTCTCCTTGATGCCTTCAAATCGATCGGCGCCAAGGCTGCAAACCAGATGACGCGCCTGACGAATTAAAACCGGTATGTTTTACCGCAGCAAAAAGCCGCTCCGGAACAAACCGGGGCGGCTTTTCGTTTAAACTTTATTCGGTCCATCAAATCGGGAAAACCGATTGAAATCAAGTCCCTTGGGCCTGTCGAATATGAAGGTTCCGCAAATTTTTCGTTTGCCCAATTCCCTTGTTGCAAGTGCGTGATAACGGTGCATAAACTGCCCAGTCGGTGCAAGCGACAAATCGATTGAATCAGGCGTAAGATACTGTAACCAAATCAAAATTGGCGAGACCTGACATGAATACTGTTTCGAAGCCGACCATCCTCTCCCCAGCTCCGCGCAGTTCCCGGCCAGAAATCCTCGCTGAGGAAATTATCGAGCGTCTGACCTACCGCATCGGCAAGGATGCCAAGGTTGCCAAGCCGCATGACTGGCTGACCGCAACCATTCTCGTGGTGCGTGACCGCATCATCGACAAGTGGATGGAATCCACCCGCAAGGTCTACGAGACTGGCGCCAAGCGCGTCTATTACATGTCGCTCGAATTCCTGATCGGCCGCCTGATGCGCGATGCCGTGTCCAACCTCAACCTTATGGAAGAGGTTCGCGATGCGCTGGCGTCGCTCGGCGTCGATGTCACCGTCATTGCAGGCCTCGAGCCCGATGCAGCCCTCGGCAATGGCGGTCTCGGCCGTCTCGCCGCCTGTTTCATGGAATCGATGGCCACTGTTGACGTGCCGGCCTATGGCTACGGCATCCGCTACGTTCACGGCCTTTTCCGCCAGCAGATGGCGGACGGCTGGCAGGTAGAGCTCCCCGAAAACTGGCTTGCGCACGGCAATCCCTGGGAATTCGAGCGCCGCGAAAGCGCCTATGAAGTCGGATTCGGCGGATCGATCGAAGTCATTGCCGGTCATGATGAACAGCCGCGCTATGTCTGGAAGCCGGCCGAGCGTGTCATCGCAGCCGCCTTCGACACGCCTGTCGTCGGCTGGCGCGGCAAGCGCGTCAATACGCTTCGCCTCTGGTCGGCACAGCCGATCGACCCGATCCTGCTCGACGCTTTCAACGCCGGCGACCACATCGGCGCGCTGCGCGAGAGCAACAAGGCCGAAAGCCTGACCCGTGTGCTTTATCCTGCAGACGCAACGCCTGCCGGTCAGGAACTGCGCCTGCGCCAGGAATATTTCTTCTCGTCGGCCTCGCTGCAGGACATCCTTCGCCGTCACCTGCAACAGTATGACGACTTCACCTCGCTGCCGGACAAGGTCGCGATCCAGCTCAACGATACCCATCCGGCAGTCTCCGTCGCTGAACTGACCCGCCTGCTCTGCGACGTGCACGGCATGGACTTCGATACGGCCTGGGATATCACTCGCCGTACATTCTCCTACACCAATCACACGCTTCTTCCTGAAGCCCTGGAAAGCTGGCCGGTTCCGCTCTTCGAGCGCTTGCTGCCGCGCCACATGCAGATCATCTACGCGATCAACGCCAAGATCCTGATCGAAGCGCGCAAGGCGCGCAATTTCTCCGATACGGAAATCCGCTCGATCTCGCTGATCGACGAGAACGGTGATCGTCGCGTACGCATGGGCAACCTCGCTTTCGTCGGCTCACACTCGATCAACGGCGTCTCGGCGCTGCACACCGACCTGATGAAGGTCACGGTCTTTGCAGACCTGCACAAACTCTACCCTGACCGCATCAACAACAAGACCAACGGCATTACACCTCGCCGCTGGCTGCAACAGTGCAATCCGGGTCTCACCAATCTGGTGCGCGAAGCGATCGGCGATGAATTCCTCGATGACGCCGAAAAGCTGCGTGCACTCGACAAATTTGCCACGGACCCGAGCTTCCAACAAAAATTCGCCGCCGTGAAGCGCGCCAACAAGGTGGCGCTATCCAATCTCGTCGCCAGCCGCATGGGCGTGAAGCTCGATCCGTCTGCCATGTTCGACATCCAGATCAAGCGCATCCACGAATACAAGCGCCAGCTCCTCAATATCGTCGAAGCCGTTGCGCTCTACGATCAGATCCGCTCGCATCCGGAGCTGGACTGGGTGCCGCGTGTAAAACTCTTCGCCGGCAAGGCGGCACCGAGCTATTACAACGCCAAGCTCATCATCAAGCTCATCAACGACGTCGCCCGTACCATCAACAGCGACCCGTCGGTCCGCGGCCTGCTGAAAGTCGTTTTCGTGCCGAACTACAATGTCTCGCTTGCGGAAGTCATGGTCCCGGCCGCCGACCTTTCCGAGCAGATCTCGACGGCCGGCATGGAAGCATCAGGCACCGGCAACATGAAGTTCGGCCTGAACGGCGCGCTGACGATCGGCACGCTCGACGGCGCCAATGTCGAAATGCGCGACAATGTCGGCGAGGACAATATCGTCATCTTCGGCCTGCAGGCCGATGAAGTCGCCAAGATCCGCAGCGAGGGCCACAATCCCCGTGCGATCATCGAAGGTTCGCGTGAGCTGTCGCAGGCGCTGGCCGCCATCAGCTCCGGCGTTTTCTCTCCCGATGACCGCAACCGCTACACCGGTCTCATCGATGGCATATATTCCCACGACTGGTTCATGGTCGCCGGCGATTTCGATGCCTATGCTGCCGCCCAGCGCGAGGTCGACCAGATCTGGACCAACCAGTCCTCCTGGTACCAGAAGACGATCAACAATACGGCGCGGATGGGCTGGTTCTCGTCCGACCGCACGATCCGGCAATATGCAGACGAGATCTGGAGAGCTTGATGAAGCCGCCGAAAGCTGCCCCTGAAGTGAAGCTTCCCTGGGAAATTTCGGCAGACGAAATCGCGGCAATCTTCAGTGGATCGCATGCCAATCCCTTTGCCGTCCTGGGCGTGCACCAGGCCGGCGACACCTTTATCACCAGGTGCTTCCTTCCAGGCGCTGAAGCTGTCACGGCAATGACGCTGGATGGAACACCGATCGGCGAGCTCCACCAGCTCCATCCTGACGGTGTTTTCGGCGGGCAGATTTCAGTGACAAAACTCCAGCCCGTTCGTTATCGTGCCCGGCGCGCCGACGCCGAATGGGCAGTGACGGACCCATACAGCTTCGGCCCTGTACTCGGGCCGATGGACGATTACTACGCCAGGCAGGGTTCGCATCTCCGGCTCTTCGACAAGATGGGCGCCCATCGCATCAAGCATGAAGGCGGGACCGGCATCCATTTTGCCGTCTGGGCACCGAACGCCCAGCGCGTTTCCGTCGTCGGCGATTTCAACAATTGGGATGGACGACGTCATGTCATGCGCTTCCGTTCCGACAGCGGCATCTGGGAAATCTTTGCTCCGGATGTTCCACTTGGCGTTACCTACAAATTCGAAATCCGCGGTCAGGATGGCGTCCTTCTGCCGTTGAAGGCGGACCCCTTCGCCCGCCGCAGCGAACTTCGTCCGAAGACGGCCTCGGTGACGGCTGCCGAACTGATGCAGGATTGGCAGGACGAGGAGCATCTGAAGCACTGGCGCGAAACCGACAAGCGCCGGCAACCGATCAGTATCTACGAGGTGCACGCGGGCTCCTGGCAGCGCCGGCAGGACGGCTCCATGCTGTCCTGGGACGAACTTGCCTCGAGCCTCATCCCCTATTGTGTCGACATGGGCTTCACCCATATCGAATTCCTGCCGATCACCGAACACCCCTATGACCCCTCCTGGGGCTACCAGACGACTGGCCTTTACGCGCCGACCGCCCGCTTCGGCGAGCCGGAAGGTTTTGCCCGTTTCGTCAACGGCTGTCACAAGGTTGGCATCGGCGTCATACTTGATTGGGTGCCCGCACATTTCCCGACCGACGAACATGGTCTGGGCTGGTTCGACGGTACCGCGCTTTACGAACACGCCGACCCGCGAAAGGGCTTTCATCCGGACTGGAACACGGCGATCTACAATTTCGGGCGCACCGAAGTCGTCTCCTACCTCGTCAACAATGCGCTCTACTGGGCCGAGAAATTCCATCTCGACGGCCTGCGCGTCGATGCGGTCGCTTCGATGCTCTACCTCGACTATTCGCGCAAGCACGGCGAATGGATTCCGAACGAGTATGGCGGCAACGAAAACCTGGAAGCCGTCCGCTTCCTGCAGAATCTCAATACCCGCATCTACGGCGAGCATCCCGGTGTCATGACCATCGCGGAGGAATCGACGTCCTGGCCGAAGGTGTCCCAGCCGGTCCACGAAGGCGGCCTCGGCTTCGGCTTCAAATGGAACATGGGCTTCATGCACGATACGCTGAGCTACATGAGCCGCGATCCCATCCATCGCAGGCATCACCATAATGAGCTGACCTTCGGCCTGCTCTATGCCTATTCGGAGAATTTCGTCCTGCCGCTGTCACATGACGAAGTCGTGCACGGCAAGGGTTCGCTGATCGCCAAGATGCCCGGCGACGACTGGCAGAAATTCGCAAATCTGCGCGCCTACTATGCCTTCATGTGGGGTTATCCCGGCAAGAAGCTGCTCTTCATGGGGCAGGAATTCGCTCAATGGGCCGAATGGAGCGAAAACAAATCGCTCGACTGGAACCTGCTGCAATATCGCATGCACGAAGGCATGCGTCGCCTGGTGCGCGACCTCAACTTCACCTACCGCAGCAAGGCAGCACTCCACGCCCGCGACTGTGAGGGCGACGGCTTCGAATGGCTGATTGCGGACGATTACGAGAACTCTGTCTTTGCCTGGCTGCGCAAGGCGCCCGGCCAGAAGCCTGTCGTCGTCATCAGCAACCTTACACCTGTCTATCGCGAGAACTATTCGATCCGGCTGCCTTCGCCGGGACGCTGGCGGGAAATCCTCAATACCGATGCCGACATCTATGGGGGCAGCGGAAAAGGCAATGGCGGGCGCGTGCAGGCCGTCGATGCCGGCGGCGAGATAAGCTGCTCGATAACCCTGCCGCCGCTGGCGACGATCATGCTTGAACCTGAGAATTAGTGACTGGTGGGAGGAGAAAATGGTAGAAAAAACGCATTCAGCCACTTGCCCGCGATGCAATGGCCTATGTTCTGGCCGGCGGTAGGGGAAGTCGCCTCAAGGAACTGACGGACCGGCGCGCCAAGCCAGCCGTCTATTTCGGCGGCAAGGCGCGCATCATCGACTTCGCATTGTCCAATGCCTTGAATTCCGGCATCCGCCGTATCGGCGTCGCCACGCAGTACAAGGCGCATTCGCTGATCCGCCATATGCAGCGCGGCTGGAACTTCTTCCGTCCGGAACGAAATGAAAGCTTCGATATCCTGCCAGCCTCCCAGCGCGTCTCCGAGACGCAATGGTATGAAGGCACTGCCGACGCCGTCTATCAGAACATCGATATTATCGAGGATTACGGCGTCGAATACATGGTCATCCTCGCCGGCGACCATGTCTACAAGATGGACTACGAATACATGCTCCAGCAGCATGTCGATTCCGGCGCTGATGTAACGATCGGCTGCCTGGAAGTACCGCGCATGGAAGCGGTCGGATTCGGCGTCATGCATGTCAACGAGAAGGACGAGATCTTCGCCTTCATCGAAAAGCCGGCCGACCCGCCGGGCATTCCTGACAAACCGGATTTCGCGCTGGCCTCGATGGGCATCTACGTCTTCCGCACGAAGTTCCTGCTCGATCTGTTGCGCCGCGATGCGGCCGACCCGACCTCGAGCCGAGACTTTGGCAAGGACATTATCCCTTACATCGTCAAGAACGGTAAGGCCGTTGCCCATCGTTTCGCCAAGTCCTGCGTGCGTTCGGATTTCGAGCACGAGCCCTACTGGCGCGACGTAGGGACGATCGACGCCTATTGGCAGGCCAATATCGACCTGACGGCCATCGTCCCCGCTCTCGATATCTATGACAAGTCCTGGCCGATCTGGACCTATGCCGAGATCACTCCACCGGCGAAATTCGTCCATGACGACGAAGACCGCCGCGGCTCGGCAACCTCGTCCGTCGTCGCCGGCGACTGCATCATCTCAGGCGCAAGCCTTAACCGGAGCCTTCTCTTCACTGGTGTCAGGGCCAATTCCTTCTCCAAGCTGGACGGAGCGGTCATTCTGCCCAATGTGAAGATCGGCCGGCGCGCGCAGCTCAAGAACGTTGTGATCGACCACGGTGTCGTCATCCCGGAAGGTCTTGTCGTTGGCGAGGACCCAGAACTCGACGCGCGGCGCTTCAGACTGACGGAAAGCGGCATTTGCCTGATCACGCAACCGATGATCGACAAGCTGGATATCTGACTTATGAAAGTTCTTTCGGTCTCGTCCGAAGTCTTCCCTTTGATCAAGACAGGGGGCCTTGCCGATGTGGCAGGCGCCCTGCCCATAGCCCTCAAATCCTTCGGCGTTGAAACCAAGACCCTCATGCCCGGCTATCCCAGCGTCATGAAGATGCTGCAGAACCCGGTCGTCCGCCTGGAGCTTCCGGATCTGCTCGGCCAGCCGGCAAGAATATTGGAGGTGGAGCATCAGGGTCTCGATATCCTCGTGCTTGACGCTCCGGCCTATTACGACCGCCCCGGCGGTCCCTATCTCGATACGACAGGCAAGGATCATCCGGACAATTGGCGCCGTTTTGCCGCCCTGTCGCTGGCAGGCTCCGAGATCGCCGCAGGCCTGCTGCCGGGCTGGCGGCCTGATCTGGTGCATGCCCATGACTGGCAGGCTGCGCTGGTGCCAGTCTATATGCGCTATTACCCGACGCCCGAGCTGCCGAGCGTCCTGACGATCCACAACATTGCCTTCCAGGGTCAATTTGGCGCCGACATCTTCCCCGGCTTGCGTCTGCCGCTCCATGCCTTTGCCACCGAAAGTATAGAATACTATGGCACCGTCGGCTTCCTGAAGGGTGGCCTGCAGACCGCCACGGCCCTCACCACGGTCAGCCCCTCCTATGCCGATGAAATCCTGACCTCTGAATTCGGCATGGGACTGGAAGGTGTCATCGCCAGCCGCCGCGACGTGTTGCATGGCATTGTCAACGGCATCGACGCCGACATCTGGAATCCGGCGACCGATCCGGTCGTCCACACGCATTACGGCCCGACGACGCTGAAAAATCGGCTCGAAAACCGCAGGTCGATCGAGGAATTCTTCCATCTCGACCATGACGATGCGCCGATCTTCTGCGTCATCAGCCGCCTGACCTGGCAAAAGGGCATGGATCTTGTCGCAAGCACTGCCGACAGGATCGTCGCCCTCGGCGGCAAGCTCGTGGTGCTGGGATCCGGCGAGGCAGCCCTCGAAGGCGCGCTGCTGGCCGCCGCCCACCGTAATCCCGGCCGTATCGGCGTTTCCATCGGCTACAACGAGCCGATGTCGCACCTCATGCAGGCTGGCTGCGACGCGATCATCATACCCTCGCGCTTCGAGCCTTGCGGTCTCACCCAGCTCTATGGACTGCGTTACGGCTGCGTGCCGATCGTGGCGCGCACCGGCGGTCTCAACGACACCGTCATCGACGCCAACCATGCCGCACTTGCGGCAAAGGTGGCGACAGGCATACAATTCGCACCCGTAAACGAAGAAAGCATGCTACAGGCACTGCGCCGCGCCATGCACCTTTACGCGGATCAAAAAGTCTGGACCCAATTGCAAAAGCAAGGCATGAAGTCGGATGTCTCTTGGGAGAAGAGCGCCGAACGTTATGTTGCCCTGTATTCAAGCCTCGTCTCGAAAGGCATGTGAGCTAAAATGATCAAGTCCGTTCCCTCCACGCCCTATCAGGACCAGAAACCCGGCACCTCGGGTCTGCGCAAGAAGGTTCCCGTCTTCCAGCAGCCGAACTATGCGGAGAACTTCATCCAGTCGATCTTCGATTCACTGGAAGGCTATCAGGGCAAGTGCCTGGTCATCGGCGGCGACGGACGCTACTACAATCGCGAAGTCATCCAGAAGGCGATCAAGATGGCCGCCGCCAATGGCTTCGGCAAGGTCATGGTGGGCAAGGGCGGCATTCTTTCGACACCGGCAGCCTCTCACATCATCCGCAAGTACAAGGCTTTCGGCGGCATCATTCTCTCGGCCAGTCATAACCCTGGTGGCCCGACCGAAGACTTCGGCATCAAATACAACGTCAACAATGGCGGCCCGGCGCCGGAAAAGATCACCGACGCGATCTTTGCCCGCTCCAAGGTGATCGACAGCTACAAGATTGCCGATTTCGCCGACGTCAACATCGATCGCATCGGCAAGGAAGAGCTGCCGGGCGGCACGATCCTCTCGGTTATCGACCCGGTCGAAGACTATGCCGCGCTGATGGAAGAACTCTTCGATTTCGGCGCGATCCGTAATCTCATCAGCCTTGGCTTCCGCATCGCCTTCGATGCCATGAGCGCCGTGACTGGCCCCTATGCCAAGGAGATCTTCGAGAACCGTCTCGGCTCTCCCTCGGGCTCCGTTCGCAATTTCATGCCACTCCCGGATTTTGGCGGCCATCATCCGGATCCGAACCTCGTTCATGCCAAGGAGCTCTACGACGAGATGATGGGTGAGGATGCGCCCGATTTCGGCGCCGCATCCGACGGCGACGGCGACCGCAACCTCATTATCGGCCGCGGCATTTTCGTAACCCCGTCCGACAGTCTTGCGATCCTTGCCGCCAACGCCAATCTCGCGCCCGGCTATTCCGGCGGCCTCGCCGGTATCGCACGCTCCATGCCGACATCGGGCGCGGCCGACCGCGTGGCTGAAAAGCGCGGCATCGGCATTTACGAGACCCCAACCGGCTGGAAATTCTTCGGCAACCTGCTCGACGCCGGCATGGCGACGATCTGCGGCGAAGAAAGCGCCGGCACCGGTTCGAACCATGTCCGCGAGAAGGACGGTCTCTGGGCCGTCCTGCTATGGCTGAACGTTCTGGCCGTACGCGGTGAAAGCGTGCAGGACATCGTGACCCAGCATTGGCAGACTTACGGCCGCAATTATTATTCCCGTCATGACTATGAAGGTGTCGACAGCGATGCCGCAAACGGCCTGGTGGATAATCTGCGCGCCCAGCTTTCTACGCTGCCCGGGAAGACCTTCGGCGATCTGACCGTCGAAAAAGCAGATGATTTCGCCTATCACGATCCGGTCGACAAATCGGTCAGCGAACATCAGGGTATCCGCGTCCTGTTTGCGGGCGGCTCCCGCGTGGTCTTCCGCCTTTCCGGCACCGGCACGTCTGGCGCAACCCTTCGCGTCTATATCGAGCGCTATGAGCCGGATTCGACTCGCCATAATATCGAAACGCAGGAAGCGCTCGCGGATCTGATCGCGGCCGCCGAAAGCATCGCAAACATTCGTGAGCGCACGGGACGCAACGAGCCGACCGTGATCACCTGATCCCGGGGGGCATATGGGGGGCAACAGTTCCGCGCAGGGCGGCGCCATCGTTTTCGAAACAGGCGTTGAATTTTCTGTCTGGTCGCATCATGCAGCGCAGATTGATCTCTGCCTCTTCGACGATGCCGACAAGGAATATGCAAGGCTCCCCATGGCCCGCGACAGCGACCATGTTTTCCGCCTTTTCGTCGATGGATTGAAGGAAGGCGCCCGCTACGGCTACCGGGCGGATGGTATCTATGCTCCGGACAACGGCCTCTGGTTCGACCCTTCAAAACTGCTGATCGATCCCTATGCCAAGGCAGTCGACGGGCCATTCCACTACGATCCGCGTCTTGGCATCTTCGGTGAAGATACGCAGCATCTGATACCGAAGTCGGTCGTCACCAAGGACGCGCCTGTCAAGATTCAAAAGCCGCTCTTCAAACAGGGCGGCTTTATTTACGAGGTGGCCGTCAAGCCCTTCACCATACTGCATCCGGAAGTGCCGGAAGCTCAGCGCGGCACGGTAGCCGCCCTTGCCCATCCCTCCGTCGTCGCTCATCTGAAACGCATCGGCGTCGATGCCATCGAGCTTATGCCCATCACCGCCTGGATCGACGAACGCCATCTGCCGCCGCTTGGACTGACGAATGGCTGGGGCTACAATCCTGTCGCCTTCATGGCGCTGGACCCGCGTATCGTGCCAGGAGGTGTCGCGGAACTGAGCGACACCGTGGCGAAGCTGCATGAGGAAGGTATCGCCGTCATCCTCGACCTCGTCTTCAACCATACGGGCGAAAGCGACCGATACGGCACGACGCTGTCACTCCGCGGCATCGACAATCTTAGCTACTATCGCCACGTGGCGGATCGGCCATCCGTGCTCGTCAACGATACCGGCACCGGCAATACGGTTGCCTGCGACCATCCCCATGTCCAGCGGCTCATCATCGACAGCCTGCGCCATTTCGTCCGCAATGCAGGCATCGACGGCTTCCGCTTCGATCTGGCTCCGGTTCTCGGCCGCACGGCAAACGGTTTCGACCGGAACGGAACACTGGCTGCAATTCTCGCCGACGATCTGCTCGGCGATCGTATCATGATTGCCGAGCCCTGGGATATCGGTCCAAGCGGCTATCAGCTCGGCAACTTTCCGGCACCGTTCCAGGAATGGAACGACCGTGCCCGCGATGACGTCAGGTGCTATTGGCGCGGTGATGATTGGAAGACTGGCTCACTCGCGACGGTGCTCGCCGGCTCGTCGAACATCTTCTCGGCCAACGGCGGAACAGAAACCCGCAGTGTCAATTTCCTCGCCGCCCATGACGGTTTCACGCTCATGGACCTCGTGTCGTACAACGGCAAGCACAACGAGGCGAACGGTGAGAACAATCGCGACGGCCACAACGAGAACCATTCCTGGAACAACGGCGTCGAAGGCGAAACCGCCTATCCTGTCATCCGTGAACGCCGCAAGGCTGATGTCAGGGCGCTGATCTCCACCCTCTTTGCCAGCCGCGGCAGCATCATGCTGACGGCCGGAGACGAAGGTGGTCGCACGCAGCATGGCAACAACAATGCCTATTGTCAGGACAACGAGATCACTTGGGTCGACTGGAAGCAGCTGGACGAGGGCCTGATCGCCCACACAGCCTTCGTCGCAGCGCTTCGCCACCGCTTCTCGGTCTTCTCCGACCTGGCCTTCTTCTCCGGTAACGGCGATGTGGAATGGATTTCGCTCTCCGGCGAGCCGATGACAACAGGCGAATGGGAAACGCCGTCTTTCTCCACCCTCGGCATGATCCTTGCGACCGAGGATCGCTCCAGCCGCAAACAGACCCGCCTCGCCGTCCTGTTCAATCGCTCAGAACAACACCAAGTCTTTACGCTTCCCTCAGCCGGCGAAGCAAACTGGCGGCAGCTTGTACCGGACGGTGCGCGAAAAGTCGGCGGCCGCGCTACCGTTGAACCACGTTCTGTCGCCTTTTTCGTGGAAAATTGATCCACGAAACATGCCAGTGCGAATCATTATCGCAATCGTCATGAATGCGCGATAAGGCTTTGCGGCTGCGGCTTTTTACGAGGAATGCATGGTCATGGATATTTCGCTCTCGGAGGTCCGGGGGCTGGTCGGCACGGAAACAGGATTGTCTGACTGGATCCTTGTCGATCAGGAGATGATCGATGCCTTTGCCGGAGCAACCAGCGACCATCAGTTCATTCACGTCGATCCTGTTCGCGCTGCAGCCGAAAGTCCTTTCGGCGGAACCATCGCCCACGGCTTCCTGACACTCTCGCTGTTGTCGACGATGAATTACAATTGCTTGCCCAAAGTGCGCGAGCAGACGATGGGCATCAACTACGGTTTCGATAAGATCCGCTTCATGTCGCCGGTCAGGAGTGGCACCCGCATTCGCGGCCACTTCGTGCTCGCGGACGCCCGCTTTCGCGGCGCCGGCATGCTGATGACGACCTATGATGTCTCGATCGAAATCGAAAACGAAAAGAAGCCGGCACTAACCGCCCGCTGGATAACCATCATCCAGTTCGACCCGAAGGACCGGCCGGAAGACGCCTAGGTTCCTTGCGGGCCTTAGTGGCTCGCGTCCTCGGCGCCTTCGGCGAGCAGTCCAAAAACATACTCCGAAAACGACCGCCAGCATTCCACCCGGAACGTATCGTCCTCGGTGCGGAAGAGAACGATCTCGGCCTTGCCGAAGATTGTCCGCGAGCAAGCGCCCACCGGGAAAATCTCCAGAGAGAGATCCTGCGGGCAGCCGGCCGACAGCGTCACCTCGGCACCCGGTCCGGAAACAATGATACCCACATTGCGGTGCGAAACATCGACCGCGGAATGAAGAGCATCCGCGCCGGAAAGAAGCGACAGAAGATCCGAGCCGGCCTCGTCGATAACGAGCCACTCGTCCGGTCCCAGCCAGAGGGCCGAACGTCCTCCGGCACTGCCGGAGGTCTTGGGTGCTGCCGGCAAAGTCACCCCCAGCGCAGAAGACAGCGTGGATACGGATCCGGCCGGCGCACGCAGCGCAATGCGGGTCGCGACTGGTGCTACCGTTAGGCGCACCGTCGCCGAACCGGCAAGGAGACCGGAGAGAGCCGGCTTGCGAATTGCGACTTCAGCCATGGATACGGCCTCCTTCCTTGTCAAAGAACACCAGATCAGTCACCTCGACCGGAATGGTCCGATCCGGCATCGGCACATAGAGCGTTTCGCCCACCAGGTTGCGGCCACCTTCGACCAACGCAAAAGCAATCGAACGATCACAATTTTCAGACCAGTAGGCCGATGTTACGTGGCCGAGCATCTTCATCGGTTTCGGCTGGTTCGGGTTTGCGACGATCTGCGCCCCCTCCTCCAGCACCAGCTTCGCATCCTTCGTCGCGAGACCGACGAGCTGCTTGCGCCCTTCCTTCACGAGATCAGGTCGCTTCAGCCCGCGAATGCCGACAAAATCCGCTTTCTTCTTGGAGACCGCCCAGGAGAGGCCAGCGTCATCGGGCGTCACCGTCCCATCCGTATCCTGGCCGACGATGATATAGCCCTTTTCCGCGCGAAGCACATGCATGGTCTCCGTGCCGTAGACGCAGGCGCCGAGCGGCTCCGCATTGGCCCAGACCGCTTCCAGCACCGACTGTCCGTAGTCGGCTGGCACATTGATTTCGAAGCCTGTTTCACCGGTGAAGGAGACGCGGAAGAGACGCGCCGGAACGCCCGCCACCTTGCACTCGGCCACGCTCATGTGCGGGAAGGCCTCGTTGGAAATATCAAGCCCTTCGACCAGAGGCGCGACGATCTCACGTGCTTTCGGTCCTTGCACTGCGATAACAGCCCATTGCTCGGTGACAGAGGTCAGCCAAACCTTCAGATGCGGGAATTCCGTCTGCAGATAGTCTTCCATGTGGTTGAGAACACGCGGCGCCCCACCGGTCGTGGTCGTGACATGGAAACGGTCATCAGCGAGACGACCGACGACGCCGTCGTCATAAACGAAACCATCCTCGCGCAGCATGATGCCATAGCGGCATTTGCCAGGTTTCAATGTGTCCCAGGCATTGGTGTACATGAGGTTCATGAATTCGGCGGCATCCGGCCCGACGACCTCGATCTTGCCGAGCGTCGAAGCGTCGAAGATACCGGCGACCTCACGCGCTGTGCGGCACTCACGGGCAACCGCCTGATGCATCGTTTCACCGGCGCGCGGATAAAACCAAGCGCGCTTCCAGTTGCCGACATCCTCGAAGACTGCGCCCTTGGCTTCTTCCCAGCCATGCAGCGGAGTCTTGCGCGTAGGGTCAAACAGCGGCCCACGCGAATGCGCGATCAGTGCACCATAAGTCACCGGCGTATAGGGCGCGCGGAAGGTGGTGAGGCCGACCTGCGGAATATCCTTGCCGAGCGTTTCTGCGGCAATGGCCAGACCATGCATGTTGGACAGCTTGCCCTGGTCGGAGGCCATGCCATTCGTCGTAAAGCGCTTGATGTGCTCGATCGAATGCATGCCTTCGCGCACCGCAAGGCGGATATCCTTGGCGCAGACATCATGCTGGAAGTCGATGAAGGCCTTGGCGTTCGTCTCCGGTCCGGCCCCTTCGGCAGCACCAATCATGCCGCCCGTCCAGTCGAATGCCTGCTCGACGGAAACACCGATCTTGCTGCCTGTCTTTTTGCCGACGGCCTGCGCCATCAGTTCACCGGCGGCAAGCGATTCCTCGACGGTCTGCTGCAGTCCGTCCGTGCCGTTGCAGGCGCCCACGGAAAGGCAGTCCTGCGCATAGGTGCCGGGCAGGAAACGCTGCGTCTCGGCATCGAAGGCAACCTTGCCCCGCGACTGTGAAAAAAGATGCACGGAGGGTGTCCATCCGGCGCAGACGAGCAGCGCGTCAACGCTGATCTTGCGCGGTGACCCGCCGCCATTGCGCGCGACCGTCATAGAGGAAATGCGCAGCGCACCCGACGTATTGACGACCGACTGGCCGGTCAGAACATCGATGCCGAGCGCACGGGCTTCAGCGAGCACTGCAGCACCCGGCGCCTGCCTGACATCAACGATCGCGGCAATCGAAATGCCCGCTCGTTTCAGGTCGAAAGCAGCCTCGTAGGCAGAGTCATGGGCCGTATAGACGCCGACCGTCTGGCCGACGGCAACACCATAGTGATTGAGATACATCCGCCCGGCCGAAGCGAGCATGATGCCGGGGCGATCGTTGTTCGGGAACACCATGTGCCGCTCGATGGCACCCGTCGCCAGTATCACGCGCTTGGCGCGGACCTGCCA
Organism: Sinorhizobium sp. B11; assembly: GCA_039725955.1. Taxonomy (NCBI): domain Bacteria; kingdom Pseudomonadati; phylum Pseudomonadota; class Alphaproteobacteria; order Hyphomicrobiales; family Rhizobiaceae; genus Sinorhizobium; species Sinorhizobium sp. B11. The sequence continues at coordinate 3,969,932 of CP091034.1, forward strand.
GAGCCGTTCGCGCGGCAGATCGCGGCCGGGGCGGGCGATATGATCCGTGACGCGTTCGACAAGGCCGACGAAGTTGTGGTTGTAGTAACCGAAAGCCGTGGTGCGCGTCAGGACCTCGACATTCTCTATGGCCTTCAGCCGGGCAAGGGTCTTCTGCACCCAGGCGTAACCATCAAGCCCATCCACTTTCACGCCGGCATCGAAGCGCAACGCGCCGCCGGCTTCCGCCTGCTCGTCGCAAAGCACGACTTTCGCGCCGGCTTCCGCAGCGGCCAATGCCGCCGAAAGGCCGGCAATGCCGGCACCGACGACCAGCACGTCGCAATGGGCGTAGCGGCCGGCGTAGTGATCCGGATCATCCTCAGTCGGCGCGACACCAAGACCTGCAGCACGGCGGATCATCGGCTCGTAGACCCGCTTCCAGGCGGCCCGCGGCCACATGAAGGTCTTGTAGTAGAAACCCGCAGCGAAGAAGGGCGAAAACAGGTTATTGACCGCGCCGACGTCGAAGGAAAGCGACGGCCAACGGTTTTGCGACTTCACGATCATGCCGTCGAAGACTTCCTGCACGGTTGCCCGCACATTGGGCTGCTTGCGGGCGCTGTCGCGCGCGACATCGATCAGCGCATTCGGCTCCTCGGCGCCCGCCGAAAGAATGCCGCGCGCGCGATGATATTTGAACGAACGTCCGACAAGGTGCACACCGTGGGCAATCAAGGCCGAGGCGACGGTATCGCCTTCGAGCGCCGTATAGCTCTTGCCATCGAAGGTAAAAACGCGCAGTCCTCGCGGGCGTCAGCCGGCCCTTGCCGACGATACGGTTCGCGCCGCTCATTGCGCCTCTCCTTCAACAGCTTCATAGGTCTCGACCGGTGCATGCGGCTCGGCCGCTGTGCCGATCTCAGGCTTCGGTTCGCCGGCCTTGTAGGTCATGATGAACTTGTCGCTCACGGTATCGCGTGCCGCATTGAAGAAGCGCCCGCAACCATGCATGTGGCGCCAACGTTCGAAAATCAGGCCTTTCGGGTTATCGCGCAGGAAGAAATATTCCTCGAACTCTTCATCCGAGATCGAAGCGATATTGGTCGGCCGGGCGATATGGGCGTCGCCGGCACCCCGGAATTCGAGCTCCGAGCGCTCTTCCTGACAGTAAGGGCAGTAGATCAGCAGCATGATTGTCCTCGTGTCAGTGCGCAACGGCGGCAGCTGCCGCCTCGTCGATCAGCCGCCCGCTGCGGAAACGCTCCAGCGTCAGTCCGGCATTGAACTTGTGCGGCTCGTCGCGGGCAATCAGGTGGGCAAAGAGATTGGCCGAACCGGGTGTCGCCTTGAAGCCGCCGGTACCCCAGCCGCAATTGACGTAGAGCCCGGGAACCGGCGTCTTCGACTGGATGGCTGACCGGTCCGGCGTGTTGTCGACGATACCGCCCCACTGGCGCATCATCTTCACGCGGCGGAACATCGGGAAGAGCTCGCAGATGGCGTCGAGCGTATGCGTGATGATCTGCAGGCCGCCGGTCTGCGAGTAGGAATTATACTGGTCCGTGCCCGCACCGATGACGAGTTCGCCCTTGTCGGACTGCGAGATATAGGCATGCACCGTGTTCGACATGACGACGCAGGGGAAGATCGGTTTCAGCGGCTCGGAAACCAGAGCCTGCAGCGGGCTCGATTGCAGCGGCACGCGTACATCCGCCATCTTCATGATTGTCGTCGTGTGGCCGGCTGCAGAGACCGCGACCTTCTTTGCGCCGATGAAACCCCTGCTGGTCTCGACGCCGGTCACGCGACCGTCCGGACCGCGGCGGATGCCGGTGACTTCGCAATTCTGGATGATGTGAACGCCACGGTCGGACGCCGCACGCGCATAGCCCCAGGCAACCGCATCGTGACGCGCCGTACCACCGCGGCGCTGCAAGGCAGCCCCGTTGATCGGGTATCGTGCCGTCGCCGAAATATCGAGCGGCGGACAATAGGCCTTGGCCTGCTCCGGCGTCAGCCATTCATTGTCGATGCCATAGAGCCGGTTGGCATGGATATGCCGCTTGAAGCTCTGCTGGTCGTGCACATTGTGCGACAGCATCATCACGCCGCGCGGCGAATACATCACATTGTAATTGAGCTCCTGCGACAGCCCTTCCCAGAGCTTCATCGAGTGCTCGTAAATGTGCATGCTCTCTTCATAGAGATAGTTGGAGCGGATGATGGTGGTGTTGCGGCCGGTATTGCCGCCTCCGAGCCAACCCTTTTCCAGGACCGCAACATTGGTGATGCCGTGTTCCTTGGCGAGGTAATAGGCAGCGCCGAGCCCGTGGCCGCCGCCACCAATGATGATGACGTCATATTCGGGTCGCGGCTCCGGCGAAGTCCACTGCTTTTCCCAGCCCCTGTGCCCGCGCAGAGCCTCCCGCGCTACGGCAAAAACCGAATATTTCCGCATCCGCCATCATCTCCTTCAGGCAAAGGCATTTTCGTCGTGGCCATACAAATCGCAAATCGAATTGCGGCACAACGGTTCTTTTGCGACGTGAAAGAGCTTTTGTTTTGACACGACGCGCAGCATATCGCCTCTATTGGCGCGATCTGCCTTCGCGGCTGCGGCATAATCCTTTTCTCACCCAACAGGGCAGGCAGAACGAGCCTGCCGTAAATGTTAGTATCCCCTTATGTGGGGTGTTAGATGTTGGGTTGGCGTAGCATATGGATCGCGGGCTTCTGCTTCGCGCTGTTAGGCGCATGGCCTGCGGCTGCCGCTGAACCTGTCGGCCAGGCGACCCTCATCAGAACCGAAGTGACGGGACAGGGCGGCCCGATCATCGTCAATGATGAGGTCCATCGTGACGAGCGTATCCGCACATCTCCATCTGGACTCGGCCAGTTCATTTTCCGCGACGGCACCAAGCTTGCCGTCGGCTGGGGCTCGTCAGTCGTCATCGATAAATATGTCTTCGACGATTCCGATTCCGTCAAACGCCTTTCCATCAAGGCGGCCAAGGGCACGTTCCGCTGGGTCAGCGGCAACTCGAAATCCTCCGCCTACCAGATCCAGACGCCTGCGGGCACCATTGGCGTACGCGGCACCGCTTTCGATTTTTATGTCGGCCCCGACGGTACCACCGCAGTCGTGTTGCTGAACGGCGCGGCCACCTTCTGCGGCCCGGGCGGCTGCCGGCAGTTACAGCAACGTTGCGATTGCGTCATTGCGAGGCCGAACGGCAATATGACGGATGCGCAACCCGTCAATACCAGCGTTCTGCAGAGACTGGGCAACCAGCGCGCCCTCCCATTCCTCTCCGGCAATCAGAGTTTGACGGGCGGCCTCGGCCTGCTCGGCGGCTGCCGGATGGCCTCGGCTGATCCCGACCGCAAAGACCGGCCTCGCCGGGAACTCCGGCTGCGTGATCCGGATCCGCAGCCGCCTCAACAATCCCCGCGGCGGGATGACCCACCAAAGCAACTGCCAGAAAAACCGCATCATGATAAGCCTCACCATGATAAGCCGCACCATGATAAGCCCCACCACGATAGGCCGAAGGGTGGCTGGCACGACAAACACGACAGGCACGGCTGGAAGGACAGGGACGACAGACACGACCACCATCACGATCATGGAAGACCGGACCGGCACGAAGGGCTCGGTCGATCGGACAGGCATGATGGACCTGATAGGCCGAGCCGCACGGAAAGAGCTGACAACCGCCAGGACCGCAACCATCAGGACAGACCGAGCAGGCAGGAGACAAGCAGCGGTCAAAACCAGACTGCCGGCAGCGACCAGAGCGGGCGAAGAGATCGCGACCGTAACCACGATCGGGATCACGGCTGGGGCGGAAAAGGAAACCGGGACCGAAACGGTGGTCGGAACCACAATCGCTGACTGGCTACTCGACGGCCTGCTTTTCCGGCAGGCCGATATCCTCTCGAAAATGATCGTTTCTGGCCGATATCCGCTCATAGAATTCGGTAAGGCCGGCCATGACCTGTAGGCCGGCGAGTTTCGCGGCGCCAATCAGCTTGCGACTGTTCCGCGAACGCTCGCGCAAGGCACCCATCACCTCCTCATGGGCGAGATGAAGGGCACCGAATTGCGGCGAGGCAGCAACCTTCTCGTCGCCGACCACGGCAAAGATCTGCGTCCGGTTGCTCTTTCCCTTGAGCGGAAGGGCGCCCGCCTCCAGGAGCGCCGCGCCGCTTTGCGCCCGCGCCGTGGTGTCGGAGATCAGGATATCGAAGCCGACGTCCTTGCAGCAGGATTCGATACGCGCTGCAACATTCACCGCATCGCCCACCGCAGAATAGTTGAAGCGTGTCTTCGCGCCCATATTGCCGACACAGGCGAGACCGGTATGGATACCGATGCCTATCCTCACCTGCCGGGCGCTGCCGAAACCGAAAGCGTCCTGAGCATTGAGTTCATCAAGCGTCTCGCGCATGGCAAGTGCCGCCCGAAGCGCCTTTGCCGCATGATCGGAAACATCGACCGGCGCATTCCAGAAGGCCATGATGGAATCGCCGATGAATTTATCGAGCGTCCCCTCATTCCCGACGACATGGCGGCTGAGTGCATCAAGCAGCGTGTTCAAAAACTGGACGACGGCAATCGGCGTGAGCTTTTCACTGATCTCGGTGAAATTCCGGACATCGACGAACATCATGGTGAGCTCGCGCTCGTCCCCGCCGAGTTTCAACGCATCGGGCGTATGCTCGATGCGATGCAGCAGCGAAGGCGAAAGGTAATGGCCGAAGGCGCGCCGCACCTCCCGTCGCTCCCTGTCGATGACAAGGATACGGAACGATGTTGCCGCAAAATGCGTGATGGAGCCGCTGAGAATGGGCGCCAGCGGATCGAAGAGCAGACCCGCATAAAGAAAAGAGAACCACGATGCGACAAGTGCCATCGCGGTGATTGCCAGGCCGCAGACAAGTGCCACCGCCGGACTGACGAAGGTCGTGATGATGACGAGCATGAAACCTAGCACGGCGATGGACAGGATCTCCAGCCCGTCGGCCCAGTCCGGCCGCGACAGGTAACGGCCTGAAAGGATCTGCTCGACTGTCTGTGCCTGCAGCGAGACACCCGGCACGTTCTCGCCGAGTGCAGTGGTGCGGATGTCCTGCAGCCCGACCGCCGATGTGCCGATGAAAATGATGCTGCCGTCAATCTGTGCAGCGACGTCAGGGGCCACTCCACCGGCCGCAAGGATCTTTCCGGCCGAGACATAACGCTCTGCCCGGTTCGGCGTCACATAAAGCCAGATCTCTCCGGCAGCCGTCAGCGGAACGATGAAGTCGCCGATCTTCACCGATGTAATGATCCCTGCTTGGTCGGGCGCGCCGGCCAACACATAGGTGGAGGCACCCTGCGCGACCCGCAGCGCTTCGATCGCAAGATTGGGATAAAACTGCTCGCCATCGCTGAGGAACAGCGGCACCGCGCGAACGACGGATGAAGGACTGCCGGGATTGAGACTGACATGACCGAGCCCTGCGGCTTTCGCCTCCAGCCCCGGCCGGAGCGGCGTCGAAGCGCCGAGATGCGGAGGTGCGGCGAGCGGGCTTTCACCGGTAAAGGCAAAGCCGGCCTTCACTGGCGGCTTGTAATTGCCCTCGTTTGAAAGCCCGAAGCCGAGAACGACGGGCTTTCCTTCGATCGATTGCGCGAATATCTCGTCATTGTCGGGCAACTGTGCCGCCAGAGACGGATCGATCCCTTCGACCTCCCGGATGACATTGCGTGGGGACATCCGGTCAGGTTCGGCAAAGATGACGTCGAAGGCGATGGCCGCCGCTCCCATGTCGGAGAGACGGTTGACCAGCATGGCCAGCCTGTCGCGCGGCCACGGCCACTGACCGAACTCCCGCAGGGAAGCCTCGTCGATATCGACCACCCGGACCGGCATTGCTTCGAAACTGCGCGGCACGATGCGCTGATACTCATCGAAGGTAACCTCGCGGATCTGCTTCAGTACGGGCGGATCGCTTGCCCGGAACATCGTAAGCGCAGCCACGATGATGAGGCCGATCAGCACACCGATCTGCTGCAATCGCGTCATGCGTTTCCGACCTCCCCTCGAGCCGGCCCCGGGGCCGTCCCGCCGCAGGCAAGCTACGCTTGTTTGACGCCAATGACCATTCGTTCATGCGCACAAGCTGAAAAACAAGCCGAAAGGCAACCCAGCACGAAATTACTTCCAGATTTGGTCATCGCTTTTGGCCCGACCGTCGAGCGCCGGCCTTGCCGCGCCTGCGGCGAAATGTTTCTGTGTCTCAGGGATTTGATAATTCAATCATTGTCGAGGGGATGAGCCATGGCAGATCCGCAAGGAGCGACCACGGCAAGAACTGCGGAAAATTCGGCCTCTGCCGCCCGCAGAAGCGGCTATTGGCTGATCGCCGTCGTGCTGGCGATGCTGGCCGGGCTGCCGCTCGCTGTCTGGCTGGATATTAGCGACCTCTCTGAAAGCGCGCTGCGCCGGCAGGCGCGGGATATGAGTTCTCTCGTCACCAGCATACGCTCCTATTATTCGGCGAATGTCGTCGGCAGGGTCCTCGCCGCCCATCAGGCTGGCGATGTCAGCGGCACGGTCGTCTCGCATAACTATGCCAACATTCCAGGCGCCATTCCACTTCCCGCCACGCTTTCGCTGGAACTGGGCGATGTCATCAAGGAGCAGCAGGCCAACATCACCTATCGCTTCCTTTCTGACCTGCCCTTCAAGAATCGCGCGCCTCACGATCTCGACAATTTCGAAGCGGCATCACTCGCATCCCTGCGCGCCAATTCCAGCCAAACACTGACTGACCTCACCCGCGTCGGATTCACCGATACGTTGCGGCTCATCACGCCTGTGATCATGGGCCAGGCTTGCGTCGCCTGCCATAACACGCATCCTGAAAGCCCGAAAAGGGATTGGAAGGTAGGAGATGTGCGCGGCATTCAGGAGGTCATCATCCGCCAGCCCTATGCAAGCAATGTTCTCGCCTTCAAATATCTGCTCTGCTATTTCTTCTTCGTCGCCATCATCGGCATCAGCTTCATTTTTCTGCAACGCCAGCAGACGCGTGTCATCCACAGTGCCAACCGCGACCTCGAAGCGGCGAACGAGTTCCTCGCCAGCGTCTCCCTGAAGATTTCCCGCTATCTGTCGCCGCAGATCTACAAGAGCATCTTCAGCGGCCAGAAGGATGTGGTCGTTCATACCGAGCGAAAACGCCTGACGATCTTCTTCTCGGACATCAAGGATTTCACCGCCACGACCGAGCGCCTGCAGCCGGAGGCACTGACGGAAATGCTGAACGAATATCTGACCGAAATGTCGACGATTGCACTCAAGCATGGCGGCACGGTGGACAAGTTCATTGGCGATGCCATGCTGGTCTTCTTCGGTGATCCGGAAACCAAGGGGGCAGAGGAAGACGCAAAGGCTTGCCTGCGCATGGCAGTCGACATGCAGCGCCGGCTCGGCGAACTGAAGGAAAGATGGCGTCGCAACGGGACGGAAGAGCCCTTCGTCGTTCGCATGGGAATTAACAGCGGCTATTGCAACGTCGGCAATTTCGGCAGCAGCGACCGCATGGACTATACGATCATCGGTGCCGAAGCGAACCTTGCCGCACGTCTGCAATCGATCGCCCAGGGTGGAGAAATCGTCGTCAGCTACGAAACCTATGCGCTGGTGAAGGATATCGTCGATGCCCATCCTTTGCCGCCGATCACCATGAAGGGCATCCAGCGGGAGATCGTACCCTACGCCGTGGACGGACTGATGCTCGGCGCCGATCACAAGAGCCGCGTTCTCAGCGAACATCTCGCAGGACTGGACCTGCATCTGGACACGGCTCGGCTTGAGCCGGCGGACCGCGCCCGTGTTGTCGCCACGCTGAAGGAAGCGATCGCCGCTCTGGACGAAACGAAGCCTGAGAAGGCCCGCCCCTAGCTCCTTTTAGGCACGGGCGGGATTTTTCCGCGCGGGCGCATATCCCGTCTGGACTTCATTCCGTCGATCTGATATCCCGCAACACCAATCGCAAGGCCGCGGCCGCGCGAACGTTATTTTTTTGCCCCAGGCGCTGCGCCGCCTTTCGGCATCAACCAAACCAAAGGAACGTGATTCTCGTGCAGGTACTTGTCCGCGATAACAATGTTGACCAGGCTCTCCGCGCTCTCAAGAAGAAGATGCAGCGCGAAGGCATTTTTCGCGAAATGAAGATGCGCGACTACTACGAAAAGCCGTCGCAGAAGCGTGCTCGCGAAAAGGCCGAGGCTGTTCGTCGTGTTCGCAAGCTGGCCCGCAAGCGCGCTCAGCGCGAAGGTCTGGTTGCACGCTAAGGCGGTGCCGTCGTTTTTTCGACGTTTTCAGATGCATGTGTGGCGGGGGCGATAGGTTTCGCCGCCGCCTTTTTTAATTTTCTGCTGAAGATTGCATATCCGCTTTGCCGGATATGGTGCATGGGGGAAAGCGAGCCCGAATGGCTGTCATAAACTTCTATCCGTCCCGCTCGTCGCGTTCGCAGAAATCGGCCGTATTCGCCTCGCTGGCACTTGCCGCGGCGCTCGGCCTTGCCGGTTGCGAAACGACCAACACGTCGGATGCTGTGATCCGCATCGACAAGGCGCAGGGCTCACAGGAAAACATTGCGTCGCTCACGGCCGTCATCAACGCCAATCCGCGCGATCCGGAAGGCTACAATGTTCGCGGTTCCGCCTATGGTCGCGCCGGCGAATTCCGCAAGGCGCTCGACGACTTCAACACCGCGCTGCAGATCAACCCGCGCTTCTTCCAGGCCTATGCCAACCGCGCGCTGGTGTACCGCAACATGGGTCAGCAGCCGCAGGCGATCGCCGACTACAATGCCGCCCTGCAGATCAATCCGAGCTATGACGTCGCCTATATCGGTCGCGGCAACGTCTATCGCATGGCCGGCCAGGACGATCAGGCCTTCAATGATTTCTCAAAAGCGATTCAGCTCGGCACCACCGATGGTCGCGCCTATCACAATCGCGGCCTGATCTACCAGAAGCGCAATCAGCAGGATAAGGCGATCGACGACTTCTCGAAGGCGATCTCGCTGTCGCCGAACTCGCCCGAGCCCTATAATGGCCGCGGCATTTCCTATATCGCGCTGAACGACAACGACAACGCATTCGCCGACTTCAATCACGCGATCGAGCTCAACGGCAATCTTGCCGAATCCTGGGCAAACCAGGCTCTCGTCTATGAGCGCCGTGGCGAAAAGGACAAGGCAATCCGCTCCTATCGCCACGCTGTCGGCCTCGATCCGAAATATCAGCCGGCAAGGGACGGACTTGCCCGCGTCGGCGGCACGACCGGCTAACGGACTCGAAAAGGGAGGGCGACGATGACGGCGAAACCGCATGTGATCGTCGTCGGCGCAGGCATAATTGGCGCCTCCATTGCCTGGCATCTCACACGCAAGGGTGCAACGGTCACCGTCGTCGGCGAGGAGCTTGGCGGAGTGGCAACGCCCTGTTCCTTTGCATGGATCAATGCAAGCTGGGGTAATCCCGAATTCTATTTCCACTTTCGCCGCCGCGCGATGGCCGAGTGGAAGCGGCTGGCGCGGGAACTGCCCGGCCTGCCGCTTCAATGGTGCGGCGGTCTCTGCTGGGATATGCCCGCAGCCGATCTCGAAGCCTATGCCGACGAACACGGCCGTTGGGGCTACGGTATCAGCCGGCTGAACCGGCAAGAAAGCACGCTGATCGAACCCGGCCTTGGCGAATATCCTGATTTCGCCCTCCATGTTGCAGAAGAAGGCGCGGTGGAGCCTGTTGCCGCAGCACGTTTGCTGCTCGCGGATGCCAAAGCGCATGGCGCGACGTTCGTTCATGCCACGGTCAACGGCCTGCTCCAAAGTGCTGGACGCATCGTCGGACTTGTCACCTCGGAAGGCATGCTCGAAGCCGATCATGTCGTACTGGCCGCAGGGGCAGGCGCAGTTCCGATCGCCGCCTCGGCAGGAATAACGTTGCCGCTGTCAGCACCCGCCGGTCTGATCGTACACTCCCGTCCTGTCTCCAAACGCTTGAACGGTCTCGTCATGACACCCCGTCTGCATATGCGCCAGACGGCGGAAGGCCGCATCATCGCTGGCTCGGATTTCGGTGGCGGCGATCCGGGTGAAGATCATCGGGCAAGTGCAGCGGAACTCTTTGCACGCGTGAAAGCGACGATCTTGGACAATGCCGATCTGAAGCTCGATTTCTTCACGGTCGGTTTTCGCCCGACTCCTGCCGATGGTTTTCCCATCATCGGCAATACTGGCTTGCCGGGTCTCTATGTAACGGTGATGCATTCCGGCGTCACGCTTGCTCCGCTTGTCGGCCTGCTTGCCGCCGACGAGCTTCTGTCAGGCAAGAATGACGAAAGCCTTCTGCCCTTCCGATTGCAACGCTTCCGCCGACCGGTAGCAGTCCATTAAATATTGACGATTTTGCACCTGACTATTTTAGTAGGTTGCAACCAAATGCCCCGCCCCATAACATGACCGTGCTTTGATGGCAGGCTATTGGGCGGTACGGATGTAAGGGGCGTTTGCGAGCGATGCGGATTCTTGCTTTCGTTGGACTCTGCGAAACCGAGCTTCCCCAGCATCCCACCCCGGCAGTTCGGGGGCGACATCGATGAGGTTCGCCACACGTCTTTTTCCGAAAGCTTCGATCGGGACATATCTCATCGCCATGGCAGTGGCGATCGCCTTGCCGATCTTCGCTTTCGTTGCCCTTCTTCTCATGCAGCTGGAGGACAACCAGCGATCTACGCTCAAGCGTGAAACCGCACAGGATGCGCTCGCCCTCTCACGCACCATCGACCGCCAGCTTCAGGATATGGCAACGACATTGCGGCTGCTGTCCTCCTCGCCGGAGCTGGAAAGCGGCGACTATGAATCTTTCTACAATCGCACGGAAACCGCGCTGCGCGGCGATACGCTTTATGTGATTGCCGTCGACAGGACCGGGCAGCAATTTCTGAATACCCGTCGCGCCTTTGGCACGCCGCTCGGCAAGACGACGAACATCGCGGCTTTGGAGGCCGCGATGAAGTCCGGGCGGATCGAAGCCTCCGATGTCTTCATGGGCGCAACGAGCGGCATGTGGGTCTATAACGTCACCCTGCCGCGCGATGACGATCCCGTCTCCGCATTGATCATCACCCAGAATGCCAACGACCTTGCAAGACTCGTCACGACAGAGGGCCTTGCCTCCGGCTGGTCGGCGGCCGTCATCGATCAGGGAGGCCATGTGGTAGCGAGCCGAGGCCCTGCCAATCTGCAGCCTGGCGAACCCTTCGACCCGCGCATTCTGCCCTCGCTCGTCGCATCCAGCGGCGTATTTGAAGACAGCGATATTCTTCCGCATGCCCTGTTGGGCTATGCGCAAATTCCCGGCTGGTCCTGGAAGACGGTGGTATGGGGGCCGATTGCCACCGCACAGGCACCGATCCTCAGCACCTGGCGCTTCCTTCTGATCGGTGGCCTTGTGCTGCTGCTCGTCGCCGTGCTTGCTACCTATGCCGTTGCCCGGCAGGTCCGCTCCACGATCCGTGAAATTGCCGACATGGCGAACCGGCTTGGCGAAGGTCACATCGTTTCGCCGGTCGAAACCAGTGTCATCGAGGCCAACCAGGTGGCCATTGCACTGTCTAATGCCTCTTTCGACCGCAGTCAGAGCGAGGACCGGCTGCGCTTCGTCATGCATGAGCTGGTCCATCGCACAAAGAACCTGCTGACGCTCGTTCTCGCCATGATGCGACAGCTCTCCAAGCAGGCAGACAGCGTCGAGACATTTCGCCTGGCCGTCGCCCATCGCCTCGAAGGGCTCGTCCGCTCGATTGAGCTTCTGACAGGCGAACAGTGGTCCGGCGTCTTGCTGCATCGCGTCATCGATATTCATCTCCAGGCTTTTCCCCAGGCCCGCGAGCAGGTGGAGATCGAGGGCAAAGATTTTATCCTCAAACCCGATGCCGTGCAGAACCTCGGCCTCGCGCTGCATGAACTCGCCACCAATTCGGTAAAATACGGAGCGCTCTCCGTGCCACAGGGTCGCGTACGCTTCGAATGGCAGCCGGCAGCGGACAATATGTTGCGCTTCACCTGGACTGAAAGTGGCGGGCCGCCGGTCAAACCGCCAGCGCGCACCGGTTTCGGCACGACCGTCATCAAGGCACATGCTGCTTCCGCTTTCCGGGGCAAGGTCGATGTCGACTTCCGTCCCGAGGGTCTCGTCTGGACCCTCACAGCCCAGCGTGGGACGATGGAGCGCGACTAGCGCAGCCGGAACAATCACTGCAACCACCCGTTTCGAACAGGTCATTCAAAAGGAGAAGGACCATGTTCAAGCAAACCGTGATTGCTGCGGCAATCGTTTCGGCCGCAGCCTGGGCCAGTTCGGCCGCAGCAGCCGACTATATTTCGCTTGGTCGGCTCGTCTGCGGATCGGATGGCGGCCAGGGACTGATCGTCACATCCGAGAAGAATCTGATCTGCACCTATACGCCTGCTTCGGGCGGCCCTAAGGCAGTCTATGCCGGCAAAATCGAGAAATTCGGCATCGATATTGGCCAGACCGGCAAGAGTGTAATGATCTGGCAGGTGCTCGCAAAGACCGGTACCAATATCCCGGATTTCGCGCTCGCCGGCGAATATTACGGTATCGGCGCAGACGCCAGCCTCGGTGCCGGCGGAGGTGCCAAGGTCATTGCCGGCGGCACGAACAAGGCCTTCATGCTGCAGCCGCTCAATGTGCAGGCCCAGGAAGGTCTCAATCTCGCCGTCGGCGTCGAGAAGATGACGCTTGTACCGGGCGAAATCTGACGGTTTGCAACAACAGGAGAAAAGCCCGCGAAAGCGGGCTCCTCGGTCAGTGCGCGATTGCCTTGTTGATCTCTTCGGTCACCTTCTTGGCGTCCCCAAGCAGCATCATGGTGCCGTCCTTGTAGAACAACGTGTTGTCGATGCCGGCGTAACCCGAGCCGAGCGAGCGTTTGACGAAGAGGCAGGTCTTGGCCTTGTCGACGTCAAGGATCGGCATCCCGTAGATCGGCGAGGTCTTGTCGTCACGCGCGGCCGGATTGGTGACGTCATTGGCGCCGATGACATAGGCAACGTCAGCCTGGGCGAATTCCGAGTTGATATCCTCAAGCTCGAACACCTCGTCATAAGGCACATTGGCTTCCGCGAGCAGCACGTTCATATGGCCAGGCATACGGCCTGCGACCGGATGGATCGCATATTTCACTTCCACGCCGTTTTTCTTGAGATTGTCGACCAGCTCGCGCAATGCATGCTGCGCCTGCGCCACCGCCATGCCATATCCCGGCACGATGATGACCTTGGAAGCGTTCGCCATCAGGTAGGCAGCGTCCTCCGCCGAGCCGAGCTTGACGGTCTTGTCCGAATTATCCGCCGCATTGCCGCCCGTCTCCCCACCAAAACCGCCCAGTATCACGGAGATGAAAGAGCGATTCATGCCCTTGCACATGATATAGGACAGGATCGCGCCCGAAGAACCGACCAGTGCGCCGGTGATGATGAGCGCCAGATTGCCGAGCGTGAAGCCGATGCCGGCAGCAGCCCAGCCCGAGTAAGAGTTGAGCATGGAAACGACAACCGGCATGTCGGCGCCACCGATCGGCACGATGAGCAGCACGCCGAGAGCCAGCGACAAGGCGACGACGGCCCAGAAATCGAAATGGCTTTCCGTTACCGCCAGCCCGACGATGAAGAGCACGATCAGGGCAAGCAGAGCGATGTTGATCACATGACGGAAGGGTAGCAGGATCGGCTTGCCGGACATGCGCCCGTCGAGTTTCAGGAAGGCGATGATCGAGCCGGTGAAGGTCAGCGCACCAATCGCCACGCCGATCGCCATTTCGATACGGGCTTCAGTGTGGATCTGGCCAATCTCGCCAATGCCGAAAGAGCCCGGCGTATAGAGGGCTGATGCGGCGACAAGAACCGCCGCGAGGCCTACCAGCGAGTGGAAACCGGCAACAAGCTGCGGCATCGAGGTCATCGCAATGGTGCGGGCGATATAGGCACCAGCGCTGCCGCCGATGGCAAGGCCGAGAATGATGAGCACGAAGCCGCCAAAATTCGGCGTCGCCAGCGCCAGCGTCGTGAGGATGGCGATCCCCATGCCGATCATGCCGTAGAGATTGCCCTTGCGGCTGGTGGCAGGATGCGAGAGCCCGCGTAGCGCCAGAATGAACAGGACGCCGGAGACAAGGTAGAGGAAGGCTGCAATATTGGTCATTCGTGCGGCCTCACTTGTCCTTCTTGCGGTACATCGCCAGCATGCGCTGCGTGACGAGGAAGCCGCCGAAGATATTCACCGAGACAAGCACGAGCGCCACGAAACCGAAGCCGGTGGCAAGCCCGCTGCTCGAGATGCCGACGGCAAGCAGAGCCCCGACGACGATGACCGAGGAAATCGCGTTGGTAACGGCCATCAGCGGCGTATGCAGTGCAGGCGTGACCGACCAGACGACATAGTAGCCGACGAAGATCGACAATACGAAGATCGCGAACTGGAAGACGAAAGGATCGATCGCCCCGCCAGTGGCAGCACTTGCCGCTTCCGGCGCCTGGGCAGCAGCGGTGATGACCGCGGTAACGGCCTGGTCGAGCTGCTCCAGAGCCTTGTCCATTGCTTCACTGGCCATCAGTTATCCCCCTTCTTGGCGCCGCCGAATGCCGGATGCACGACATCCCCCGCATAGGTCAGCATCGTCGCCTTGATGAGCTCGTCCTCGAGGTTGAGCACAACCGATTTCGTTTCCTTGTTCACCATCGTCTCCAGGAAAGTGACGAGGTTCTTGGCGTAGAGCGCTGAGGCGCTGGCCGCCACACGGCCCGCCATGTTCGGAAAGCCGATCACTTTCACACCTTCGACATCGGCGATCTGGCCTGTAACCACCCCTTCAATATTGCCGCCACGCTCGACCGCGAGATCGACGGCAACTGCACCGGGCTTCATCGAAGCGAGCATCGCGCGCGAAACGAGCCGCGGCGCCGGACGGCCGGGAATGAGAGCCGTGGTAATGACAATGTCCTGCTTGGCGATGTGTTCGGCCACAAGTGCGGCCTGCCTGGCCTGATAGTCGGCCGACATTTCCTTGGCATAGCCGCCAGCCGTTTCCGCCGCCTTGAACTCGTCATCCTCGACGGCGATGAACTTCGCGCCAAGAGATGCAACCTGTTCCTTTGCCGCGGGGCGAACGTCGGTTGCCGAAACGGCGGCACCGAGACGGCGCGCCGTCGCAATCGCCTGGAGGCCTGCAACGCCTGCACCCATGACGAAAACCTTGGCGGCAGGAATAGTGCCCGCTGCCGTCATCATCATCGGCATCGCCCGGTCGTAAACGGCGGCTGCCTCGATAACCGCTTGATAACCTGCAAGATTTGCCTGCGATGACAGCACGTCCATCGACTGCGCACGCGTGATGCGCGG
Organism: Sinorhizobium sp. B11; assembly: GCA_039725955.1. Taxonomy (NCBI): domain Bacteria; kingdom Pseudomonadati; phylum Pseudomonadota; class Alphaproteobacteria; order Hyphomicrobiales; family Rhizobiaceae; genus Sinorhizobium; species Sinorhizobium sp. B11. Next base: position 3,985,404 of record CP091034.1, read on the forward strand.
CATCAGCTCCATGGCGAAGGTGGAAAGACCTGCCCGCGCCATCGCGGCGACCGCCTCGTCATTGCCATAGGGATCCATGATGGCAATGACGACCGCGCCGGTCTTATAGCCGGCGATCTCGCTTTCGCTCGGCCGGCGAACCTTAAGGATTACATCGGCGGACGCTGCATCCGCAAACGTGCCGATTGCGGCACCGACGGCCTCGAATTCACTGTCCGGAATGCGCGAAAGCGCCCCGGCGCCCGCTTCGACGATGACATCGAAGCCGAGCGCCTTTATCCTTTTCACGGTTTCGACGGACGCCGCAACGCGCGTCTCATCGCCCGTGATTTCCTTGGCTACGAAAACGATATTGGCCAACTGCCCCCTCCTCCGGGTCAGCTGGGCCGTGGCAGGCTGCTTGCCTGCACGGGCCAAGCATCTACATCACAAAATTCGGAAGACCGGGCCTTCCCGCGGGCCGCGTTTAGCGGAGCAGGAAGATGCCGGCGACGAGGATGATGAGGAAGACGAGGATGCCGCCGAGGAAACCGGCACCGCCGAAGAAACCGGCAGTCATGGCAAGCATCAGGGCGATCAGAAACATCGTGCCGTATTTCGTGCCGGCAATGAACATGTCGTACGTCTTTTCATGTTCCTTGTAGTCCATCGGCGCGCCGGTCTCGACCGGTCCGGTATGATGTTCGGCCATGAATATCGTCTCCCTGAAATGCCTTAGCGCTGCCTGATTCCCCCGCGTCAGCGAGGCAAATCCCTCTCCGCAGGGATTACACAATGACGGGCGAAAGCGCAATGCATGAGAATGCCGCAGGAACGCCTTCGCCGGAGGCGGAAAGGCGCTCCCTCGGGGAATCAAAGCGGCAGGTCAGTTCCAAGCTGGCCTTCCGGTACGAAGCGCGCGGTCGGGACGATAGTGAGAGAAGGCAGCGTGTTTTCCGGGCCGCGCGCGAACATCATCCGCTGCTCGCTGGCGCTGGAAATGAAGAACGGATAACGCGTGAGAAGCTTGCGGCCGACCTCGATGACATTGGTCGCCATCAGCGTCATATCGATCCCGTAATTCTTGGCCCTCTGGCCCGGCACAACGGTGTCGGCGTAAAAGACACGCTTGTAGAAGGCCGCATGCGGGGGACGAACGAACTGAAGCACCCGGTGCGCACGGAAATGCGCCGCGGCCACAATGCTCGGTCGCAACGTCAGGTATGGGATCCAGGTCAGATCGGCCGTCAGCTCCGGATCGGCAGCAAAACGCGCCGGGTCGATCAGGCTGAGACCGGCATCCAGCAACGCGTCTATCGCTTCCGGAAAGGCGCCGGCCGACTGGCTGACGCGATGATCAGGCGTCACATGGTGGATCCGGATCGTGCTGACCAGCTCGCCGTAATAATAGAGCCCGAAAACATAGGCATGGCTGTCGAAATCCGTATCGTCGAGCAGCCCCTTCGGTGCCAGGGCAAGCGTGTCATGCGCCTTGTAGGCCTTGTAACGCAGCCTCTCGACATCCTCCATGTCCTCGGTGCTTTCGACGCGGCGATATTCGACATTATCAAGAATTTCGAGAACCTTCTTCGAAAAGTCACTCGTACTCAAAGGGACAGACGCCATGGTGGACCCCGTTGTTAACGGGTCATTAATCATACCTCGCTCGATAAAGCGCAAGATTTGAAGAAAATTTTGGACGTATTTGAATTATTAAGGTTAACGGCCGTGAATATGCCCTCGGTCACACCGACAGGTAGCGCCGGATCAGGCGACTTTGGTGCGGCGACGCGGTGCCGTGCGGCGGTTGAGAGCCTGGGAGAGGATGCCGATTTCCTTCGAGGGGACTGGCGGGGAGAAGACGTAACCCTGAATGAGATCCGTGCTGCGGTGCTTGTTGAGAAGTGCCAGCTGCTCCGGGGTTTCGACACCCTCGACAACGATCTTGAGACCGAGCTCGCGGGCAAGGTGGACCGTGCCGCGCAACAGTTTCAGGCGACGTGTATCTTCGACGATGTTGCGCACGAAGGAGCGATCGATCTTGACGATGTCGAGCGGCAGCGTGTCGAGATAGCTGAGACTGGAGAAGCCGGTACCGAAATCGTCGATGGCGATGGTGATGTCGCGGCTGCGCAGCTCAGCGAGGATTGCGCGCACCACCGCCGGCTCGTCAATCAGACTGCTTTCGGTAATTTCCAGATGCAGGCGTGATGCTTCCAGACCGGAATGCGCCAACGCGTCCGAAACAACCGACAGGATGTCCGCATCGCGCAGGTCGCGTGCTGAAAGGTTGACCGAAACGGAAATATGATCCGGCCAGCTCATGCATTCTTCGCAGGCCTTGAAGAGCACGAACCGTGTAATCTGCGAGATGATGCCCATCTCTTCGGCGAGGCGGATGAAGACGTCGGGCGGAATGGAGCCCTTTTCCGGATGTACCCAGCGAGCGAGTGCTTCAGCGCATTCGATGCGCAGGCCATCAGCCCTGAACATCGGCTGGAAGACGAGGTGTAGCGAATTTGCGGCCACCGCCTCGCGCAGGTCCGCCTTGAGCTTCTGCTGCTCGATATAGCGGCCATCCATTTCGCGCTCGAAACCGGCAATCCCGCCCTTGAAGCGCGACTTGCTTTCGAACAGCGCAAGGTCGGCTTTGACGCTCCATTCGTCCATGGCGAAGGCGTCGCTCTCGAGGACGGCGTACCCGGCACTGAGCGAGACGAGGAAGGTTACCTCGTCAACTTCATATTGCCCCTGGATCGTCGCATGCAGCTTGCGGATGTCGGCATCCAGTATCTGTCGGTCACGCGCATGCGGGAAGAAGAGGATGAATTGGTCGCCCATCAGGCGGCCGACGATGGCGCTGCCGGCCATCTCCTTGACGCGCATGGCGATGGCGCAAAGCAGATGGTCGCCGGTTACGTGCCCCCGCATGTCGTTGACATGCTTGAACTCGTCGATATCGAGGATCATGAAGCCGACAGGACCGCGTTTCTTCGAATGTCTCGCCAGATAGTCCTGTACAAGGTGACCGAAATGCTCGCGGTTCGGCAGGCCGGTCAGGGCGTCGAAGCGCACCATGTGCAGGATCTTCTGCTCGGCCTTCACACGGCTCGAAACGTCTTCGAAGATCAATACCGCGCCACCATCCGCGCGTCGGCTTGCCGAGAATTCGAGCGACAGTCCCTCGGGGAAATGGATGAGCGTACGCGAAAGGCTGCCTTCGGCCACCTGTGTCAGTTGCCGCAGGATCAGCTCCGGCTGCGAAGCGTCCATGAAGCTGTACCGCGCGCCATAGCGCAACACAGCGCCGAGATCGCGATCCTTCAATCGATCGGGTGCGCCAATTTTCAACAGTTCGCAGGCCTTGCGATTGATGACCTGGATCCGGTTCTCTTCATCGACCATGACGAGGCCGTGCGGCATATTATTCAGCGCCGTATCAAAGCGCTCGGCGATCGAGGCGATCTCGCGGCGTGCGATCACGTTCTCATAGAGGAACTCGCGCACGCCGGTGGCCATGGCCCGCGTCGTCAACCAGAACGGAATGAGGAAGACCGAAAGGATGCCGCGGTAGAAATCGAGCGTCATCACGCTGCAGATGATCATCGGCAGGCAGCAGGAGAAGGTCTGCAGGTCGACCGCCATGCGTGAGCCATAGTTGCGGCCGACGACCGAAACCATCGTCGCCATGGTCACTGCAATGCAGGCGAGCTCGGCAAAGGAATCACGCGTGAAAAAGATGGCATACCCGCTGCCGATGCCGAGAAGCGTGGTGATGCCGGCTGCGCCGACCACGAGAATCTTCTCCCAGCGCTCGATCTCGGCAAAAGAGAGCTTCTCCTTGTCTACCTTGTCGAAGAGGCGGAAAATCGCCATGCGGGCGCAGAACACCACAATGACGGCAACAGCCAGGAATATATAGACGGGAGACTCGGTCTTGGCGGCGACAGCCAGGAAAGTGGCGGAGTGTACGATGACGCCAGCCAGAAGCGTCATGCGATTCCCGGACAGGGAATTCACAAACGACAGATACACATCCTTAGGGACCCTATTCGGGTTATGTGGCTTCATCCATACTTTCCCTGTGCGCGGGAAATGTAAACCGAACCCTTTAAAAATTGATTTCAAACGGTTCAAACATTTGGTCAATTTTTCTAAAACCATAGGATGAACTACTCATCCATGGCGCGATATTGCAGCTTTACGGCGAGGATTTTAAAAAATATATCCAAGCCTGAGTTGCCGGAATTTTCATCGGCATCACCGGCGCTGGCCGCATAAGACTATACTCCAAGGCGGGCCATTTATCCTTCCAATTTCAAAAACCCTGGTTTACACCGATTGAAGGGGAGAACTGCCGAAAACGGCAAGACAATAAGGGGAGGCGAATGTCGGTATTCCTGGCCGTCAGCCGACTGATCGACTCGATCAGTGAATTCATTGGAAAACTATCAGAATACATGGTGCTTCTCTGCTGCCTGATCAGCGCCGGCAATGCGATTGTACGCTATGCATTCAACTATAGCTCGAACGGTTGGCTCGAGATCCAGTGGTATCTCTTCGCCTTCGTCGTGGTACTCGGTGCCTCGCATGCGCTGCGCAATAACGAGCATGTCCGCGTCGATTTGATCTATGGGTCGGTTTCCGAAAGAGGGAAGATCTGGATCGACATCGTTGGTCTCATCCTCTTCCTCATTCCCGTCTGCATCTTCCTCACCTGGGTCTCGTGGCCCTTCTTTGCGCTTTCCTACCGGCAGGGGGAAATATCGGGCAACGCTGGCGGACTGATCCGCTGGCCCGTCAAGCTCGTTCTTGTCGCCGGTTTCGCGCTGCTCTCCCTTCAGGGCGTTTCGGAGCTGATCAAGCGGATCGCAGCCGTTACCGGCCATATCAGCATCGATACGAAGTACGAAAAGCCGCTGCAGTAACGCGCGCCTGGAGGAACAGATTTGTTTGATTTCGGCATCATTCCGCCGGCCATGTTCCTGGGCATGGTCATTTTCATGCTCTACGGCTTTCCGGTCGCCTTTTCTCTCGCCGCCGTCGGCCTGTTTTTCGGCATCATCGGCATCGTTACCGGCCATTTCGACGAGGCCCTGCTGCAGGCCCTGCCGCTGCGCTTCTTCGGCATCGTCTCCAACGATCTCTTGCTTGCCATTCCCTTTTTCACCTTCATGGGCGCGGTGCTGGAGCGTTGTGGGCTGGCCGAAGATCTGCTCGAAGGTACCGGCAAGCTCTTCGGTGGTGTCCCCGGTGGCCTGGCCTATGCTGTCATCCTTGTCGGCGCCGTGCTTGGCGCTATCACCGGCACGGTCGCCGCCTCGGTCATCACCATGGGCGTGATTTCGCTGCCGATCATGCTGCGCTACGGCTACAACCCGCGCCTTGCCACCGGCGTCATCGCCGCCTCCGGCACGATCACCCAGGTGATCCCGCCCTCGCTGGTCCTTGTCGTTCTCGCCGACCAGCTCGGCAAATCGGTTGGCGACATGTATCGCGGCGCGATCGGCCCCTCGATCCTGCAGGTGGCGATCTTCGTCCTCTTCATTCTCGTGCTGTCGATCGTTCGGCCGAAATCGATGCCGCCGCTGCCAAAGGAGGTACGTGGCGATTTCAACTGGGCGCTGCTCATGAAGGTGCTGATGGGCATGGTGCCCTCGATCGTCCTGATCTTCCTGGTTCTCGGCACGATCTTCATGGGCCTTGCGACGCCAACGGAGGCCGGCGCGCTCGGCGTCGTCGGCGCCATGGCGCTCGCGGCCATGAACCGGCGCCTCACCTGGCCGCTGATCCGCGAGGCGATGACATCGACCACGCACATCACCTCCATGGTGGTGATGATCCTGATCGGCTCCACCTGTTTCAGCCTGGTCTTCCAAGGCATGGATGGTTCGCGCTGGATCGAGCACATGCTATCGGGCATCCCAGGCGGCCCGGTCGGCTTCCTGATCTTTGTCAACATCTTCATCTTCGTGCTCGCCTTCTTCCTCGATTTCTTCGAGATCGCCTTCATCGTCATCCCGATGCTCGCCCCCGTCGCCTCCAATCTCGGCATCGACCTGATCTGGTTCGGCGTGCTGATCTGCGTCAACATGCAGACGAGCTTCATGCACCCGCCTTTCGGCTTCGCGCTCTTCTATCTGCGTTCGATCGCCGGTCGCGAGGTCAAGACCTCGGATATCTACATGGGCGCGCTCCCTTGGGTCGGCATGCAGCTGATCCTGGTGGCGATCGTGATCTTCTGGCCGCAATCGGTGACCTACTGGCTGGACCACGGCCCGAAGGTCGACCCGAACTCGATCAAGATTGAAGTCCCGGGCTTCGGCGGCCAGCTCGGCCTGCCGCCATTGGGAGCACCAGGCGGCGGCGGTTCCCCGCAGATTCCGGGTCTGACCTTGCCGGCCTTGCCGAGCGCGCCCCCGTCTCCCCCCGCACAATAAGGAAAACAAAAGCCCCGGATCTTCATCCGGGGCTATCTTTTTGATATCGCTGAAAAAAGAAAGTCTCTTAGATTTTACCGGCCCGTTGCTGGATCATCATGAACGTATCGAACGTGTATTCCGAGAGCTGCATCCAGAGATAGGCATCCCGCTTGAAGGCGGTCTGATCATCGTAGATCTTCTTGAAATACTGGTTCGTGCCTGAGATTTCACTGTAGATGCCGGTCGCGGCCTGGAAGCAGGCTTCCATGATCTCCTGGCTGAACGGACGCAAGGTCGCGCCTTCGGCAACAAGCTGCTTCAGCGCGCCCGGGTTCTTCGTGTCGTATTTTGCCAGCATATTGGTGTTGGCGAAGGCGCAAGCGTCTGTGAGCGCTGCCTGATAGTGCTTTGGCAGGTTGCTCCATTTATCGAGATTGAAGAAGGCATGCACCGTCGGGCCGCCTTCCCACCAGCCCGGATAGTAGTAGTACTTCGCCACCTTGTGGAAGCCGAGCTTCAGGTCGTCATAGGGGCCGACGAATTCCGCTGCATCGATCGTTCCCTTTTCCAGCGCCGGATAGATGTCGCCGCCGGCGATCTGCTGCGGGATAACGCCAACCTTCTCCATGACGCGACCGGCGAGACCGGCAATACGCATCTTTACGCCCTTGAGGTCGTCGAGCGTATTGATTTCCTTGCGGAACCAGCCACCCATCTGCGCGCCGGTATTGCCGGCCGGCAGGGCATACATTCCCTGCGTGGCATAAAACTCGTTCATCAGGGTGGTGCCGTTGCCCTCGTAGAACCAGGCATTGGTCAGGCGGCTGTTCAGCCCGAACGGGATAGCCGTTCCGATAGCGTAGGTCGGGTCCTTGCCGACAAAATAATAGGAGGTGGTGTGAGCTGCCTCGACGGTACCAGCCGCCACCGCATCAACGGCCTGAAGGCCGGGCACGATTTCACCGGCTGCGAAGGGCTGGATCGTAAAGTTACCGTCGGTGGCAGCGGCAACATGCTTGGCGATATCGTCGGCGCCACCGTAGATCGTGTCCAGGCTCTTCGGAAACGACGAGGTCATGCGCCAGGCTATCTTCGGGTTTTCCTGCGCAATTGCAGGGGCTGCCAAAGCTGTTGCGGCAACGGCACCGGCGCTCGCTGTTCCGGCCTTTTTCATAAATGAACGACGATCCATCAAAAACCTCCCGTATAGATGGCACTGCGTGGTCAATCCTCACCCCTACCCGCAGTAATGGCAAAGCTAAGCATGGCGGAAGAAGCGTTTCAAGCTTTAGTCTATTAGTCTTTGGGATCACGACGCTTCTGTGGCGCAAGCCACACATCCATCGAAATCAGCGGCTTAGCTGCATCCTGCCGGCCGCTTACGCGATGAAGCGACCGGGCTTGCCTTCAGGGCAAACGGTCAATGATGATCGTCATCCTCATCGTCATGCTCATGTTTCAGCCATGTGCAGAGTTCGGCCGGAAGCAGTTTTTCGTAGGCATCGTCGCTGCCGACAAATTTTCCGAGGTCCCGGACGCTGACGAAGCCGACATTCGGGAAATGCTCGGCGGCGTTGCGCAGGAATTCGAACTTCTCATCGCCGATACCGACCATCACGTAGTAGATCTGCGATTCAGCCCGTTCGGCCTTCTGCAGCAATTCCCAGGCAGCGTCCCGGTCGGCATTTTCCCCGTCCGTCAGGAAATAGTTGATTGCCGGCGTGCCTGATCGCGTTTCTTCACCGAAGGCATCACGCCGCATGCCGAAGATCATGCCCAGCAGGCCGCCTGCCCATTCTTCTTCCATCAGACCATAGGTCATCAGATTCGACCGGATGACTGGACCGTAGTCCGTGCCGCCCCACAGGATCGACTCCAGTTCTTTGTTGGCGACGATTTCACGCTGAACGTAACCGTCGTAATTCTTGGCCGTGGCCGGCGTCAGAGACGCCATGTTCTGTCGGTTGGAAAACACCCAGGTATCGATACGCCCGTCATCGTCGAAATACAGAGCAACGGGAAGGATGCGCTCCAGCGCTGCCTGCACAGCGCCGGATTTGAAAAGTTCGCTCATGGAGCCAGAGACGTCGATGTTGATGCCGACCTGCGCCGGTATGCGCTCGTGAATGCCCTGCTTCTGCAAAACGAAACCGACACGGCGAACCTCTTCCTCCGGTTTCTGCAATTTGAATGTCGTCACGGCCTGTTCCTCTCCAGTTTGAATTTGCCAAGTATCCGGGTGTGAAGATTGCGAAGCGGCGTGCCTGTGCTTGCCAGCTCCGCCGATTGAGCCGTCAGCGCCGCGGAGTAGGCAGCATGCCAGGCCGGCAGGTCTTCCTGCAGCAATCCCTCCGCTGCGCGGGCGAGCGCGTCGATTTCCTGCGAGACCGCTGCAACGGTCCAGATGCTCATCTCGACGGTCGCTTTCGTCGCTGAAAGGCTTGATGTCCGCGTTTCCAGGGCTTCAGACTGCGAGGCATAATGAGCCTGCCGCTCGCGCTCGGGCAGTTGAAGGCTGCCGATGTGATGGACGAGGAATCGACCGGCAAGTATATGCGCAGCAAGATTGTTCGCGAGCGTCTTATAGGCCTTGCCCACAGCGCGCACCTGATTGGCAACGGCAACGATGTCGGGCGCAAGCGCATCGAGCTCCGCCACCGATTTTCGCACCTCCGGATAGAGGCGCGAAAAGAGGCCTGCCGGGTCACGGGGCGCGGCGAGAGCTTTGACAGTGTCGAGAAAACCGCCACGGATTGCAAATACCCTGTCGGGATCGAGTTCCGTCAGGCGCTGCAGCAGCTCGGCTGAGAGCAGCCGTCCCCGCGCCAAGACGTCACTGCTGACGATCTTGAGTTCACCATCCGCCAGCCTCCCATGCTCGGCCTGCAGAAAAGCACCGAAACGAACAACGTCATCGAAATAATGATCGTCGAGATTGATGCTGTCGACGATCCGCAACGCCGCTTTCGCAGCCGCCTCCGTTACGCTCGCATCCATGTCCTGAAGCTCAGCCACGCTGCAGGAGATGCGGCGCCTGATTTCTCCCGCGGCAAGAACCCGAGGGCGGTCGCCCTTGGGTGTCGGGGCTCGGGGCGCACCGAACAGCACTTTCGGCTGCCGGCTCCCGCCCTTCTGATCGGCAACAGGCTCGGGCGCGGCGCTTTCCGGAAAAAGCACCCTGGGTGATCCGCCCGGCTTTTTCTCCGGCGGTTCATCTGCCTTGCCGCTGGTCAAGCAGAGCCTCCGCTCAGCCGAGATAGGCCTGGATGACGTCGCCGAGACCCGCGTTCGATCCCGCGCCGACGGCATAGAATTTCCAGGATCCATCCGCCTGCTTCAGGAAGGATGCGACCTGGATCGTCGTCTTGCCGGCAAATTCCGCCGTCAGCTGATAGCGGCAGAGTTCGTCGTCCATCGCATCACAGACTTCGATATAGGCGTTCTTGACCTTGCCGAAATCCTGCTTCTTGCGCGCGGCGTCATGGATCGTTGCCCAGACGGCGAGTTCGGAGATTTCGCGCGGCAACTTCGCCAGCACGATCTTGAACTCCTCGCGAAAACCCTCGTCGTGATGGCCCCCGCCATGATGGTCTTCGTCACCATCATCGTCATCAGGCTCCGGCTTCGTGAGAGCGCCGCGTCCGGTGCGGTCGTCGCGCTCGTGCCACATCGAGCCGTCATCCGTCTGGAAGGACCCGTCGGCATTCTTGGAAAGCGAACCCTCGGGATTGCTGGAGCTGCGCACGAAGGCGTAGCATAGCGCATGCGACCCATCATTATAGAGCCGTGCCCGGTTGGAATCGCCGCCGGGATGAACCAGCGCGAAACAATGCACGTCGAGATCGAAGGCCGGGCCGGAACCTTCCGGCGGATCCCAGACCAGTCCGGAATGAACGAGCTGGATCTCCTTCTGGATCTGGAACGACTGACCCTTGTTGAGATTGAAGGTTGCCATGCGCTTGTCTTTCTCCTGAGATCTCAGATCGGGCGGGCAGTCACGATCTGGCGTGCTTGTTCAAGCTTGGTGCGGGCAGCGGCATAGCGCTCCTTGTTGCGTTCGCCTTCGGCGACGACCTTGTCGGCGATTGCTCGCAGTCGCTGCGCGGTCCCGAGCACGAGATCGGCATCGGCAAGCCGGGTTTCACCGGCCGCCTTGACGGCATTGACCGAAACATCTTCGAGCACTTGCGAGCCGTATTGCTGCAACGAAGCGCGCAATTCGCGCCGCATGGCATTGATCTGCTGAATCGACTGCATCTGGAAAAGCGCGTGCAGCCTGATGAGGATCGACTTGATATCGTTGAACTCGGCATTGGCGGAAGCGACGGTATCCGCAAGGGTCGCCAAGGCCGCACCCCGCGCAATGCCGATCGAGTCGAGATCCGTCGGCGCCTTGGCATAAGCCGTTTCGAGAACGAGCACACGGTTCTGGAAGATGTCGAGCTTCTGCGAGAAGTCGCGGGCTTCCTGAACCTTCAGCGGATCCCCGGAGACGGCCTCCTGCTTCAGCCGTTCGAGCTCCCGCATTGCGTCTGCGAGGATATGTCGGCCCGCCTCGACAAAAACGCCGAGTGACACGATGGTATCGCGATATCCTTCTGCCAGCGTGCTCATGCGCGACACTTCGAGGATAAGCTTGCCGCTCTCCTCGTCGATCTGTGCTTCCATCGGCTTGATGAGATCGCCGAGCGACTTGGCCTTGCTCTGCAGCATGCCGCGCACTTCGTCCGTCACCGTCTTCAGCCGTTTGGCAGGATCACCGAGGCCGATTGCCATCAGCAGGCGTTCGAAGAAGCCGCCCTTCAACTTCTCCCGGATGCTTGCTTCGAGCTCCTTCAGATCCGCATCTTTCACACCTTCCCTGATCGTTCGGAAGAGTTCGAAAAGCACAGGCGACTGGGCGTTGGTAATCTGCGAGAGGATCGTATCAAGCTTGGCGCCGAAGCTGCCGATCGCCTCCTGGCCGAAAGTGATCAGCGTATGCGGCTCTGCAGTTGCCAACCGATAACGTTCTGCCAGATCACTGACATCGCCTGCCTTTTCGGGCGGAAGAACGACCGTGACGATAGCGGGCGGGCCACCCGCCGCGACCGAGGGCATCAGGTCAGTTTTCGTCTCGAGTGCCGTCGTCTTCGGTTCCGACATGGCGTCAGTCCTCTTAGTCCCTTTGCCGATACGACCCAAGAGGTCGCGCGAAAGTTACGAACACAGGTTGCATAAATCGGCTGAAATGTAATTCAAGGGATGACACTCGGCAACACGATCTCTCAGAATATCGGATGCGTTTGCAGACATTCCAACAATCGTCGCACCTGAAACTTGAAGAAACCAGAAAACTTTATATTCAATTACTTAGCCAGATCCGAACAAGCGCTGGACATTCCAGCCGCCGCAATTTGGCCACCGCCTGCATCCAAACGTTGACTTGCTGGCCATTCTGGCCGCAGAAACGTCCATTATAATTTCTCCGGGGCGAAAATGACGAAACCGATCGTTGCGATTCCTGCCGATATCCGCAGTCTAGATGGCGCGACGTGGCATGCCGCCCAGCATCAGTATCTGCGCGCAGCGCTGAATGCTGCCGGTGTGATGGCCTTCATCATCCCGGCCTTCGAGGAAGGTTATGATACGGACGCAATTCTGGATCGTGTCGACGGCGTACTGGTTTCCGGCTCGGCCAGCAATGTGCATCCCTCGCTCTACGGCATCGAAGCCACCGAGGCCGATGGCCCCTTTGACCCGGCCCGTGACGCAACGAGCCTGCCGCTGATCCGCTGCGCAATCGACCGCGCCATCCCGCTTCTGGCGATCTGCCGCGGCATTCAGGAACTTAATGTTGCGCTGGGTGGCTCGCTCGCCAGCGAAATTCAGGAACAGCCCGGCATATGGGATCATCGCAAGCCCGATGTGACCGACCGCGACGGCATGTATGCGATCCGCCAGAGTGTCTTCGTCAAGGAGGGTTCCTGCATCGCTGGCATCATTGGCGCCGGCGAAATCCGCGTGAACTCATTGCATCGCCAGGCTATTGCCAAGACCGCGCCCCGACTGCAGGTCGAAGCCACGGCAGAGGACGGGACCATAGAAGCAGTCTCCGTCATCGACGCCAAGGCTTTCGCCGTCGGTGTGCAATGGCACCCGGAATACTGGGCCGAAACCGACAAACCGTCCAACAGGATCTTCACGGCATTCGGCGACGCTGTCAGAGATTATGGGGCCGGCAAGCTGCCGTCACGGCCGGCGCAGGCAATCGCCTGAAACGAAAAGGCCGCCGGATCTTTCCGACGGCCTTTCTTCTTCCAGTCTATAGGCTCAGCGACCGCCTTCGATCTTGCGGTGACGCTGGTTGGTACCATTGACGCCATAGGGATATTGCCCCGGCGTCGGCGCACTGACCTCATTGAGCCTGGTCGTCTCTTCAGCCGAAAGCACCAATTCCGCAGCGCCGAGATTATCGGCGAGCTGTTCTGATGTGCGGGCACCGAGAATGACCGAGGTCACGGCCGGACGCGCCGCGACCCACGAAAGCGCAACCTGTGCCATGCTGACGCCCCGCGTCTTGGCGATCTCCTCGACCGTCACGATAATATCCCAGGTCCGTTCCTGGGCATTGCGGGCCGCATAGGCCTCGCCGCCGCGATTGGGATTTTCGCCGAGGCGCGTCGCACCCGTTGGCATCTCGTCGCGCCGGTACTTGCCGGTCAGCCAGCCGCCACCAAGCGGCGACCAGGGCAAAAGGCCCATGCCGGCATCCTGGCAAGCATCGACGATCTCGAGTTCGATGTCGCGCATCAGCAGGTTATATTGCGGCTGCAGGGTCACCGGGCGCGTGTAACCCTGTGCCTTGGCGACTTCAGAGGCCTTGGCAATGTGCCAGCCAACGTAGTTGGAGAAACCGTAATAGCCGATCTTGCCGGCACGGACGGCATCGTCGAGGAAGCGAAGGGTTTCCTCGATCGGTGTCAGCGCATCCCACGCATGCATCTGATAGAGATCGATGTGCTCGACACCGAGACGGCGCAGCGAGTCGTTCAGCGCCTGATTGAGGTGGCGACGTGAAAGGCCGATATCGTTCGGCCCGTCGCCCATCGGGAAACGGCCCTTGGTGGCGATGACAGCCTGCCGTGCCTGTGTGGGGCGGGCCTTGAGCCAGCGGCCGATGATCTCCTCCGATGCACCCGCGCTGTAGACGTCTGCCGTGTCGATGAAATTGCCGCCCCAGGCGAAGTAATCGTCGAGTATCTTGAAGGAAGCTGCCTCATCGGACTCCTTCCCGAACGTCATGGTACCCAGGCAATATGCGGTGACGATGGCCCCGCTGGGACCGAGCTTGCGATAATCCATTTCTGCCTCCTTCAGAAGTGCCGGCTGCCGGCGGCAAAATGCGCCGGGCGGAGCAGACGCTCCCCGATCAAATCGCTATGTGTGTGCTTGAGACGGCGAGATGCCGCCGATGATAATCGCGGTCGCTGGGAATGACGCGGCCGGGGCTAACCATAGCCAATCCTTCCCCGCTGACCAAGTAGGAAACTGGAAAAAGACCAAGGGCAAAATAGGAATAAGCGAAAACACTCCCTTCGCCTTCACGAAAGGAGTGCGTAGAGGCCTATTGCTTGACCGGCGTTTCAGCGACCGGCGTCACCGGCTTGCCCTGCTCGAACCAGGAAATAAGGTTTTCCGCCACCAGATCCGCCATGGCATTGCGCGTTGGGATGGATGCCGAGCCGATATGCGGCACCAGCACAGTGTTCGGTGCAGAAAGCAGACCGGCCGGCACATTCGGCTCGTCATAGAAGACGTCAAGACCGGCGCCACCGATCCTGCCTGCATTCAGCGCCGCGATCAGATCATCCTCATTCACCGTCCAGCCGCGGCCGACATTGACGACGATGCCGTCAGGTCCAAGCGCGGAAAGGATGTCGGCATTGACCGTCTTATGCGTCTGCGGTGTCTTCGGCACGATCGCGATCAGCGTATCGACAGCTTCCGCAAGCCCCTTCAGCGTCGGGTGATAATCATAGGGCGCATCGGCATGACGCGAGCGCGTGTGGTAGCTGATCTTTACCTTGAAGGGTTCCAGCCGCTTTGCGATCTCAAGGCCGATGCGACCCAGGCCATAGAGCCCGACATGCCGGCCTTTCAACGAATAGCGCGTCAGCGGATAGGCAGAGCCCGGCTTCCAGTTGCCGTCCCGCAACCAGGCTTCAGCCTTCGGCAGCTCGCGTATGGTGTTAAGCAGAAGCGCAATTGCCGTGTCTGCCACCTCATCATTGAGCACGTCAGGCGTATTGGTGACGATGATGCCCTTCGAACCTGCGAGCTTCGCATCGATACCGTCATACCCCACGCCGAAGCTGGCGACGATCTCAATGTTCGGCAGTTGATCGAACCATACAGCCGGGAAGGCGCCGCTGAGTGCCACGCCGCGGATGCGTTGCGCCGTCCCGGAATCAAGTTTCAGCGTCTCGTCACGCTCGACGCTGATCACCTCGAAGCGATCCTTCAGCTGGGCGAGAACGCGATCATGTATCTTCCCGGGAACGAGAACGGCAATACGGGACATGGCTTTTCCTCTTGGCTTCGGCGGTCAGGAACGCGGCCGATAAGGGCTGGTGGACTGGCGGATACGCATTTCCGGCTTGATGAGATGGATGCCGTCAGGTTCATGGCTGCCGGCAAGTCGATCAAGTAGGGCGCGAGCCGCAAGACGTCCAACCTCTGTCTGGCCATTCCAGACAGTGGTCAGTGCAGGTGTCGCGATCGAGGCCTCCTCCAGATCGTCATACCCGGTGACCGAAATATCGCTGCCGGGCACGAGACCGGCACGGGCGATACCGTTCATCAGTCCGATCGCGACCAGATCGTTCCAGCAGACTGCGGCTGTCGGCTTTTGCGGCAGGGACAGGAAATGCACCGCGGCCTCGAAACCGCCCTGCTTCGAGCGCGGGCCGGGAATGCGCAGGTTCGGGTCTACCTCGATACCGGCCTTGCGCAGCGCATTGACGTAACCTTGGTAGCGGTCACGCCCGGTCGAGGTCTGGTCCGTGCCGCCGATCATGGCGATCGTTCTGTGGCCAAGACCGATCAGGTGGTTGGTGGCAAGCGAGATACCGTAGCTGTCGTCGCCGCGGTAGGTCGGCACATCCTGGCTGTCCATCGAGCGCGCAACCAGGATCGCCGGCATGCCGTTCTCTTCTGCGAGTTGGATATCCTCAGGCGGCGTGCCGATAGCCGGCGACATGATGACCCCGTCACCACCGAGCTGCAGCAGGGTTTCGATGAAGGTGCGCTGCTTCTCGACGGAATCGTAGTGATTGGAGAGAATGAAAGTGTGGCGGCTGCGGTCGAGTTCGCTTTCGATCGCCTTCAGGATTTCGCCATAGAACGGGTTCATGATGTCGTGGACGACGACGCCGATAATGCCGGAGCGCGACGTACGCAGGCTCGCGGCACGGCGATTGTAAATGTAACCGAGCGCACGCGCCTGTTCCTTGATCTTCTCCCGCGTATTGCCGGCTACAAGGGGACTGTCACGTAAGGCCAGGGAAACGGTCGCTGTTGAAATGCCGAGCGTTTCGGCGATCGTCGAAAGCTTGATCTTCTGCGCCACGTCTCCTCCTCCAGGCAACGCGTGAAGCCGATAAGAGACTGCCGCAGTGCAGCGACAGCCTTAAAAAGTTTAATTAAAAGATTTAAGCGGCGCAGGCAATTCGCCTTTTGAGGAAATTTTCAATCTTCCTCATCTTCGTCGACATGTATGGCTTCCGCCTGCAGATTGGCATCGATCGCCTTCAGCAGTCGCACCAGATTGCGGATCTCCTTTTCGGAGAAATCGAGCGTCGCAAGCTTGTCGCAGGAGGAGGCGGCAAGCTCGATCGCCTGCACGCTGCCGCGGCCGAGTTCGGTGAGATAGACCTTCGTGAGCCGGGCATCCTCGGCATCGGGCTTGCGCTCGAGGAAGCCTTGGGCCTCCATGCGGCCGATGGTGCGCGTCATGGTCGGTGCCTTCACGCCAAGCTTCTGGGCAAGCCCGCCGGCGGTCATCCCGTCGCTTTCCGCAAGGGAAAGGATCACGCCGTCTTGGCCGGCATAGAGACCGCTTTCGAGCAGGTTGCGCGACAGAACCGTGCGCATGGAGCGGGCAGCCTGTGTCAAGGCCGGCGAAAGATCGACGATCGTGTATTCGGTCTGATCCTTCTTTTTCTTGTGCTTCTTGCCGTCCTTATGCTTCTTGCCCATTGCCATCCCTTTGATCTTTAAGCACTGCCCAGGCTGCGCTATGACATTGCCCATCATCTCGTCATAAACAAGAGGCAACGCCCGTGTTGGTTCCGTCGTTCCGTTTCGAGGACAATGATCCGGCGCTCGCTCCTGAGGCCCGCCACCACTGGATCGCGGTCCTGCCGCTCGGCGCCCATGAACAGCACGGCCCGCATCTGCCCTTCGAAACCGACACACTGATCGCGCAGGGTATCGTCAACCGGCTGAAAACCGCCCTGCCGGCCGGCCTGCCTGTTACCGTACTCCCTGTCGAATCGGTCGGCTACTCCTTAGAGCACATGGATGTTGAAGGAACGAAGACGCTCGCTTTCGATACAGCCGTCAAACGCTGGCTAAAGATCGCGGATGAGCTTTCGACGATCGGAATCCAGAAGTTCGTGATGCTGAACGCCCATGGCGGCAACTCGCCACTCATGACCATCGTGGCTACGGAAGCGCGGGTGCGCTTCAATATGCTGGCGGTCGCGACCAGCTGGACCCGCTTCGGCGTCCCTGACAATGTGATTTCTCCCGGCGAAAAGGCAATCGACATCCACGGCGGCGATATTGAAACATCGGTCATGCTGGCTCTCTATCCCGATAAAGTGGACATGGGCAAAGTGGCGGTCTTCCCATCCCGTCAGACGGAGTTTACCGAACGCTTCAAACATCTGCGTGCCTACGGCCCGCATGCCTTCGGCTGGAAAATGTCCGATCTCAATCCGCAGGGCGTGGCCGGCAATGCCGCAAAGGCGACCGCAGCCAAGGGCGAGGCTCTGATTGCCCATGCCGTCGGCGGGCTCGTGGAACTGCTGCAGGATGTCGATGCCTTCGACGCGCAGACGCTGCGCTGACCGTCCTACTTTCCCATCGGGCAATGTGATCTTATAACATACAAAACCCTTTGAACTGCCGCTTCCAAGCGCCTATATGAAACCGACCAATTCCGACCCCGGACGTTGCCCACGGGGTCAAGGCCCTATTCCTAGAGGTTCTCATGACCGACGCGATCCAGACACAGCAGAAGCCCATCCCCGTTACCGTGCTCACCGGTTATCTTGGCGCGGGCAAGACGACGCTGCTCAACCGCATCCTTTCCGAAAATCACGGGAAGAAATATGCAGTCATCGTCAACGAGTTCGGCGAGATCGGCATCGACAACGACCTGATCGTCGAATCCGACGAAGAAATCTACGAAATGAACAATGGCTGTGTGTGCTGCACGGTCCGCGGCGACCTGATCCGTGTCGTCGAAGGCCTGATGCGCCGTCCCGGCCGCTTTGACGGCATCATCGTCGAAACCACTGGCCTTGCCGACCCGGTGCCGGTTGCCCAGACCTTCTTCATGGATGACGATGTCCGCGCCAAAACCGAGCTCGACGCTGTTGTTGCCCTCGTCGATGCCAAGCATCTGCCGCTGCGCCTGAAGGACAGCCGTGAAGCCGAAGACCAGATCGCCTTCGCCGACGTCGTCATCATCAACAAGACCGATCTCGTGACGCCGGAGGAACTGGCGCTGATCGAGGATATCGTGCGCGCCATCAACCCCGCCGCCCGCGTCTACAAGACGAGCCGCTCCGGCGTCGATCTCGCCCGCGTCCTGGACCAGGGCGCCTTCAACCTCGAGCGCGCACTGGAAAACGATCCGCACTTCCTCGAGCACGGTCATGACGATCATGTCTGCGGCCCGGATTGCGATCACCATCACCATGATCATGATCATCACGATCATGACCACGACCACCATCACCATGGCCAGATGTCGGCGATCCACGACGTGACGGTGCAGTCCGTTTCGCTGCGTGGCGGCGAGATGAACCCCGAGCGTTTCTTCCCCTGGATCCAGAAGATCACCCAGACGCAGGGTCCGAACATCCTTCGTCTCAAGGGCATCATCGCTTTCAAGGACGACGCCGAGCGTTATGTCGTCCAGGGCGTACACATGATCATCGAAGGCGACCATCAGCGTCCCTGGAAGGATGGTGAAAAGCACGAGACCCGTCTCGTCTTCATTGGCCGCGATCTCGATCGCGCGAAGCTTGAAGAATCCTTCAAGGCCTGCGAGGCTGCCGCCTGATGCCAACAGTTGCACCGCTTGATCTCGACGGCCACGTTCTGGCCGTCGAATTTTTAGGTGATGTCCCTTTCTTTGCGAATGCCAGCGGTACCTTTCACCGGCTCGAAGGCAGCGACAAGGTCATCGAAGCCCATCAGGGCATGCTGACGGCGATCCGCGATCCCTACAGCGAAAGCCTGATTTCGGGCGGCGAGGACGGCAAGGTGCTGCGCATCGATGCCGGCGGCAATGTCAGCGAGATCGCCTCGGCGCCGCGCAAATGGATTTCGCAGCTCGCGGCTGGCCCGCAGGGTGCGGTGGCATATTCCTACGGCAAGAGTACGCTCGTACGTCTCGCCGACGGCATGACAAAGGAATTCCCCGAAGAGCGCACAGTCGAAGGCATCGCCTTCGCGCCGAAGGGCATGCGCATTGCAGCCGCCCGCTATAACGGCGTCTCGCTGCACTGGGTGGGCACAAACGCCAAGCCTGTCGATCTCGAATGGAAGGGCGCCCATACCGGCGTAACCTTCTCGCCAGACGGCAACTTCCTCGTCACGTCCATGCAGGAAAATGCGCTGCACGGCTGGAAGCTCGACGTCAAGTCCGGCACCGAAGCCCGTCATATGCGCATGACAGGCTATCCGGCCAAGGTGAAGTCACTGTCCTGGTCCGCCAAGGGCAAGTGGCTCGCCTCCTCCGGAGCGCCGGCCGCCATCGTCTGGCCTTTCCAGGGCAAGGACGGCCCCATGGGCAAGGCGCCGCTGGAGCTCGGCACCCGGGCCAACATCATGGCGACCTCGGTAAAATTCCATCCGGCCGAGGATATCCTCGCCATCGGTTTCATCGACGGCATGATCCTCGCCGTCCGTCTCGCTGACAGCAAGGAAGCACTGCTGCGTCGCCCCGGCAAGGGCGCCATCACCGGCATGAGCTGGAGCAAGAACGGCAAGTTGCTTGCCTTCGCCTCCGAAGCCGGTGATTGCGGCGTGGTGGATATCGCGGCGGACTGATTGCCGTGGTGGTCGAAATCGCGGCTCTGAATGCGGGACATGCTTATCAGGCGGCCATGGTGCGGCGCATCGCACTATGGCACGCATTGCCGCACCTTCCGGATTTGCATACGCCTGTGGAAGACGAAGCTTTCTGGCGAACGAATTTGCTGATGAAATGCACAGTCCTCGGCGCCTTTATCGATGATCGGCTTGCTGGCGTTATCGCCTACGGAAATGGTTGGATCGAGCAGCTCTATGTTCTGCCCGATGTTCAGGGCATCGGAATTGGCACAAGGCTTCTTTCCCTGGCAGTAAGGGATATGGACGACGTCCGCCTCTGGACCTTCCAGCAAAATCACCGCGCTCGCGCCTTCTACGAAGCACGTGGTTTTTCATCCGTCGAGGAAACCGATGGCAGCGGCAACGAGGAAGGAGAGCCTGACATGCTCTACCATTGGCATCGCCTGCCGGAACCAGTGTATAGTGCTGATAGCCTCCGCAACTGACACTTGGCTGCGCACCGATTGCAGGAACAAGGATACGAGAATGCAAGCTTCGAACAACGCCGCCGCCAAAGAGTTGGGCGCATTCGCGTCGGTCTGGTCGGCAATCCGTGCCGAAGCAGTCGATCTCGCCGCGCGCGAACCTACGCTGCGGACTTTACTTGAAACGCAGATCATCGGTGCAGAAGGCGACGTTGACATCATCGCCAGCGTGATCTCCGCACGCCTTGCAGTGGCGAAGGTCGATGCCGAAGATCTCTTCGGCCTGTTTCACGGCATCTTGCTGGAGCACACCGATATCCGCGCCGCCATCGAAGCAGATCTTCTGGCTGTGCGCGAACGCGACCCGGCCTGCACCACCTATCTGCACGCGCTGCTGAACCTCAAGGGCCTCCACGCCCTGCAGACGCACCGCATCGCCCATGCGCTCTGGATCAATCGCCGCTTCGAGATCGCCAGCTGGCTTTCCAACCTTGCTTCACTGGTCTTCGGTCCCGATATCCATCCGGCGGCAAGGATCGGTTCCTCGATCATGCTCGACCACGGCTCGGGCATTGTGATTGGCGAAACAGCTGTCATCGAGGACGAGGTCTCGATCCTTCAGAATGTCACGCTCGGCGGCACGGGCAAGGAAACGGGAGACCGCCATCCGAAGATCCGGCATGGCGTCATGATCGGCGCTGGTGCAAAAATCCTCGGCAATATCGAGATCGGTGCCTTCAGCAAGATCGCGGCCGGCAGTGTCGTGCTGAAGCCGGTGCCGGCCCATTGCACGGTCGCAGGCGTTCCGGCGGTCGTCGTGCGCATCCATCGCAATGATGAGATCCCGGCTGAGACCATGGACCAGAACATCTGACACGCCGACCGAGTTTAAGCAGCCTGCTGGCTTTCGCTTGACACTTCGACCCGGTTGCGACCCTCGCGCTTCGAGCGATAGAGCGCCTCATCCGCCATTTGCGTCAGTCGCTCGAAATCCACGGTGTTTTCGCAGCGCGTCGCAACACCAATGCTGAGCGTCGGAAAGATCGCAAGATCCGGCAGCTGCATCACCGCTGCCGCGAAGGAAAGACGGATGCGATTGGCAATTGCGACTGCCTCGTCCCGATCGACATTCCGCAGCACTGCCAGGAACTCATCCCCACCCTGTCGCGCAAGCAGATCGGCTGACCGCAGGATGGCCTTCGACACGTTCGCGAAAAGCCGCAAGACCTCGTCACCGGCGGCGTGACCGTGCCGGTCGTTCAACTGCTTGAAATTGTCGACATCGATGATGAGCAATGAGACCGGCTCACTGGCAAGCGACGGCACATGCTGGGCAAGGCCGCTGCGGTTGAGCGTCCCGGTGAGCGGATCGTGATGAGCAAGCTCGATGAGCTGATTACGGCTCCGCTCGGCCGCCATCAGCACCATGGCCATACTGCGCAGCATGATGAAGGCCACGGCCGATACTGCCATCCAGCTATGGATGACACTGCCCCCGAATGGGTCCGGCCCACCGATATCACCGGTGGCGGCCAGAAAACTGCGAACCGCGAAGATGGCTGCGGTCGCAACATAAAGTCCGCAAAGAATAGCAGCCGAATAGAGTTTCTCACGGCGGGCGATACCTGCCGCCTCCCTCACGATGGTGAGGTCACAAAGACAGCAGATTACCGAAACATAGAGCAGGCGTTCGGATATCGCCGCCGGATCGCTGATAAAGAGGGCTACCGGCAGGCTGCCGAAGACGATCACGATCCAGGAATAGCGCCGGTCGATCGGATGTCCCGCAAAGGCGCGGACAGCAAAGAACATCAGCATGTAGCCAACGATGGTCAGCACGTTGCCCGCATCGATGGAGACATAATAGGGAACGAGATTGCGCAGCGCGACGAGGAAGGAGCCGATGCCGACGAGCAGGTTGCTGGCGCCCCACCACAGCGGCCAGCGTTCGAAACGGCCGGTCGCATAGGCGGCGAACTGGAGCGCGCTCAGAACAACGCAGCTCACCGCAACGATGAAATAAATTGTCCGCAGATCCAGCAGCATCGAGCCTGTCCCGAAGTCCCACGCCGCGAACCCTACAAGAAGCGATTTGCAGTTTGATTGGACGCTTCGCTAAAAATTTAGCGACCGGCAGTTTTTTGCGTCAGGCGGTGTACACCATGCCGGTGATCTGCACCGTCAGGCTGTGCAGCAGCCATTGCACGCCGATGGCCCGCTCGGCGATTCACACGGACGGGAAACTTCACGATCCATGCACTGGCCACTTGCAGTCCCTCAAAGCGGCACGACATAGTGCAGCACAAGCCAAAACGCGCATCTGGAGGAGACAGCATGGCTCGCGTCGTCGTCATTGGAGCAACAGGACATGTTGGCACCTATCTCGTGCCCCGCCTTGTCGAGGCCGGCCATGAGGTAGTGGCGATCAGCCGCGGCGCAGCCACGCCCTACAAGGCGAGCGACGCGTGGAACCGTGTCGATATCAGGCGCATGGATCGCGCGGCACTCGAGGCGGAGGGCGGCTTCGGCCACGAGGTTCGCGCGCTGGGAGGCGAGATCGTCATCGACATGATCTGCTTCACGCCTGACAGCAACAAACAGATCGTGACTGCCCTCGAAGGCCATGTCAGCCATTTTCTTCATACCGGTACGATATGGACGCACGGTTTCTCCACAGTCGTGCCGACCCCGGAGGAGGCGTCGAAGAAGCCTTTTGGTGACTATGGCGTGAATAAAGCCGCGATCGAATCCTATCTGCTCGGGATGGCGCGGGAGAGAAGTTTCCCTGTAACCCTTATCCATCCCGGCCATATTGTCGGCCCTGGCTGGAACCCGCTGAACCCGGCAGGTCATTTCAATCCCGACGTCTTCACGACGCTGGCGCGCGGCGAAATACTGGCTCTGCCAAATTTCGGCATGGAAACCGTGCATCACGTCCATGCCGACGACATTGCCGAACTCTTCATGGCGGCCATCGCAAAACCGCAGGCCGCATTCGGCGAGGCATTCCATGCAGTTTCGGACAAAGCGGTAACGCTGCGCGGTTATGCCGAAGCCATGGCCGCCTGGTTCGGCAAGGAAGCCAAGCTGGAGTTCCTCCCTTATGAAGCCTGGGCGGAAAGACAGCACCCGGAAGAGGCGAAAGCCACCTGGGAACATGTTGCCCGCAGCCCCAACTGCTCGATGGAAAAGGCCCGCCGGCTACTCGGATTCACGCCGCGGCACAGCTCGCTGCAAGCGGTGCAGGAAGCTGTCCGCTGGCTGATCGATAATGGCAGGGTCGACGCAAAGGCTCCCTGAGCGATCAGAACCCCTGAAAGAAAAAAGCCCCTCCCGGAGATGGGAGGGGCTTGCCGGTCAGGCCGCCTTCCGGACCGGTGCACTGGCCAGCATGCGTCCCGACGGGACGATCATACCGGCTGCGCCGCCAAGCCAGCCCTCGACGAGCTCAAGCGCCAGAAAGCGCGAGCGTTCGAAAGGGCCAGGCATGACGAGGTGACGAGCCTTCTCGGCGGAAAAGCCGAAGCGCTCGTAATATTCCGCATCGCCGACGAGCAGGACTGCGCCGTGACCACGGTTCTTTGCTTCGAGAAGTGCTGCGCGCATCAGCGCCGAGCCGATGCCCTTGCCGCCATGCTTGCCGTCGACCGCGAGCGGGCCGAGCAGCAGTGCGTCGAGGGCCGAGCCTTCCTGGTTGATACCGGCCTCAACATTCCACAGACGAACCGTGCCGATCACACGGCCGTCGCGATCGCGGGCGACGAGCGCCAGGCCTTCGGCCGGCACGCGGTTGCGGCGGATCGCTTCCGACGACTTCTTGCGGCGGTCCGGACCCATGACGCGATCGAGCAGGGTTTCGCGAGCGACGACGTCGGACGGATTTTCCGCGTCGATGGTGAAAGTAACAGGCGCAAAGAATGCGCGGACAGAATCAAGAACAGCGGCCATCTTGGCCTCCCGTACCCAATACCGTTATCAGCGGTGACTTCGGAGAATTGTGAATTTGCCGCCCCGGCTGGTCACGGGGCTGGCGGAAACAAGACCTTAGATGACGTAGGCCTTCAGCGGCTCGAAGCCGTTGAAAGCGACCGCCGAATAGGTCGTCGTGTAAGCGCCGGTGCCTTCGATCAGAACCTCGTCGCCGATCGTCAGAGACATTGGCAGCGGATAGAGGTTCTTTTCGTATAGCACGTCGGCCGAGTCGCAGGTCGGGCCCGCGATCACGCAGGGCTCCATCTCGTCGCCGTCGCGCTCGGTGCGGATCGGGTAGCGGATGGCCTCGTCCATGGTTTCGGCGAGACCGCCGAACTTGCCGATGTCGAGGAAGACCCAGCGAGCGTCGTCATTATCAGACTTCTTCGAAATCAGAACGACTTCAGCCTTGATCACACCTGCATTGCCGACCATGCCGCGACCCGGCTCGATGATCGTCTGCGGGATCTGGTTGCCGAAATGCGTGCGCAGCGCCTGGTAGATCGACTTGCCGTAAGCTTCTGCGGACGGAACGTCGCGCAGGTACTTGGTCGGGAAGCCGCCGCCCATGTTGACCATCTGCAGGTGGATACCCTGCTTGGCAAGCTGGACGAAGACGCGCTTGGCATCGGCCAGAGCTGAATCCCAGGCATCGACCTTGGTCATCTGCGAGCCGACATGGAACGACACGCCGTAGGACTGCAGGCCGAGCTGATGAGCGTAGACGAGAACGTCGACGGCCATCTGCGGAACGCAGCCGAACTTGCGCGACAGCGGCCATTCAGCACCTTCGCCATCGGTCAGAACGCGGCAGAAAACGCGCGCGCCCGGAGCAGCACGGGAAATCTTCTCGACTTCTTCATGGCTGTCGACTGCGAAGAGGCTGACGCCGAGTGCATGCGCACGGGCAACGTCGCGTTCCTTCTTGATCGTGTTGCCGTAGGAGATACGGGCCGCGGTCGCACCGGCGTCGAGTGCCATTTCGATTTCTGCGACGGACGCGCAATCGAAGTTGGAGCCGAGGCCTGCGAGCAGCTTCAGGACTTCCGGAGCCGGGTTTGCCTTGACGGCGTAATAGATCGCGCTGTCCGGCATGGCGTGACGGAAGGCGTGGAAATTGTCTTTGACGACGTCGAGGTCGACCACGAGGCAGGGACCGTCGGGACGTCGGGTTGCGAGAAAGTCGCGGATGCGCTGGGTGGTCATATCGATTCCCTCTTCCAATTCCAGAGCTCCGGCGTCAACCGGAGGACAAAGGGCATGCAAGAACCGCTCAGGAACCAGCCGGTGGAGACCCCGGATCCTTGACGGCGCTTGATGCGCGGATAGTGAACCAACGCCGCGAATGCGGTATGGGTTCGGCTTTGTCTGCCATGGATTGGAGGGAATATCCCTGCCGCACTTCCGGCAATGAAGGTGTGCCTCTTCAGTAACCCCCGCTGATGGAAAGCAGGGAGAGAACAAAAAGGCCCGCACCGTCGTTGCTTCAGGCGTCCTCGCATTTTCCGGTTGGCCGGAATAGCGACTGGAGGGGTTAATTCCAGGTACCTTACCGATTTCCTCACCAATTCGAGGGTTCGGCGGACACCCATGGGCACGTGCGACTTTGGGCTGAGTGGGAAATAAGAATATTCGCCTTCACAATCAAGAGAAATTTTGCCCAGCGGCCCAAAAAAATAATTGAACGATGATGGACAATTTGTTCAACCTCATTCAACAGATTTGGAGGACCGCCCATGGACACCCTGACCCGTATACGTGCCTTCATCGATGTTGTTGAAGCAGAAGGCTTTTCCGCCGCGGCACGTCGTACCGGGCGCTCCAAGGCGCTGCTTTCGAAATACGTGCGTGAACTGGAGGATGAGCTCGGCGCGCTTCTGCTCAATCGCACCACCCGGCAATTCTCCATGACCGAGGCCGGCCATACCTATTATCGCACCGCTTCCGACATCCTGAAGGAGATCGACAACCTCGCCGATCTCGTGCGCGAGAACAACGCGCAGCTGAAGGGGCGCCTCAAGGTTTCCGTGCCGCGCACTTTCGTCGATGCCGATGTCGGACAGTCCCTGATCGATTTCGCCAAGGAAAATCCGAACCTGCAACTGGAGATCGCCGCCGACGACCGTTTCGTCGACCTGATCGAGGAAGGCTTCGACGTCGCCGTCCGCGTCACCAAGCTCGAAGATTCCGGTATGATTGCCCGCAAGATCTCCGATTTCCGCGTCCATATCTGCGCCACCCCGGAATTCCTCGAACGCTACCCCAATATCGAGCACCCGAGCGATATCTCCAACGTGCCCTTCATCGTCGATACCAATTCCCGCAACCAGGCAAGCATCCGCTTCTACAATCCCGACAGTACCTCCTTTGCGGTCGCAGTTTCCGGCCCGATGGAAGTCAATAGCCCGCACGCGACATTGCGCGCCGCGCTCTCGGGTATCGGTATTGCGCTGATTCCAGACTTCATCGCTCGCAAACCGATCGAGGACGGCAGGCTGGTGACCTTGTTCAATGACTATATTCCGACTGACCGTGGCATCTATGCCGTCTATCCCCACCGGCGCTATCTGCCGGCAAAGGTCAGGATCTTCGTCGACTACCTCTCTAACTGGTTCAAGAAACATCCCTGACCTCAGTGGATGGACGTGCCCAAGCGTCGCAGGTCCGGTCCCAATTCCGTCCCATTTTCTGGTGAGAAAATCACCCCAACCGAACAGGGCAGCGGGGCAGCATGAAACGATCGACACTATTGACGGCTGGGCTTTTGTCACTGGCCCCCGCCACCGCCTTCGCTCATCCGCATATTTTCGTGGAAGCAAGGCTCGAGGTTGTCGCAGCCCCCGACGGCAGCATTCAGGAACTGCGCAACGTCTGGCGCTTCGACGAGGTCTTCTCCTCCTCCGTCGTCATGGACTTCGACAAGAATACCGATCTGAAGCTGGAGCCGAACGAGCTTGCCGAAGTGGGCAAGACCGTTCGGGATTCGCTTGCGGATTACGACTATTACATGAACCTGACGATGGATGGGAAAAACATAAAAGTCGAAAAGCCCGAAATCATCCATGTCGACTACAAGGAAGGGCAGCTCCTGATGTTCTTCGCCGTCAAACCGGTGGAGAAGATGCCGCTGAAAGGCAAGCTGACTTTCGGCGTCTATGATCCGACGCTCTATACCTCGATCGACTTCCCGACCGACAACGAACTCGCCGTGGTCGGCGACGGCTTCAAGACCTGCAAACACGCGGTCGTGCGCCCGGACGCAGACGAGGTAATTTCGGAAAACAAGCAGTCGCTGACCGACGCTTTCTTCAACGATCCAACCGGCACCAATATGTCGAAGCTCTTCGCCACACGGCTGGAGGTCACATGCTGATAAAGCGCCTGCCCCTTGCCCTGCTTGCGCTCGCCGTCGTGGCCACTGCCGCCCATGCGCAATCACCGCTTGGCATCGGCACGGCGGAGCCGAGCTTCCAGCCGACAGGCGGGCCGCTGGCACCTCTTTTCCTGTACGTGAACTACGAGCAGCAAGCCTTCTATCGCGCGCTGACCGGCGCGCTGAAAGCCATGCGCGAAGACCCCTGGCAACTATCCTCGCTGATCGGTCTTTCTTTCGCCTATGGCGTGTTTCATGCCGCCGGCCCGGGCCACGGCAAGGCCGTCATCTCGTCCTACATGATCGCCAACGAAGTCGAGCTTCGACGTGGCGTCGTCATTTCCTTCATCTCAGCCTTCGTCCAGGGCGTCATGGCCGTCGCACTCGTCGGCGCCGCGTGGCTGGTGCTGCGCGGCACCGGCATCACGCTGACCATGGCAACACAGGCCATGGAAATCGCAAGCTTCGTGATGGTCATCCTTTTTGGCTGCTGGCTGCTTTTCCGCAAGCTACGCTCGATGGCTGGCCAACTGCCGCGTCGCCGGCTCATGGCAACGCCGGCAGGCCCCGTCAGCATGATGTTGGACTGGAAGGACAATGCGAGCGAACGCCAGAGCGCCAGTTTCAGCTTCAACGGCAAGGCGCAGGCCGTGGACCAAGGCCATTCCTATGTGCCGGGCATGGTCTGCGAGACCTGCGGCAATTCGCACCTGCCCGATCCCTCGCTGGTCAGCGGCGACAAGTTCAGCGCCCGTGAGGCGTGGTCTGCCGTTATCGCCGTGGGCTTACGCCCCTGCTCCGGCGCATTGCTGGTCATGACCTTCTCGCTGTTGAACGGGCTTTATCTTGGCGGCGTGCTCTCGGTCGTCGCCATGTCGCTTGGCACCGCCATTACCGTTGCGATTCTTGCGACGCTCGCCGTGACGGCCAAGAGCACGGCCGTACGCCTCTCCGGCCGTGGTTCGTCCGCCTCAATCTGGATCGGCAATACGATCGAGATAGCAGGCGCGCTTCTTGTGATCCTGATGGGTATATTGTTGCTCGGAGCCTCCCTGCAGGGATAGCCTCACGGCTTTCTGCTGCGCTGGTAGCGTGCTCGCAGCCAGAATATGCCGAAGAAACACATCAGCAGGCAGACGCCGACGATGACTGCCAATATCGGCGAAAAACTGCCGATCCACAGCACGATGGTCGGCAGGAAATAGATCACCAGCCCGGCACAAACCAGAATGATAGCGGCTGCAATCGCCTGCGAACGGCTTTCCGGGCTCATGGCCATGGGTCACTCCTCTTGTCCGGGAGTGGATAGGCCAGCCGCCTCTCAAAGGCAACCGGCCCTGATGTCACCGGACCCGCAGATTGCTGCAAGCTCCCGGGATCACTGCGAGAGAGTGACCTTGGCAGAGGAAACCGTCGCTTCGATGTGATCGACCAGCTGATCGGGCAGGCCGAGCCTGCCAGCAAGCAGATCGAGATAGCCGCGTTCGGCCCGTGAATCCGGCTCGATCGTCAGGCGCGAGGCGGTGTAGAGCTCGACTTTCTGCTCCTCCGTCACCGCCGCAGCGACAAGCGCATCGATATCGGTCGGCTCCGAAAGCTCACGTTCGATGAAGCTCGCCGCCTCGCCGCTGACGTCGGCGGCCTTGACCTTGTCCATGATGAGGACGCGTTCCGCATCGTCGATATGACCGTCGGCCTTGGCGGCAGCGATCATGGCGCGGATGAGGACGAGCACGAACTCATTGCTGGTCGCTGGTGAGGCCGTACCGAAGCCCGATTCTGCAGGCGGAGGCAAGAGAACGGGATTGTTTGCCGTCGGCGCATCGGAGGGTGCTGCGGGCGCCTGCCCTGCCTGATAGTTCTTCCAGGCTTGATAGCCGAGGCCCGCAATGGCTGCGAGACCGCCGATGGTAACGGCATTGCCTGCGATACTGCGGCCGGTCTTGGTACCGAGAAGCACAGCGGCAAGCGCACCGGTCTTTAATGGATTATCCTTCGCCATCTGGATCGCGTCGCCGGCACGGTCGCGTACGCTGCCGCCCACGCCCGGGATCTGCGATCCCAGAAACTGGTCGAGTAGTTTCTTCGCGTCGAACATGTCCTCTGCTTCTCCCTGTTCTAGAGGCTGGAGGAGAACATAGGTTTGCGACTGCCGAAATACAAACGAGGGCGGCATGGCCACCCTCGTTCAAAACCTGCAAGCTTTCAAAACCGGACGGCCTCGAGAACTCAGCCCTTCAGCGCGAAAGCTTCGGAAGCGAGCTTCGTAATGCCTGCCCAGTCGCCTGCAGCAACCAGTTCCTTCGGCGCGACCCATGAACCGCCAACGCAGATGACGTTCGGCAGCGACAGATAGTCATTGGCATTCTTGAGCGAGATACCGCCGGTCGGGCAAAAGTACGTGCCGGCGAGCGGCGACGACAGCGCCTTCAGATAGGCAGCACCGCCGGCCTGCTCGGCCGGGAAGAACTTCAGCACCTGATAGCCTTCTTCGCGCAAAGCCATGACTTCGCTTGCTGTCGCAGCGCCCGGCAGCAACGGCACCGGTGAATCGGCTGCGGCATCCAGAAGCTCCTGGGTCGTGCCTGGGCTGACGATGAACTTGGAGCCAGCCTGCACGGCGGCTTCCCAGTGAGCAGCATTGAGGATCGTGCCGGCGCCGACTTCAGCACCTTCCACTTCAGCGGCGACCGCGCGCACGGCATCGAGAGCAGCCGGGGTGCGCATGGTGATCTCGATGGCCTTGAGACCACCTGCAACGAGTGCGCGGGCAAGCGACACGGCCGACTTGGCATCATCGACGATCAGAACCGGAACGACGGGCTGGAGTTTCAGGATAGAAAGGAGTTTCTCTGTCTTCTCGCCCATGGCCACGGTTCCCTTAAACGATTGAAATCGGCTTTCGAATAACGCCCTCACAAGGGCTTGTCGAGATAAAACCAGCCCGTGCGACAAGACGGGTATTAAATCATTATAAATTGGGGTAGCGTACCCCGACCGTCACAAAAGGTTCATTCGTATGGCGAAAGAGATCGAACGGAAGTTCCTCGTACGCGGCGAAGCATGGCGCTCCGCTGTCGAGTCCAAATCGGTCCTGAAGCAGGGCTACGTCGCTTCGATGGACGACCGCTCTGTACGAATTCGCATCCTTGACGAGAAGACTGCGCGGCTGACGATGAAGATCGGCCGCAGCACCCTCACCCGCGACGAATTCGAGTATGAAATCCCCGTCTCCGACGCCGAGGAACTGCTGGAAAACGCCATCGGCATCGTCATCGAAAAGACGCGATACCGCGTCCCCTATGAAGGTTTCGTCTGGGAAGTCGATGTCTTTGGCGGCGCCCATCGCGGCCTCGTCATCGCCGAAGTCGAGATGCAGGCCGAAACTGACAATCCTCCCCTGCCCGCCTGGCTCGGCCGCGAAGTGACGGGCGACTTCCGCTATTCCAATCAGGCGCTTGCTACAGAATTCGAGCACGACAGGCATGGGCTATCGCATACGGCCTGAGGCCGATTTTACCGACGAGTTCCGAAGCGCGGCCGAGGAGCAACTCACGCGTGCCATCACCGTTCTGCAAGAACAGCCGGAAGGCGCCCATGAGGCGATTCACGCTTTCCGCAAGAACATCAAGCGACTGCGTTCGCTCTATCGCCTCGTGTCCTGTGACGTGCCGGATTTCCAGAAGCGAGAGAACGCGCGGTTGAGGGACACTGCCAGGTCGCTCTCCACCATCCGCGATGCCGCAGCGATCGTCGATACCGCGCGTTACCTGCACGACAATGCCCGCAACCTGGAAGAAGCCGAGGCGCTCGGTCGCATCGTTTCTATCCTGGAGGCCCGGCGCGATTGGATGGCGGAGGCTGAGAGCGGCCTCGAACAACGGCTGCACGACGCTGCCGACGCTTTACGGGAAGCGATCGCGGCACTCGATGATATCGTCTTCGACAAGAGCCATCGCAAGAATGCCCGAATGCTGGCAAAGAGCTGGCGCCGGACGGCGTCGCGCGCCAGAAAAGCGCTGGATGCCTGTCATGAAGATGCGACAGCCGATGACTTTCACGAACTGCGCAAGCGCACCTACGACTATCGCCTCTACCACGCGCTTCTGCGCGATCTCTGGCCGAGTGCGATGAAGGCCAAACGCGACTTCGCCAAGGACCTCGTCGAACGGCTCGGACACATCAACGATCTCTCCGTACTTTCGGGTCTCGTTGAGGCAGAGCCGCAGCTCTTCACCCGCAACGACGATCTCGCCCATCTGCTGGATGCCGTCATCTTTCGTCAGCAGGAGGATCGGCGCGAAACGCTGCTCAGCGCCGAAACGCTCTACGGTGATGATCCCGATGACGAAGCACAACGTCTCGAGATCCTCTGGGTCTCGATCCGCAATTGATGCATTTCACCTGTTGACCTCAACATTGGTTGAGATCCTAGCCTCAGTCGGTCAATCAACCTCCTGAGGACGATATGTCTGCTGACACAACCACGAAACCGCAAATCCAGGGCATCTACGAAACCCATCTCACCGTCGCCGATCTGAAGACTTCCATTGCTTTCTATCGCGATATTCTGGGCCTGGAGTTCGCCGCCGAATTTCCCGAGCGCCGCATTGCCTTCTTCTGGGTGAACGGCAAGAGGAACGCCATGCTCGGCCTCTGGGAAACTGGCACCGGCCCCTTGAAGATGCGCTTGCACTTGGCCTTCCGCCTGTCGCAGGAAGAAATGATGCAGGCGCCGGCGCTGCTTATCGGCAAGGGCCTGACGCCACACGGCTTTCACGGGGAGCCAGTCACCGAACCGATCGTCATCGGTTGGGTGCCGGCGTTGTCACTCTATTTCAACGATCCCGACGGACACTCCATCGAATTCCTGAGCGTGCTCGATGACGAACCGGATGCCGCTTTCGGCATGCGCTCCTATACCGAATGGAAAGCGCGCTGACAGACTATGGCGACACGGCAGCGGACTTGCGTAATATCATTGCGCAGGCCCGGCATATTCTGTATTTCCACGCCCATGACCGACAATGCGATCCAGACAAGCCCGTTCCTCGTGGCCGCACTTTACCATTTCGTCTCGCTGCCGCGTTACGAAAGCCTGCAGCCGCCGCTACAGGCGCTCTGTGAAGAGAATGGCGTCAAGGGCACGCTGCTCCTCGCCCATGAAGGCATCAACGGGACGATTGCAGGTCCGGATGCCGGCATCCGGACCGTGCTCGCTTTCTTGCGTGCCCAGCCGGAATTTTCCGCGCTCGAGCACAAGGAAAGCCATGCTTCCAAAATGCCTTTCCTGCGGATGAAGGTGAAGCTGAAAAAGGAAATCGTCACCATGGGCGTCGAGAATATCGACCCCAATAAGGTGGTCGGAACCTATATCAATCCCGTTGATTGGAACGCGCTGATCTCCGATCCCGATACGATCGTCATCGACACCCGCAACGACTACGAGACGGCAATCGGCGTCTTCCGCGGCGCCGTGGACCCCAAGACCAAAACCTTCCGCGAGTTTCCGGATTGGGTGCGCAATAATCCCGGCCTCCATAACAAGCCGAAGATCGCCATGTATTGCACCGGCGGCATCCGCTGCGAGAAGGCAACGGCCTTCATGAAGGAACAGGGCTTCGAAGAGGTCTATCACCTCAAGGGCGGCATCCTGAAATATCTGGAGGAAGTGCCACAGGAAGAAAGCCTCTGGGATGGAGCCTGCTTCGTTTTCGACGAGCGGGTTTCAGTCGAGCATGGCTTGAAGCAAGGCGAACACAAGCTTTGCCATGCCTGCCGCAACCCGATCACGGCAGAAGAAGTCACCTCGCCCTATTACGAGGAAGGCGTTTCCTGCAGCAATTGCTATCACAGCCGCAGCGAAGAAGACCGCCTGCGCTATCGTCAGCGCCAGCACCAGATCGCACTCGCCAAGAAACGCGGACAGAAGCACATAGGTACATAACGCGACGGTTAGCCGGCGATCCGGCGCAGGACCCGTGCTTCGCGATGCTCCTGCAATCGGTCATTGATGTGGTCGGCAGTCATCGGTTTGCCGAAGAAATAGCCCTGCAGACTGTCGCAGCCAAAGAGGCGCAGCGCAACCGCCTGCTCTTCCGTCTCGATGCCTTCGGCCGTGACCGGAATATCCAGCGCGCGGGCAAGTGCTACTGTCGCCTGCAGCATCTCGCGCTGCCGGCTGTCGCCGGTAATATCGGTGACGAGTGAGCGGTCGATCTTGATGCGATCGAAGCCGAACTGCCGCAAATAGCCGATCGAAGAAAAGCCGGAGCCGAAGTCGTCGAGCGCCACCTTGACGCCGAGCGACTTCAATCGTTCGATCGATTGGCGCGTGCGCTGCGGATTCTGGATCATGTAGCCTTCGGTGATCTCAAGCGTCACGCGGCTGGCCTCGATGTCCGTCTGCTTCAGCACATAGCGAACATAGTCGGTGAAGGCCGGATTGCGGAACTGGCCCGGTGAAACATTGACCGAGATCTTCAGTTCCGGCCACTGCTTTGCCGTTTCGCAGGCCTTGCGCAGTACGAAAAGGCCGAGGGATTCGATGAGCCCGCTGGTCTCGGCGATCGGAATGAAAACCTCGGGCGAAACCGGACCGTGGCCTGGCCGGTTCCAGCGCACCAGCGCTTCCACGCCATTCATCTCATGCGTCGCGGCATCGACGAGCGGCTGATAGGCAAGCGTGAGATCGCCGCTTTCGATCGCCATGCGCAGATCGAGCTCCAGCGCGTTGCGCTGCGCGCGATCGGTATCCATGGCCGGATCGTAAAGTGTCATGCGGGCGCGGCCGGCCTCCTTCGCCTTGTACATGGCGAGGTCGGCGCGGCGTACCAGCTCCTCCCGGGCGATCGAACCGAGCGATGACATGGCAATGCCGATGCTGGCGCCGACCACGACGATACGGCGGCCGACTTCGAGCGGTTCAGCAAGGAAATCGAGGATCTGCTCCGCAAGCTGCAATGCGGCCGCATTCTCCGCATCCGAAAGGAAAGCGATTGCAAACTCATCACCGCCGATGCGGGCGAGCACCGCGTCCTCGGGGATCAGCACGTCCAGTCCTGCCGCGACAGCGCGGATCAACTGGTCGCCGGTGCCGTGCCCGTAGCTGTCGTTGACTTCCTTGAAGCCGTCGAGATCGAGATAGAGTAGCAGCACGTTCCGCTTCGTCTGCCGGGCTTCCGCAACGAAGCGGTCGACGGCAAGCCCCAGGCCGTCGCGGTTGGAAAGACCGCTCAAGCGATCTCGAAGTGCTTCTTCACGCGCGCTGTTTTCCTCCGCCTTCAGCCGCCGGCCGGTCATCCAACCGATTATGAGGAGGACGACGAAGAACAGGCCGACAAGACCAAGCGCCTGGATGACCATGGGCCTCACCTGCGCGTAACCAATATCGCCGGGCGAACGCGACACCCAGACTAGCTTGCCGAGAACCGCCCGAGCAGGGTCTGCAATTTCCACCGAATAGGCCGCGGCAAAATCTGCGGGCACCAGTCGTAACCCGTTCAGCACGTAAGTCGTGCCGAGAGCGGAGATCTTGTCCTCGTCGAGATGCCGGGCGAAAACCAGATAGCGATGCTGACCGTCGGGCATATCAAGCTCACCCGACTTCTGCCGCACAAGCGCGATACCGACAGCGGCAATACCCCTGGCAGTCTTGATGAAACCGGTGGCCTGCGGCTTCTCGCCGGCATCAGGTGCGCGAACCTTGTCCAGAAGCCGCCAAAGCGAGGGGGAGAAGAAATCGTCTACCGACATCTGCATTGGCAAACCGTCCTGATAGGCCATGACGGTTTTCTTCTGGTCATCAATGACGATAGCCATGTCGAAGAGAGGGCTGTTAAGGGACATCTCGCCGTAATTGCTGACCGTCCACGCCATGCCCTCCGGCGCGTAGACATTGGCAGCCGCATCATCCCAGGCGGCATAATCGTCAAGCGTCGCGGCAAGCTGGTCTTCGAAGGTCTTGAGTGCGCCGACGGTGGTTTCGCGCGAACGCTCGTCGTCGAGCACATTGGCATTTTCGGAGACGCGTTCCAGCGCCGTCAAAACCATGATGGTGACAACAGCAACAATGACCGCGAAGGAAAAAAGCACGCCAGTGACCGTGGTATGGCGGCCTAAACCCGATCCATTGTTTTTTGACATCAAGACTGCCGGCAACTCACACAACTCCCAGTTCCAGAAATCTTCGCAGTCAAGGGTCAAGAAACGCTTAAAATCATGAGAACAATCGAGAATCCGGCTCAGGATTTACTCGAATGCCGCATGTTTTTGCAGATTGACAACCGGTTTCCAATAATGGTAACTGGTTTCCATAATGCAGATGGAGAACGGCATATTGAAGCGGACGATCGAAGCAGACCTGCTGACGGATATCATGCTGATGATCTTCCGCATCAACGGACGACTATTGGACGGTGGCGACCGGCTCGGCGCAGCGCTCAACCTCACGAGCGCCCGCTGGCAGGTGCTCGGAGCGATCTCGCTGTCTTCCGGTCATGTCGCGGTTCCCGCCATCGCGGAGATGATGGGCATGACCCGTCAGGGAGCCCAAAAGCAGGTAAACAAGCTGGAGGAAGACGGCTTCGTCGAAAGGCGGCCCAACCCGCGCCATCAGCGCTCGCCCTTCTATGTGCTGACGCCGCAGGGCGCTGAGAGCTACGCGAAGATATCAGCGCTTCATACCGGCTGGGCCAATGCGCTGGCCAGCGGACTAGACGCACCGGAATTACAGGCGGCACTCGATCTTCTGAGCAGGTTCGACCAAAGGCTGGCGCTGGACGCCACGGAAAGCGAGGAACGGAAATGAAAACCTTCGTTCATGCCGGCGCGGGCACAATTGCCATGATCCTGATTGCGGGTTTTCTCACCGCAACGCTGACCTCCGAGCTTCTTCTGGATGCGTCCGCAATTCTTGCCGTCAAGAAAGCAATTCTTGCCGGTCTCTGTCTGTTGATCCCGGCGCTCGCAATTACTGGCGGCAGCGGCTTTTCGCTCGCCCGTGGCCGCCATTCGCCGGCTATCGACAGGAAGCGCTGGCGGATGAAGATCATCGCCGCAAACGGGCTGCTGGTCCTCTTGCCCCTGGCAATCCTGCTCTACCGTCGCGCGGATGAAGGTCTGCTTGACGGTGTTTTCTACGCCATGCAGACCCTTGAACTGCTGGCCGGATCCACGCAGTTGACGCTACTTGCCCTCAATTTCCGCGACGGGCGGAAATTGAGCAGAAGAAAACGTCTCGCTGCAGCAAAGACGTTGAACGCGATCTGAAACGGCAGGGCATCGATGCCCTGCCGAAATGCTTGGCCTCAAACGGCCTTGTGGTTGCCCTTAGGGAACTGGCTGGCGAGCTCGCGATACCACTTGCCACTCTTCTTGACCGTACGAACCTGCGTTCCATAATCGACATGAACGAGGCCGAAACGCATGCGATAGCCTTCCGCCCATTCGAAATTGTCCATCAGGCTCCAGGCAAAATAGCCGCGCATCGGATATCCGTCCTTGATCAGGTCGGCGACGACATTGAGATGGTCACTGACATAGTCCAGGCGCATC